>RGQD01000460.1 GCA_010030205.1 Betaproteobacteria bacterium
TGCAATCCGCGGATTCAACCAGCCACAGCTTTCTGTCCGAAGGCCACGGCGAAGACCACCTGCGCGTCATCGCGCATGAATTCGGCCGCGAACTGGGCGGGCAGATGTTCGTGCCCATGGAGCATTTCGGCGGCGAGGTCACACCCATCATCGGCCTCACACCGCTTATTGCAGGCATCATCTCGCGCGATGGCTATTCAAAACACGACGTACGGCGCTACGTGTTCGAGCACGCGACCGTGACCGCGCGCGAGGCCGATGCGAATCTCAATCGTCATCAACTGGGCTTAAACCTTCGTGAATCCGTTCGCCTCGGCAGGTTGCCTGCGGTGTTTGCACAAAGCGATGATCCCGACCGCCGCGTGCCGGTGGTGCACCGGCCCGAAGAAATCAACATCGTGGTGACCGGCTCCCCTGATCGCAACCGCAGCTTCATTGCTGCGCAATTCGGGCACCAGGGATTTAGAGTCTCCAAAGCCGTCAAAATTCCAGCCAACTGGGCCTCCCTGTTGAAGCAAAAAGACCTTGTTAATTAAAAGGTTATAGTCTTTTCGGGATTTCAAAAATAGCGGGCTCGCGTGACATAATTGCCGCATGAACCATCCCCTTCCCGCCGGCTTCAACATCGCTCCGCCCGAGATGCTGCGCGCGCTGCGCTTTGACAACCGCTTCGTGCGTGAACTGCCGGGCGACCCGGTTGATTCACCCCGCCCGCGCCAGGTGCGAGATGCGCAGCAGGCTTAAAGCCCAGCCAAGCTCAGGCAGTAGACCCGCCGTCGACCGGGTAGAGGCCGCCGTTGATGTATGAGGCGTCGGCCGAGCACAGGAACGCTGCCAGCGCCGCCACCTCCTGCGCTGAGCCGTAGCGCGCCAGCGGTATCCTGGCATTCATGCGCTCGCGAAACGCTGCGGGGTTGTCGGGGTTGAAGCCTTCACCGAGCAGCTGGCCCATCGGCGTGTCAATGGGCGCCGGGCAGATCGCATTGACACGCACCTTGTGCGGCGCCAACTCGACCGCTGCGCTGCGCGTCATGCCCACGACCGCGTGCTTGCTGACCGAATAGGCCAGTAGCCCTGGGCTGGCCCGCAGACCGGCAACCGACGCGGTGTTGACGATCGCGCCGCCGCCGCCGCGGATCATCACCGGCGCGACCAGTTTCATCCCCAGCCAGGCGGCCTTGACGTTGACCGCCATCACGCGGTCGAACAGCTCGTCCGGGCAATCGATGAAAGGCCCGACCTCGCCGAGGATGCCGGCGTTGTTGAAGAAGCAGTCAATGCCGCCGTAAGCATCGGTCGCGGCCTTCACATAGCGCTCGATGTCCTCGCGGCGCGTGACATCGGCCTGGACTGCCAGCGCTTTGCCGCCCGCGGCCATGATGGCCTCGGCGCATTGCGCGACCAGGTCGCGCTGCACGTCGACCGCGACCACGATGGCACCTTCGCTGGCCATGCGCTGCGCGATGGCCAGGCCGATACCGCTGGCCGCGCCCGTCACCAAGGCTACTTTGCCGTCAAATCTTGTTTGCATGGTGTCTGTCCTGTGAGGTTTGAAATGGAGTGGCGACGCCGGCGCGCTGACCGCGCCCGCAGCTGAAGAGGCACAGTCTATAGCGCTATTTTTTTTAGACCCGCCGCGCGGCGAGGTCGAGGCAGGGCTCGAAACTTTTGAACGTAGGGGTTGCGGCAAGGCCAGCGCTGCCTAGCATCGGTTCGCAGGATGGCACAGACAGGTCAGACAGGTGTGAGAACAGAACCCAGCGCGGTCCTTCCGGTATTTGCTCGCCGGCACCGCCAAGCCAATCAGCAGTGAATCAGCCGTGAATCAGTTGTGATTCGACTTCCTATTGAACGCTCATTTCAAATGATGGGTTCATCGAGACAATGACCTGCTCCGAGCCACCACCCGGCCGCCGAAAAGGGTTCCTAGAGTAGGCAAGCGCAGGCCAGGCGTCACGGCCGGGCCTGTCAGGAGTTCAACATGGAAGACAATTCAGATTTGCACCAGGAGTTTCCCGCCCCTAGCCTGAACGCAGAAGCGCTCAAGTTAAAGAGCAGGAAGGCTTCTGCCAAGCTGCAACAAGGCCTGGTCGAAAAGTTGCTCAGTCAGGCCCCGGCGATGATCGAAATCGATGGTCGGCAGTACCCGCGCGGGTCTGAGACCGTGGCGGTCAGCGCGCTTCCCAAAAGCGGATTGGCCGCCGGCAAAAGCATCGACGCCAGCACCGATGGCCACATTCCAGACCATGTCGATGTCGAGTATGTCGCCCGCTTGGAGCCACAAAGCCTGCGCCGCCCCAAGTTCATCGAGCGCAGCGACATCGAGCGCATCGAGGGCGGCATCAAGACGATCTTCGGTGACGACGGCCGCCGCGTGTTCTACAGCACGGCCTACCCGTGGCGCTGCAACGGCCGGGTGGAAAGCTCGCTGGGCGTCGGCAGCGGGGTGATGGTCGGGCCGCGCCATCTGCTGACCGCATCCCACATGATCGACTGGCGTCCTGACAACACCACCGGCTGGTTGAAGTTCACGCCGATGTACTACAACGGCAGCGCACCTTACGGCAGCGCCTGGGCTGTGCGAACCTATTGCAAGCTCAAGGTGACGCCGCCGACGATCGACAGCAACGAGGCCAAGTTCGACTATGTCGTCGTGGTGCTGGACCGACCGGCCGGCAACGCCACCGGCTGGCTGGGCACCAAGTCTTACAGCGACAGCTGGGATGGCGGCGCGTACTGGACCCATGTGGGCTATCCCGGCGACTTGACCGGCACGCAGCGGCCGATCTGGCAAGGCGGGATTGCGCTGGACGGCGACTTCTGGAGCCCGGACTCGCACGAGAGCATGAGCCACCGGGGCGATGTCTGGCCGGGGCAGAG
>RGQD01000047.1 GCA_010030205.1 Betaproteobacteria bacterium
GCTCAAGGCCGAGGATGGCGTGCTCGCCTTCAACGACCTTCACGCCGTGATGGCCTTCATCGGCGCTGACCAGCAAGCGCTGGCTGAGCGCAGCCTCCAGGCCATGCGCCGCACCGCGCAAGGGCAGGGCGACAACGCGCTGATGACATCGGCCATCGGCCTGCCGCTGGCTGAGGGCTTTGTGGCCTTTGGCGCCGGCCGCCATGCCGAGGCGGTGGAGAAAATCATGCGCGTGCGGGGTCAGGCCCAGCGCTTGGGCGGCAGCCATGCGCAGCGCGACGTACTGCCACTCACGGCCTTGCACGCGGCAGTCAGAGGCGGAATGCGCGCGACGGCCGAAGCGCTGGCCGCAGAACGCCTTGCGCACAAGCCGCAAAGCCCTTGGGCCGGTCGTCTTGCGCGCTATGCGGCAGCGACGGACGCCAGCAGCCGAATGACCCAGCCAGGCGCTTGAGCAGGCGGCTGAGCTGCGACCGCGGCCGACCACAGCCTGCCCGTCGCCTGGGCTACATTGGCAGGCCCACCGCAACGAACTGCTGATCATCGACGCGCAGAACGATTTCTGCGACCTGCCCGAGCGCTACTGCCCGGTCGACCCGGTGAGCGCTGAGCGCCTGGCGCCGGCGCTGGCTGTGCCTGGCGCGCATGCCGACATGCTGCGGCTGGCGGCTTTTGTTCGCGCCCAGGGCGATGCGATGGCCGCGATCACCGTCACGCTCGACTCGCACCACCGGGTCGACATCGCTCACCCGCCTTTCTGGCGCAGTGGCGCGGGCGGGCCGGTGGCGCCGTTCACGACGATCAGCGCTGCCGAGCTTCGGGCGGGCGCTTACGCGCCGCGTGACAGCACCCAGCTGGCGCGCGCCCAGGCTTACCTCGATGCGCTCGAAGCCAACGGCCGCTACCGCTTGATGGTGTGGCCGGTGCATTGCCAGATCGGCAGCTGGGGCCACGGCCTGCACGCCGACCTGGCGGCAGCCTGCAACGCCTGGGAGGACGCCAGGCTGCAAGCGGTGGCCTGCATCCACAAGGGCGACAACCTCTGGACCGAGCACTACAGCGCGTTGCAGGCCGAGGTGCCCGACCCGGCAGACCCCGGCACTGCGCTGAACCATTCGCTGCTGGCGCGCTTGGACCGCGCCGACACGCTGCTGATCGCTGGCGAGGCCGGCAGCCACTGTGTCAGGGCCAGCGTCGAGCATCTGGTCGAGCACCTGCCGTCGGGCCGGCCTGAGCGGCTGGTGTTGCTGACCGACTGCATCAGCCCGGTGGCCGGATTCGAGGCCGAGCAGGCCGAGTTTCTGGCTGTGATGGCCGCTCGCGGTGTGCGCCTGGCACGCAGCACCGAGCTCGGCCTGCGCTGACGCGGGGCTTGCAACACTACACTCGCAGTCGATGACCGATCCCGCCCGAGAACCCCGTGACGCCTGGGTTGCGGTCTGGGCCTGTTTCGTCGCGCTCGCGACGATCTTCGGCGTCTCGTACTCGTTCGCGGCTTTCTTCAGCTCGCTGTCAGAGGCTTTCGATGCCCGGCGCGCCGATGTCTCGCTGGTGTTCGGTTTGTCGGGCCTGGTGTATTTCGTGCTGGGCGCCGGCGCCGGCATGCTGGCCGACCGCTTCGGTCCGCGCCTGGTCTGCAGCCTGGGCATGCTGTTCATCGCCTGTGGCTTGCTCGCCAGCAGTTGGGCGACGTCGATGTGGGCGATCTACGCCGCCTACGGCGTTGGCATCGGCGTGGGGATCGCGCTGGTCTACACGCCGGCGATCGGCTGCGTCCAGCCCTGGTTCACGCGCCGCCGTGGTCTGGCCTCGGGCATCGCCAGCGCCGGCATCGGCGCCGGCACGGTGGTGGTGCCGCTGGCCGTGACGGTGCTGATCACTGCATTGCAATGGCGTGGTGCGATGCAGTGGCTGGCCGCTGGCGTGTTGCTGTTCGGGCTGGGATCGACGCTGTTGCTCAAGCGTGCGCCGTCTGCCACCGCTGCGTCTGGTGCGGTGGCCGGTCACACGCTGCGCCAGGCGCTGCGCAGCAGCGATTTTCGTTGGATGTACCTGGCGGTGCTGCTGGCCAGCCCCAGCATGTTCATCCCCTTCGCCCATGTCTCGGCCGCCGCGCGCGACCTCGGTGTCTCCGACGGGCAGGCGGTCGGTCTGGTCGGGCTGATCGGCATCGGCAGCCTGGTCGGCCGATTTGCGATCGGCGCATTGGCCGACCGGCTGGGCCGGCCGCTGACGCTGGCGCTGTCCCAGGCGTCGGTGGGCCTGTCCTACCTGGCCTGGGCCGGTGCCGACGGCTACGTCGCGATGGCCTGGTTCTCGCTGTGGGTCGGTCTGAGCTATGGCGGCATCGTCTCGCTGCTACCTGCGCTGTGCATGGACTTGTTCGGCGCCCGTGCAGTCTCGTCCATCATCGGCACGCTCTACACCGCCGCAGCCTTCGGCAACCTGCTCGGGCCCTGGGTTGCGGGGGCCTTGTTCGATGCGCGGCACAACTACGCGCTGGTGATCTTGGGCTGTTTGGGGCTGTCGGCGCTGGCCACTGCGGCGACCTGGAAATTGGTCCGCCGCGCCAACAAGGCCAGCGGCTTGGGCAGGCCTGCGCCGCGATGAAGTCGCTGTCTTGCGGCATCCTGCTGCTCAACCCGCAGTCCGAGATCTTGCTGTGCCGCGTCACGGGCGCCTGGCACTGGGACATCCCCAAAGGCAGTGCCGAACCGGGTGAGGCGCCGCTGCATGCTGCGCTGCGCGAGACGCGGGAGGAGTGCGGGATTGTTTGCGCCGGCGAATCGCTGCTAGACCTGGGCCGGATGGCCTACCTGCCGCGCAAGGACTTGCAGCTCTATGCGGTGCTGACCGAACGCTTCGACGCTGCGACCTGCCATTGCGACAGCCACTACACCGACACCTGGGGCCGCAGCCGGCCCGAGATGGACGGTTTCGAATGGACGCCGTTCGACCGCGTCCAGCGCCGCTGTGCTCGCCACATGGGCCTGCTGCTGAGCCGCAGCATGAACCTGCCGGCGCTGCTGGTGAAATTGCTGGCCGCAGGCCCAGCGATCCAGCTGCTACCCACTGCTTTGTCACCAACCTCCAAGACTGATCATGATCATTGAACGCTGGCTACCTATTCTGTTGATGGCTGCTCTGGGCTTGTTTGCCGGATCTGGCGCACAGGCGGCGGCCCCGCCAGGGCTGACCGAAGTCACCCAGGTCGAGGGCATCACCGAGTACCGGCTGGCCAACGGCCTGCAACTGCTGCTGGTGCCCGATGCGACCAAGCCCAGCACCACGGTGAACATGACTTACCACGTCGGATCGCGCCACGAGAGCTACGGCGAGACCGGCATGGCGCACCTGCTCGAGCACCTGATCTTCAAGGGCACGCCGACCACCCGCAACGTGATGGCCGAGATGGGCAAGCGCGGGCTGCGCTACAACGGCAGCACCTCGTACGACCGCACCAACTACTTCGCCAGCTTCTCGGCCAACGACGACACGCTGCGCTGGTACCTGGGCTGGCAGGCCGACGCGATGCTCAACAGCCTGATCGCGCGCAGCGACCTCGACACCGAGATGACGGTGGTGCGCAACGAGATGGAGTCGGGCGAAAACAACCCGGGGCGCGCCACCTTGCAGCAGACGATGGCCACGATGTACCAGTGGCACAACCATGGCAAGTCGGTCATCGGCGCACGGGCCGACGTCGAGAACGTCGACATCGCCCGCTTGCAGGCTTTCTACCGCCAGCACTACCAGCCCGACAACGCGACGCTGGTGGTGGCCGGCAAATTCGACGAAGCCCAGGTGCTCGCGACGGTGGCCAAGGCCTTTGGGCCCCTGCCCCGACCGCAGCGCAAGCTCGCGCCCACCTACACCGTCGACCCGGCGCAGGACGGCGAGCGCAGCGTCACGGTGCGGCGCAAGGGCGGTGCGCCTTTCCTGCTCGCGGCTTGGCACGGCGTGCCGGCCGGGCATCCCGACTTCATGGCCTTCCAGGCGCTGGCCGGCGTGCTGGGGCCGGCGCCGTCGGGGCGCTTGCACAAACGCCTGGTCGAGCGGCAACTCGCTGCGTCGACCTTTGGTTTTGCCTGGAGCCTGGCCGAGCCCGGGCCGCTGATGCTGGGCGCGCAACTCGCGCCGGGCCAGGATGTCGCCCGGGCCCGCAGCGAGTTGTTGGCCACCGTGGATGCGCTGACCAGCGAGCCAATCACGTCCGAGGAGCTCGAACGGGTCCGGATCCAGTGGCTCAACGACTGGGACCAGGGTTTTGCCAACCCCGAGACCGTGGGCGTGGCGCTGTCCGAGGCGATCGGCAACGGCGACTGGCGGCTGTACTTCCTGCACCGCGACCGCATGCGCGCGCTCAAACTGGCCGATGTGCAGCGCGTCGCGCAGGCTTACCTGTTACCCGACAACCGCACGCTGGGCAGTTACCTGCCGACCGACAACCCGCAGCGCGCGCCGGCGCCGGCCCTGGTCGACGTGGCGCCAATGGTGCAGGCTTACCGCGGCGACGCGGCGCTGGCCCAGGCCGAGGTCTTTGACCCGACGCCGGCCAAGCTCGACGCCCGCAGCCAGACCGGCGTTCTGGCGGGCGGTTTGAAGTTCGCGCTGCTGCCCAAGGGCACGCGCGGCAACACGGTGCAGGCCCGGCTGACGCTGCGCTTTGGCGACGAGGCGAGCCTGCTTGGGCAAGCTGGCGCGGTGGCGGCGGTGGGTGGGCTGATCGACAAGGGCGGTGCGGGTCTGACCCGTTCGCAGATCGACGATGCGTTCGACAAGTTGCGCGCCGAGGTCGGTTTCTCGGCCTCGGGCCAGACCCTGGCTGTGGGCATCACGACGGTGCGCGAGCACCTGCCCGCGGTGGTCGCACTGGTCGGCCGATTGCTTCGCGATCCGGCCCTGGCGGCCGACGCGCTCGAAGAGCGTCGCCAGCAGTCGCTGGCAGCGATCGCCGCGCAGCGCAGCGAACCCGGCGCGGTGGCCGGCAACGCGCTCGAGCGTCACGGCAACCCCTATCCGCGCGGTGACCTGCGCCATGTGTCGACCTTCGACGAGATGGTGCAGGACGTGCAGGGCTTGACGATAGACGCGGTGCGTGCGGCGCATCGGCGCTTTGTCAGCGCGGCGGTGGGCGAGTTCAGCGCTGTTGGCGACATGGACGTCGCGGCGCTGCGCCAGGCACTCGACGCCGCTTTCGGCGACTGGCGTGCGCCGGCCGATGGCGCAGCGCCGTTCCTGCGCGTGCCGCAACCGCTGCGCGAGCGCGCGCCGCTGCGCCAGTTGCTCGCCACCCCCGACAAGCCCAATGCCAACCTGGCGCTGGCGCAGTCGGTGGCGATCAACGACCGCCACCCCGACTTTCCGGCGCTGCTGGTGGCCAACCATTTGCTGGGCGGCGATGCGATGTCGCGGCTGTGGTCGCGCATCCGCGAAAAAGAGGGCTTGAGCTACGACGTGCGCTCGGGCCTGTCGTGGAACAGCTTCGAGCTGAACTCGAGCTGGCGCGCCTCGGCGATCTTTGCGCCGCAGAACCAGCCCAAGGTCGAGGCCGCGTTGAGGCAAGAAGTCGCGCGTGCGCTGCAAGACGGTTTCACCCAGGCCGAACTCGACGCCGGGCGCAACGGCTTGCTCAACCAGCGCCGGCTGGGCCGGGCGCAAGACTCGACCGTGGCGGGCACGCTGGCGGCCAACCTCTACCTGCAGCGCAATTACGCGCTGCAGCAACAGAACGACGACTTGATCGCTGCGCTCAGCCTGGACCAGGTCAACGCCGCGCTGCGCGCCTACATCGACCCGTCGCGCTGGGTGATGGTCTGGGCGGGGGACTTCAAGCCCTGAGCGCGTTGGCTAAGATGGCCGCCACACCCCCTGTCTGGACCTGCCCTGGAGCGCCAAGATGAGCCAAGTATCCCAACTCTCAGAATGCACGGCCACCGAGCTGCTCGCGCTGTACCGCGCCAAAGCCGCGTCGCCGCTCGAGGCCACCCGCGAGGTGTTGGCGCGCATCGACCGCCTCAACCCGCAGCTCAAGGCTTTTTGCCTGGTCGACGCTGAATCGGCGCTGCGCTCGGCCACTGAAAGTCAAGCGCGCTGGCAGCGCGGCGCACCCATCGGCGCGCTCGACGGCGTGCCGGCATCGATCAAGGACTTGATCCTGACCCGCGGCTGGCCCACGCTGCGCGGCTCGCGCACCGTCGACCCGACCCAGCCCTGGGAGGTCGATGCGCCCGTGACCGCCAGGCTGCGCGAGGCCGGCGCGGTGCTGCTGGGCAAGACCGCGACGCCTGAGTTTGGCTGCAAGGGCGAGACCAATTCGCCGCTCACCGGCATCACCCGCAACCCCTGGGATTTGAGCCGCAGCCCGGGCGGCTCATCCGGCGGCACGGCCGCTGCGGTGGCTGCCGGTCTGGGGCCGCTGAGCGTGGGCACCGACGGCGCGGGCTCGGTGCGCATCCCGGCGGCGTTCTGCGGCAACTTCGGTCTCAAACCAAGTTTCGGCCGGGTGCCGGCCTACCCGCTGTCGCCTTTCGGCAGTGTCGCCCACCTCGGCCCGCACACGATGAGCGTGTCTGATGCCGCGCTGATGATGAACGTGCTGAGCCAGCCCGATGCGCGCGACTGGACCTCGCTGCCCAGTGACGGCCGTGACTACCGGGTCGGGCTGAATGACGGCGTTCGCGGCCTGCGCATCGCCTATTCGCCGACGCTGGGTTATGCGAAGAACGTGCACCCCGAGGTGGCGGCTGCGGTGGCGCAAGCGGTGGCCGAGCTCGAATCGCTAGGCGCGGCCGTCGAGGCGGTGGACCCGGGCATCGAGGACCCGCTCGACATCTGCACCGGGCTGTGGTTTCTGGGCGCGCTGACGGTCTGGAGCGGCATGACGCCGGCGCAGCAGGCGCTGTGCGACCCTGACTTCATCGCCGAGGCCGAGCTCGGCAAGCAGTTCAGCGCCGTGCAGATCCAGCAGCTCAACCTGCGCCGCGGCGCGCTCGGCGCGCATCTGCGCCAGACCTCAGCCAGCAGCCCGCAGCGACCATCCCCTGCGGCCTGACCCGCGACGGCTTGCCGATCGGCCTGCAGTTGGTCGGTCCGATGTTCGGCGATGCGTTGGTGCTGCAGGCCTGCCGCGCTTATGAAAGCCTGCGGCCGATCGCGCGGCCGTCACTGGCTTGGGCGGGCTGAGCGCTTGATCGGTCCTGACCCTCTGGCCGCGTGGCGCAGGGGGTCGGGTGGCGACAGAGTTCTGGTCCGGCGTCGGCCTGAAAAAAAGCACTTCATTTAGTCGGCGACATGCCGATCTTGGTCGCAGGGCGTAAAGTTTTTCTGGGCGCCCAGCCCCAAGATCCGACCTGTTGCTGCCAATGAAAAAATCCCTGGGCTCTGTGGCCCGCAAGCTCGGCCACCAGGCCGTCCGTGCGGCCTTGGCGCTGTTGCCCCGCGCGCTTCGTTTTGCCGCTTACCGAGCAATGGTCGATTGCGACCCGCAACCCGACCCTCGCTTGACGCTCAAGGTCGCCGACACCCAGGACGAGCTAGAGGCCTGTTTCCGGCTACTGCACGACGCCTACGTCAGCGCTGGCTTCATGGCGCCGCAGCCCTCGGGCCTGCGTGTGACGATGTACCACGCACTCCCGACGACGACCACGCTGTGCGCCAAATGGGGCGGCCAGGTTGAAGGCCGACTGCATCGGGAAACCAAACACACCCTCGCGGATCATCGAGATCGTGCCCACCACCTGGCCGCCCCATTTGGCGCACAGCGTGACCCGAACAAGATCGAGTTGTACGAGTCGCTGTTGTTCTTCGACCGTTTGCAGGACGCTTCGATTGACAATTATGATTTTGCGAATGGCGCGCCGGCGGTCGGTGCCAGCTTGGACCTGGTCGAGGCCGCCGCGGTGTTCAAGCGGGTCTACGGCCACAAACGCGAGCGCAAGAACCTGTGGCGCTATTTCAAGCAGCACCGCCTGCCCAATATCCAGACCCCACAGCGGCGTTTTTTCACCACCAACGATCCAGTGCTAACGCCGGAAATGATCGACTACTTTTTCAACCAGCGCAGCGATGTCTTTGCCACGCTCGACGACCGCAAGCGCTTGCTGTTGCGATCGATCTATGACCACCAGGCCTATGACGCCGTCCTGCCCTTGCCCGCGCCAGGTGCTCGCATCGGGCTGGCGCTGCGCCGGCATCAGCGTTTCTCGATCCGTTGCCCGGCGCGGTTGGTCGTGTCGTCCTATGGCAGTGTGCTGCGCTATCCCTTGCAGGTGATCGAGATGTCGCTGCACGGGTTTCAGGCCGAATGCGCGATGCTGCTGCCCGAAGGCACCTGGGGCCGTGTCGAGATCGACCTGGGCGTGAATGAATCCGCCTGCGTGCAGGCCAGGGCGGTGCGACGCCAGGAAGTCTCGGGCGCGGTCTGTTACGGCTTCGAGGTGCCCGATCCCGACCCTGCCTGGCGGCGCTGCGTCCAGGCGCTGCAGAACGGCCGTACCCGCGCTGACCTGGTGTTGCCCGAGCCCGAGCGCTGGCCAAGCCTGACGCCGCAGGCTGCCTGAAAACGCCGGCCTGCGTGACATCGGTCGCAGCGGTAGCCGGCCCCACGGGATTCGCGATGATCAAGCTGTTCGACCACTATTTTCACGCCTGGACGCTGGGCCGGATCGGGTCAGACTTCGGGCTGTCGTTGCTGGCCCTGATGGCCATCGTGCTGGTCCAGGCAGACAGCTTGTGGCAAGCGCTGCCGCTGGCCAGCGGGCCGGTAATGAGTCTGGTGGTCGGCTTGTTGGTGATCAACAGCGCATCAGGCCTTTACCGTCGATCGATGGACTGGTCGGTGGTGGCGTCGGCATGGCACGCCGTGCTGGCCGTCGCGCTGAGCACCATGCTCGCGCATCAGATCCTGGGTTTGTTGCCGGCCGGCTATGGCAACCTCGAAGCTGTCCGCCTGTCGGCCACGGTGGTCATCATCGCGTTGATCCTGCGGCGGGTCGCGCTCGGCTACTGGGCCACCCGGTCGCGGGTCGGCAGGCGGGTGCTGGTGTTTGGCGCCGGGTCGGCGGCGCAGTTGGTGGGCAGCAGCTTGCGGGCGGTCGACCCCTCGAGCAATATCGTCGGCTACTTTCCCAGCCCGAACGAAGGCCAGGCTGAGGTACCGCAGGCCGAGCGCCTGTCCACCGGTTTGTCACTGACCCGGACCGCGAGAGGGCTGGGTGCGGACGAGATCGTCGTCGCGCTGACCGAGCGCCGCGGCGGCAGCATGCCTTTGCGCGAGTTGCTCGACTGCAAGCTCGCAGGCATCCGTGTAATCGACATCAGCACTTACTTCGAACGCACGCTGGGCCAGATCCGGATTGACTTCGTCAACGCCGGTTGGTTGATCTTTGGCGACGGTTTCAGCCAGGGCTGGTTGCGCAGCATCGTCAAGCGACTGTTCGACCTGCTGTGCTCGTCTTTGCTGATCGTGTTGGCTTCGCCGTTGATGCTGGTGGCGGCGATCGCGATCAAGCTCGACAGCAAAGGCCCGGTGCTCTACCGTCAGCAGCGGGTGGGCGCCCACAACAAGGTCTTCCAGGTCACCAAGTTTCGCAGCATGCGAACCGACGCCGAGCAAGACGGCAAGCCGCGCTGGGCTGCGGCCCAGGACGACCGCGTCACGCGGGTCGGTCAGCTGATCCGACGCCTTCGCATCGACGAGTTGCCCCAGCTCTTCAACGTGCTGGCCGGCAGCATGAGCCTGGTCGGCCCGCGGCCTGAAAGGCCGTTCTTCGTTGAACAACTGGTCGCTGAAATTCCCTATTACGCTGTGCGACACAGCATCAAACCCGGCGTCACCGGCTGGGCCCAGGTTCGTTACCAGTACGGATCGACGGTCGAGGACTCGCAGGAAAAGTTGCAGTACGACCTGTACTACGTGAAGAACCACAGCCTGCTGCTCGACGTGCTGATCTTGTTCCAGACTGTCGGCGTGGTCTTGACTGGCAAGGGCGCGCGCTGAGCGCCGCAGCGAATGCATTGAGCCTGCCGCTGGCCGGCTTCACGCTGGTGGTTTTGGCCTATGGCGGCCATGCAGCGCATTTGCTCCAAACCGGTTTGCTGAGGCGGCCGGCTGAGCCGCGCGCGATGCTGTACCTGCTGGCCTTGCTCGCGACGCTGGGCTGGGGCGCGGCTGCGGGGCTAGACTTGGGATCGGCCAAGCGCCTGGCCTGGCATCTTGCGCTGCTGTTCGACCAGCTGCGCTACATCGCCTGGGCGGTTTTCATGCTGGCGCTGCTGCGACCGCAGGCGGGCTGGCTGGCACCGGGACGGGGGCTGGTAGCGCTGTGCACTGGCCTGATGCTGACCAGCCTGGGCGCCAACCTCGGCTTGGGCATTTGGCCTGAACTGGCCAGTGCGCTGCAGGACTTTCTGTTGGCCAGCCAGCTGGCCTGGGCGGTGCTGGGCTTGCTGTTGGTCGAGCAAGTCTTTCGCAACCAACTCGAGTTTTCGCGTTGGAGCGCCAAGCCCTTGTGCCTGGGGCTGGCCTGTCTGTTCGGCTTTGACCTGTACTTGTTTTCGCAGGCCTTGATGTTCGGTGGCTTCGACGCCAACGCCTTGGGCGCGCGCGGTCTGGTGCATGCGGCGGTGCTGCCTTTGCTGCTGCTGGCGGCTAGCCGCGATGTCAGCTGGCTGGCGCGGATCCAGGTGTCGCGCACGGCGGTCTTCTACTCTGCGTCTTTGCTGCTGATCGGTGCTTACCTGTTGTTTGTCTCGACTGCGGGTTACTACATCCGATTTTTCGGTGGCAGCTGGGGCGGCGCTTTGCAGGTGGCCTTGCTGTTCATCGCCGGATTGCTGCTGACGGCGCTGATGCTGTCAGGCGCTTTGCGCGCGGGCTTGAGGGTGTTTCTGGGCAAACACTTCTTTCGCTACCGCTACGACTACAGGCTTGAGTGGTTGCGCTTCACCGAAGTGTTGTCAACCCGCTGTGCGCCGCAGGAGGTGGGTGGCCTGGTGGTTCGCGCACTGGCTGACCTGGTGGAATGCCCGGCCGGTGCGCTGTGGCTAAAGGACATTTCAGATAAAAGTTATGTTCAGTCAGCGCGATGGAACATGCCTCAGATCGCCATTGGCGAACCGACCGATTCAACATTCTGTCGCCAGATGCGCGACGACGAATGGATCATAGAACTCGACTCGACCCGACCCCAGTCGGTCGACGCCGCGTTGGCCCGGCCGGCGTGGCTGACGGGCTTGCCCTCGGCCTGGTTGGTGGTGCCGCTGCTGGTGGCCGACGGGATGATCGGCTTCGTCTTGTTGGCCAGGCCGCGCGCTGAGCTCAGTTTGAACTGGGAAGTGCGCGACCTGCTCAAGACTGCCGCACGCCAGGCCGCCGGTTTTCTGGCCCAGATGCACGCCACCGAAGCCCTGCTCGAGGCGCGCAAGTTCGACGCTTTCAACCGCATGTCGGCATTTGTGGTGCATGACCTCAAGAACATCATCACCCAGCTCTCGCTGATGCTCAAGAACGCCGAGCGTCACCGCGGCAACGCGCAGTTCCAGCAAGACATGCTCGAGACGGTCGAGAGCTCGCTCGACAAGCTGCGCCAGATGATGCTGCAGTTGCGCGAAGGCGCGCGGCCTGCGGGCGCTGCAGCAGGCGTGGAACTCGCGCCTATCCTGCAGCGAATCCACCAAACCACACGGCTGCATGGCCGGCAATTTGAGCTCGACATCACGGAGCGCGTGGCCACCCGCGGCCATGCCCAAAGGCTAGAGCGTGTGATCGGCCATGTTGTGCAGAATGCACTCGACGCCACGCCTGCCTCGGGTACCGTGTCGGTACGGCTGGCTCAATCGGTCGGCCGTGCGATGGTGGTGGTCGGTGACAGCGGTGCAGGCATGAGCCCTGAGTTCATTCAGCAGCGCTTGTTCCGTCCTTTCAACTCCACCAAGCGCAGCGGCATGGGCATTGGCTCTTACGAGAGCTTTCAATACATCAAAGAACTCGGCGGGAGCATTGAGGTGAAAAGTGAACTGGGCCAGGGCTCGGTGGTGACGCTGTTGCTGCCATTGTTCGATCTGCGCACCGGCTCCGACCTGAGAGCCGCAACATGAGTGTTGCGCAGGCGCCGCTGCTGATCGTCGAGGACGACCTCGCGCTGCAAAAACAGATCAAGTGGTCGCTAGACCGTTTCGAGACCGTCACGGCCTGCGACCGGGAGTCGGCGTTGGTGCAGGCGCGCCGCCACCAACCCTCGGTGGTGACGATGGACCTGGGCCTGCCGCCCGACCCCGATTCGGTCAGCGAGGGCTTCAGGCTGCTCGAGCAGTTGCTGCAGATCGACCCCGACACCAAGGTGATCGTGCTGACCGGGCAGAACGACCAGGCCAACGCGCTGCGAGCTGTCGCGCTCGGCGCTTACGATTTCTTCGCCAAGCCCTTCGAGCCCGAGTTGCTCGGGCTGACGATAGACCGGGCTTTCAGGCTGTTCGAGTTGCAGACCGAGAACCGGCGTCTGCAGACCTTGCACCAACCCGACGCGTTGACCGGCCTGCTGACCCGCGACCCCGAGATGCTGCGCTTGTGCCGGATGATCGAGCGCGTGGCCAGCAGCGACGCCACCGTGATGTTGTTGGGCGAGAGCGGCACCGGCAAAGAGGTGTTTGCGCAAGGCCTGCACCAAGCGTCCAAACGCAGCGGCAGATTCATCGCGATCAACTGCGCCGCAATTCCCGAAGCCTTGCTCGAGAGTGAGCTCTTTGGCCATGAAAAAGGCTCATTCACCGGCGCGAGCAAGACCACGATCGGCAAGATCGAGACCGCCCACGGCGGCACGCTGATGCTCGACGAGATCGGCGACCTGCCGCAGCCCTTGCAAGCCAAGCTGCTGCGCTTCCTGCAAGAGCGCAAGATCGAGCGCATCGGCGGCCGGCAGGAAATCGCGGTCGATGTGCGGGTGGTCTGCGCGACGCACCAGAACTTGTTGGCGCAAATCGAAGCCGGGCGGTTCCGTGAGGACCTGTATTACCGACTGGCCGAGATCGTGGTCGAGATCCCGGCGCTCAGGGACCGTCAGGGCGACGCTGTGTTGCTCGCGCAGGCCTTTTTGCGTCGCTTTGCCCAGGAGTCGCGCCGCTCGGCGATGGCCTTCGGCGAGGAAGCGCTGCTCGCCATCGCGCGTCACCGCTGGCCAGGCAACGTCAGGGAGTTGCTCAACAAGGTCAAGCGCGCCTCGATCATGGCCGAGGGCGGACGCGTTGGCTGCGCTGACCTGGGCCTGCCGGCTACCGGCGGCGACGCCTTGGATGCGCAAACCATAGACCTGCGACAGGTGCGTGACCGAGCAGACCGGGGGGCGGTGGTCGCTGCGCTCGGCCGCAGCAACGGCAATCTGGTCAAGGCATCCGAGTTGCTGGGCGTCAGCCGGCCGACGCTCTATGACTTGATGAAGAGGCTGGCCATCCGGCCGCATCTCGATGCTTGACGCATGGCCTGCCGAGCGGCTTTTGCTGTTGGCGACCTCAGGCATGGATAGCCCTGTTTTTCGAGGATCTCAACAAGGATGAGCCCGATGTCTCAACGATGGACCGTGCTGGCGATTTCGGCCTGCTTGTGGCTGGCGGCTTGCAGTCCCAAACCGGCCGAGCTGGCCGCCAGCGCCAAGCAATACATCGCCAAAGGCGACCGCCAGTCGGCTTTGCTGCAACTCAAGTCTGGGCTGGCCGACAACCCTGGCAACTCCGAAATGCGATTTCTGCTGGGCCAGACCTTGCTCAGAGGCGGCGACGCAGCGGCGGCGACGATCGAGTTGAAGAAAGCCCGCGAGCTTGGCCATCCGGCATCGGCGGTCGTGCCAGAGTTGGCGCGCGCGATGCTTGCTCAAAACAAACATCAGGCAGTGGTCGACGAGTTCGCGAACCTGCGTCTGGACAGCGCTGATGCGAACGCCGAGCTCAAGTCCGCGCTCGCCGCCGCCTACGCCCATCTTGGACGTGATCAGGCGATGGCGCAGGCTGTTGACGACGCGGTGGCCGCCTCGCCCAAGTTGCCTTCGGTGCTGCTGGCCAAGGCCAGGCTGTTGGCTAGCCGGGGCGATGCCGACGGCGCACTCAAACTCATCGACGAGCTCGATGCCAACGCTCAGTTCCAAGTCGATGCCATGCTGCTCAGAGCCGACATCTTGCTGCGCTTCAAGAACGACTCTGTCGGTGCAGTGGCAGCACTTCGCAAAGCCTTGGCAGTCGATCCACAGTCGCTTGCTTCGCACGTCAGGATCATCGGCATCGAGATGGCCAACGGCCATCTCGATCAGGCCAAGCGGCAATTGCAGGATTTGAAGCAGGTGATGCCCAAGCATCCCCAAGTGCTGTATGTCGAGGCCCAGATCGCCTACAACGACAAGGACTATGGCCGCGCGCTCGAGACGCTCGAACTGCTGCTGCGAGGCTATCCGGACATGGCCAAGCTCCGCTTGTTCGCCGGTGCCGTGCAATTCCAGCGCAATGCCTTGCTGCAGGCCGAAACCTTGCTGGTCAAAGCGCTACAGCTCGATGCCAATCTGGTGCTGGCAAGGCAGTACTTGGCGCAAACCTATCTGCGCATGGGGCAACCGGCCAAGGCCTTGACTGCGCTGGGCAATCTGGCTGAGAGCGCCAATCCCGCGGCTGAAAGTGTCGCGTTGGCCGCCCAGGCGCAGATGCTGTCTGGCAACCTGGTACGCGCTGAAGCCTTGTTCAACCAGGCGGCCAAGCTCAAGCCGGGCGACCCGACGCTGCGCACTGCTTTGGCGCTGACCGATCTGGCCAAAGGCCGCGACGGCAGCGCGTTCGAAGCCCTGGAATCCATTGCGTCGCGCGATTCGGGGGCGAGCGCCGACCTGGCCTTGATCAGCGCGCGCATGCGCCGCCGCGAATGGCCGGCCGCATTGAAGGCCGTCGACCGTCTGCAGACCAAGCAGCCCGATAAACCTCTGGCAGGCTATTTGCGAGGCTTGGTGCAGCGCCAACAGCGTGACCTGACGGCGGCGCGGGCCAGCTTCGAGCAAGCGGTCAAACTCGAGCCAGGATATTTTTCGGCGATCGCCGCTCTGGCCGACATGGACCTGGCCGAACTTAAACCCGATGCGGCCCGGCATAGGCTCGAAGACGCCATCGCGCTCAATCCCAAGAACACGGCGGCTCGCATGGCGCTGGTCGAGGTCCTCAAGCAGCAAAGAGCGAAGCCGGAAGAAATCCGCAGCGCGCTCGCAGCCGCTGTGCTGGCCGACGGGACAGCCCCTGCCTCGCGCTTGGCGCTGGTGGCGCATTTGTCGCAGGCCAACGATCTCAAGGCTGCGCTGGCGGCGGCGCAAGCTGCGGCCGCAGCGTTGCCCGACAATGTTGACGTGCTCGAGGTCCTGGGTCGCGCGCAGGCCAATGTCGGCGACTCGCAGCAGGCCACCAGCACGTTCAAGAAATTGGCAAACCTGCGGCCAGGTTCGGCGCTGCCTTACCTGCGGCTGGCTGACCTCCAGGCCGCAAGCCAGGACAACTCAGCGCTGGTTTACAGCCTGAAGCGGGCGTTTGACCTGGCACCCGGATCGCCCGATGTCCACAGCCGTCTGGTGGCGGCCAGCGTCAAGACCAAAGACATGAAATTTGCGCTCGATGCCGCCCATGAGTTGCAGCGGCGTCAGCCCGGTTCGGCGAGCGGCTTCTTGCTGGAAGGCGATGTGTACTCGGCAAACCGCAGTTTTGGACCTGCGCTGGCTGCTTACCGATTGGGGCTGGACAAGGCGGATTCCTCACGCAATGCGGCGCCCATGGTCTACCAGACCTTGAGGCTGTCGGACCAGGTGCCTGAGGCCGATCGATTTGCGGCGGATTGGATCAAGCGCCACCCAAAAGACACGCTCTTTTTGTCGTATCTCGGCGATGAGGCGCTGCTTCGCAAGGACGAGGCTTTGGCCGAGCGGCGATTTCGCGAGGTGCTGGTGATCGACCCGCGCCGGGTGAACGCGCTCAACAACCTGGCTTGGTTGATGGCCCGGCGTGGCGCGCCCGGGGCCGTGGCATTGGCTGAAAGAGCGCTCGCATTGGCGCCCGATCAGGCGCCGCTGCTCGACACCTTGGCCGAGGCGCTCGCTGCTGAAGGGCAGGTCGTGCGCGCGATCGAGGTGAGCCAGCGACTGTTGCTGCTGCAACCCGAGCAAGCCGGGCACCATCTCCGCTTGGCCCGCTTCTACCTGCGCAATCAGCAAAAGGACAAGGCCTTGGCTGAGCTCGACATGCTGACCGCACTCGGCGCCCGTTACGACGGTCAGACCGAGGTGTCGCGTTTGCGCCAGAGCGCGATGCCGTGATGTTGGGTCACCTGTGGCGTCGGAAATCTTTACGCCTGAGTTCGAGCGCGCTTGTCGGAATTCGTTAAGGTGTTGATTCAAAGGTAATTTTTCTCAGTGGCATGAAACCTGCATTTGAACTCTTGCGCGAGGCCTTTCGCCTCGGGTATCAAGTGGCAACATCTCACTCACTGGGGAAATTGATGAAGAAGTTTTTGAAGATTGCCGTCGCTGCAACAGCGATGATTGCTGCGCAGGCCCATGCGGGTCTCGTGATCGATGATTTTTCGAGCGGTGGGTTCGGCATCATGGACCTCACGACACTTGGCGGGGGTGTGTGGAACACCAGCCTTGGGACCATGATCGGTGGCTCGCGGGACGTCTATATCGAAAAGTTGGTCAGCTCTACGACCAACGGCACGGATGGTGTCAGGGCCAGCGTCAACACCACCGACAAGACTTTCAGGTTCAGCCAAGATAGCGACCAAGCCGGCACCGCGCGGATCATCTGGGACGGCAACGCTACGGCGCAAGGAACCATAGACACTGTAGGCTTGGGCGCGTCAGGCCAGAACTTCAGTGCCGTGTCGAGCGCATTTCAGTTCACCGCAAAGTTTGAACAGCCGACGCTCAACCCCTACACCGTGCAGCTGCATGTCTGGGACATCAGTGGCGCTGAATCGACATTCGCTTTTGACGCCATCGGAACCGGTGGTCTTTTCCAGGTGTTCACGATCGCCTTCTCCGATGCTGGTTGGGTCGGCACTGCTGACTTCAAAAAAGTGGGGGCGCTGGAGGCTGACCTCAACACTGGATCGACAGGCGCGCTGGACGTCGATATCACTTTGAAGAACGTCATCACGGTGCCTGAGCCGGGTTCACTGGCGCTGGCCGGCTTGGGCCTGCTCGGCCTGGGCGCGATACGCCGTCGCAAGGCCTGATCCGACCATAGGTCGCAAGACCTCAGCTTAAAAAAAGGCGCCGAAAGGCGCTTTTTTCATGGGGCCGGCCCCGCCTGAAGTCCTCGACACTGGATTTGCTGATCTGGTCTGCGCGGATGTTCCGCCCGGGCCGGCGGCGACTTCGGGGTTGAAAGGGGCTGATTCAGGTGACGACGGGTTTGAGCATCTGCATGATCTCGGACGATGTGCGCCCAGCGCTGACCGGCGTGGGCGCTCATGTTCAACAGGTTAGCCGGGAACTGGTCAGGCGCGGTCACCGGGTTGCCGTGCTCACCACCCGGCGGGCGAATGAGCCGGCACTGGAGTTGTGGCAAGGGGTGCGCCTGCACCGTTTTTTCAGCCTCGGCGTTTACGGTTTCGCACAGGCTTTGCCGTCGCGGCAAGCCATCCGGAAAATCTTGCAGCAGGAAGCGGCACAGGTGGTGCATCACCATTACCTGGGCTGGATGATGGCGCAGGCCTGCGCGGCGGCCCAAGAAATGGCGCTGCCGCAGCTCTCGACCTATCACTTCAGCGCCGAGGTCTTGACGCAGGCTTGGGCCATGAGGCCGTTGCGCCCGCTGATCCGGCGCCTGGCGCTGGGCTACAACAACCGATGTCAGTTGGTGATCGCGCCGTCGCAGGCCCTGGTACGGTTGCTGCCCGGCCAAGGCCTGCGTGTGCCCTTGCGCTATATCTCCAACCCGCTGGTTTTCGCCAACCACGCTGATGTCGTGCCGGCTGCGCGCAAGACCGGCTTGGTCGTGATGTATGCCGGCCGGCTGGCGCCTGAGAAGAACCTGAGCTTGCTGCTGCGGGCTTTCGCCCGCCTGCTTCGGCTGCGGCCCCAAGCCAAGCTGTGGTTGGCGGGTCAGGGCCCGGAGCGGCCCGCGCTCGAGCGGCTGTGCCTAGCCCTGCAGATCAGAGAATCGGTTGATTTCCTGGGCTTTCTCGATCCTGGCGAATTGGCGCGTCATTACGCTGCCTGCGATGTCTTCGTGTTGCCTTCGGTCATCGAGGCCCAGCCACTCGTGGTGATGGAGGCGATGTGGTTTGCCAAGCCGGTGCTGGTGACCAGCGCGATCGTTGCCGCCGAGGAGATGGTGACACCGGGTGAAAACGGCTACATCGTCGATCCGCAGGATCCTGCCGATCTGGCGGACCGGCTGCACATGCTGGGCGCAGACCCTGCGCTACGGCAGAAATTGGGTCATGAAGGTCATCGACGCGCCCAAGCCTACCGGCCCGAGCGGGTGGTCGACGAACTCGAGCAGGCTTATCGCGAGGTGATCGGCCGTGGCTGAGGTCTACCGGGCTGTGTTCATCTCACCCCATCTGGACGACGCGGTGTTTTCCTGCGGCGCTGAGATTGACCGCCTCATGGCCGAAGGCCCGGTGCTGGTGATCAACCTGTTCACGCGATTTGTCGGCGAAGTCCAGCGCCGCGGTGTCGTGCTCGGCCCAGAGCGCCATGGCGAAGAGCTTGCTGCGGCCCGTTTTCTGGGTTTTGAGACCCGCAGCCTTGGCGAACTCGACGCGTCGTGCCGGCTGCCGGCCTATCGCGCGCTGGGCAATCTGTTCAAGCCGCCCCAGGTGGAAGACCTGGCCTGGTTGTCAGCGCTTCGTGAGACCTTGTTCAGCCTGCTCGCCGGCTTGCGCTACCAATGCCTTTACGTGCCGCTGGCCATCGGCTGGCATGTCGACCATGTGTTGGCGTACCGGGTGTTTGAACCCTGGATCGGTCTGCGCGATGAGCTGATGTTCTACGAAGACCTGCCTTACGGCCTGATTCCCCATGCGGCGCCGTTGCGCTTGGCCGAACTCGGACCAAGCGCTGCGACCGGTGAGCCGCAGGTCCGACTCTGGCGCGCTTGGCGAGAGGCGGCGCAGGCTTATGCCGACACCGCGATGATGCGACGGCTGGAGCCGAAGATCATGCGCTTGGCCGCGCGGCCTGTGGTGTCGGCCTACCTGTTCAGGCTGATGGCATTCCATCAACGCCAAGCCAGGCGATGGACCTTGCCTGCGTTGGCATGGACACCTCGGCCTGGCAGTGCCGGCTTGTCTGAGGGTCGCCTGAGACGCAAGCTGCAAGCCATGATGCTGTACCGCAGCCAATTCCGGGAATTCTTCCTCGACGCCCAGGATTGCCGGCAGCAGATGAAGCGTTACGCCGCCACATTGGCCCAGGACGTCGTGGCCGTGGAGCGATATTGGCGTGCCAGCGCTGCGTCAGCGGGCCGCCCGGCGGGCCTTCGACCCGATGGCTTGCCTTTGCCTCACGAGTCCCCTGATGGCTGAGCCCCTGGCCACCCTGAAGGGCATCGAAAAGGCTTACCAGATGGACGCCGTGCGGGTGCCCGTGCTCCATGGCATCGACTTGCTGGTCCGGCCCGCGCTGTTCACGGTCTTGCTCGGCCCTTCGGGCAGCGGCAAGACCACCTTGCTCAAC
>RGQD01000461.1 GCA_010030205.1 Betaproteobacteria bacterium
GCAAAACATCCGCCGCATCCTCGACGCGCCTGAGGTCGATGTGATCGTTGGGCCAGGTGGCAGCGGGCCTACTCTTGCCGTGATCGACATGGTGAGCGTGGACGGCCGCGCCTACTGCAACCCGCAGGCCCAGACGCCCTCGATCGTCTACCCCGACGGCGTCGACAAGCCGGCGCGCAAGAACGTGATCTCGACCGCGATTCAAAATGACGTCGAGGCCAAGGCGCTCGGCACTTATGTCGGTCAGCGCTACAAGAAGGTCGGCGTGATGCACGAGAGCACCGGCTACGGCGTGTCGGGCGCGCAGTTGCTGGGTGTCGAGTTAGAGGGTTTGACGAAGTCGAAACCCGTCGCGATTGAGTCGTACAACCAACGCGCCCAGGACATGACTGCGCAGATCAGCCGGGTGCAGCGCGCTGGGGCCGAAGTGCTGGTGGTGATCGGACTCGGTGCCGACATGGCGGTGATCCGGCGCAACATGCTGCGCCTGGGTTTCGACGCACCGCTGGTCACCAGCGGCGGCGGCATCTCGCTGCCGTACAAGGAAGGCGCGGGCGAACTGGCAGCGGGTACGCGCGCCACCATGCTGGGCACCTCCACATGCTGATGGAGGCAGTCCGGCTGGCTGGCGGCACCGATCGCGCCAAGGTCGTCGAGGCCTTGAACAAGATCAATGGCCTGGCCGTGTCGAACGGCACCGCGAGCTTCTCGGCGAGCAAGCGCTTGTTGGTCGAACCGCGCAACCTCGCGATGTTCGAGTATGTGAAGAACGACAAGAACCAGGTCGCGCTGCAGATTGCCAAGTAGGCATCGCAGCTTTCTCAGCCTGGCGGGCGGCTGCCGGCCAGGCCAAGCGGATTCACGGAGACGATAGCCATGGGCTTTGCGGCCGGTTTGATTCTGGGCGGCATCAGCGTGGGTTCGGTCTATGCGCTGATCGCGTTAGGCCTGAACCTCACTTTTCTCACCACCCGGACGCTGAACTTCGGGCAGGGCTCGCTGATGATGCTCGGCGCGGTGGCAGCCGTGCTGTTTGCCGGTCTGGGCATGGGCCTGTACGCCGGCTTGCTCGCGGGGGTGGTGCTGGCCGGACTGGTGGCCGGACTGACCGAAGCGATCGCGATCCGGCCAATCGCCCGGATCGGCGGCAGCATGGGTTGGGTGGTCACGACGCTTGGCGTGGGCATCTTCCTGCAAGGCTTTGTCGCAAAATACTTCGGCTCGCAGGCACTCGCCTTTCCGTCCTTTCTGTTCTCGCCGCGCGACCACATTTCGGTCGCCGGGGTGAGGCTGTCAGCCCAGTACCTGGTGATCTTCGCGATTGCGCTGGCCCTGGTGATCGCGTTTGAATTGTTTCTCAAACGCACGGCCTGGGGCCGCGCGTTGCAGGCCGTGGCGATGGACCCCGATCTGGCCTCGGTGATGGGCATCCCGGTGCGCAAGGTCGTGACCCTGTCGTTCATCGGCAGCGGCGTGCTCGCAGGCATCGCCGGCATGCTCGTGGCGCAGATCACCGGCACGGTCGACTCCGCGTTTGGCTTCAACCTGCTGATCTTCGGCTTCGTGGCTGCGGTTCTGGGCGGCATCGGCAACACCTGGGGTGCGCTGCTGGGCGGGGTCTTCCTGGGCGTCGCGGAAAAACTCGTCGGCGGCTATATCTCGACGGCTGCCGAACAAGGCATCGCCTTTGCGCTGCTGATGATTGCGCTGGCGGTCCGACCCGAAGGTCTGCTCGGCGAAAAGGAGATCGTGAAGGTATGAACGCCCTGCGACAAGTCGTTTCACGCTTGCTGGGCCATCCGGCGCTGGCGCTGGCGGTGCTGCTGGTGCTGTGGTTCTGGCCTGGGTTCACCGATCGAGGCACCGTGCAGTTGCTGTCTTTTGTGATGCTCAACGTGCTGCTGGCACAGAGCATCAACCTGCTGACCGGCGTGGCCGGCCAGATATCGCTGGGCCACGCTGGCTTCTTCGCGATCGGTGCTTACGCTTCGGCGCTGCTGACCAAGAGCGCCGGCTTGCCGATGCCAGCAGGCGTGTTGCTCGCCACCGCGATCACCGCGCTGGCGGGCTGGCTGCTCGCCATCCCGGCAGGTCGGGTCAAAGAGTTTTACCTCGCGATGATGACAACGGGGTTCGGGCTGCTGTGCTACGAGGTGCTCAAAGAATGGGCCGATGTGACGGGCGGCGTGATGGGCTTGAGCGGCGTGGCCTCGCCCACGCTGCGCAACCTGGTGGTGCTGGGCTGGAAAATCAATGCCGTCGACTATTTCCACCTGCTGCTGCTGGTCACTGCGCTCGTGCTCTGGCTGATGCGCAATTTCGTGCAGTCGCATCACGGTCGGGCATTTTTTGCGATCCAGGCCAGTGAAATCGCAGCCGGGAGCATCGGGATTTCGCCCGGCCAGGCCAAGCGGCGAGCCTATGCGATCAGCACCGCGATCGCCGGGCTGGCCGGCGCTTTCTATGCCCATCTGGTCGGCTACCTCGGGCCCGACAGCTTCACCATCATGCGATCGGTGGAGGTGCTGGTGATGGCGATCGTCGGCGGCATGGGCACCATCGTCGGGCCGATCCTCGGCGCGATTTTGTTCACCTACCTGCCCGAAAAATTGCAGGCCTTCGCGGCTTATCAGTTCATGGTCTATGGCCTGATCCTGATGGTGATGTTCCTGCTGTTTCGTCGCGGCATGGCGGGCGCAATCGCTGAACCGGCGCGCTTCATCCCGGCGCAGGCGCTGAAGGCCGTGGCCATGAATACCGCGCCGGCAAGCCCGCGAATCGACGCCCACCCGGCGCCGCTGGCTGACACGGGCCAGCCGCTGCTCGAAGTCCGTGATCTCAGCAAACGGTTCGGCGGACTGGCGGCGCTGGACGG
>RGQD01000462.1 GCA_010030205.1 Betaproteobacteria bacterium
GCTGATATCGCCCACCGTATCGAGCGCAGCATTGTCGACCAGTGCCTGGGTGCTGCTGGCGATCAGGTTGTCGGCCAGTGACACGCCAATCGCCACCGACGCACCGAATTCCCCGAATGCCGCGGCCACCGAGACCGCCATCACGCTGGAATCAATCTTGGCGTTGTCGGTGGCTAGGACATGGATGAAGCCGTCGACCTCGATGCCGTTGATCTCAGGCACCCCATCGTGGTTGCTGTCGACCGTGGTCGTGCGGCCGACATAGGCCAGGGTCTGTGAGCCAATGCGGTTGACAGCGCTGGCGCCAGCGCCGCTGATCGCCACCCCCACAAGACCACCGCCAATGGCCACCGACCCGGCGAACACCGCCGAGTCAATGGTCTGCAGGTTGTCGGCGATAACACTCAGGTTCAACGTTTTGTTGGCGTCGTCCAGCGCGACGATAGAGGACTGGGTGACGCTGGCCTCGATCTGGTTGGCCGACGTCGCCGTGAGCTGCTTCCACAGCTTGGTGTCGGCGTAGTCCTGGGTCAGGATCAAGTCTTTCTGGTTGCCGCTCTTGTCCTTGTCGGCGCGCAGCAGGTCGGCGTCGCCGATGTACTCATAGACCTCGTTGGCGCGCGCACCCGAGCGTGGGCCAAGTCGGATCACGTCACCCTTGACGATCTTGGCCGGCGCGTCAACGCCCGAGGTGTAGCGAGCCGCACCGCTGTAATGGGACGGGTCGTAGCCTATGTAGTTGCGCGCCAGCGCGATGCCGATCGACGCACCAACGCCGACGTTGCCGCCGCCAACGCCGATCGATGCCGACACGATGGTCGCCTCGATGCGGCTGGTCGCGCTGGACTTGACATCCATCGCGCCGGCTGCGCTGATCGCGCTGTCGTCGACGCTGGCCAGCGTGTCGCCCAGGATGATGTTCATCGCCGACGCACCCGCGCCGCTGACGCCAACGCCAGCGGTGCCGCCGATGGCAGCGGCCAGCGCCGCCGCCATGGCTGTCACCTCGATGCTGGCTGCTGATTTGGCGATCACCTTCAGGTCGCCGACGGCCGTGAGCCGCGCGCCGGCAATCTCGGCCAGCACCTGGGTGGCGATCACATTGCGGGCAGGACCGGCGGGGGTTTGGAGGGAGCGGATGCGGGAGTTGTCGCTGGCCTCGATGTCAACGCTGCGCACCGAGAGGTCGCTCAGTCGTTGGCCTGTGGTGTATCCCCAGCCGGTATCGACACCTGCGTGAACCCGGTTGCCGATCTGGTTTTCGGCCCAAACGCCCGATCCGGCAATACCGATGCCAGAGTCCGCGCCCAAACCCAAGGCCACCGATCCCGACAACACCAATGCGTCGATCGTCTGTTTGGCAGCAGCCGTGAGCAACAGATCGCCTGCAGCGCGCAGGCTGCTGTTGATCACCAACGCCTGCACGGTGGCGATCGCGTTGTCGCCGACCACACCGAAGCCTTCCTGGCCGATCAGGTTGCGTGCGATCGAGATACCGATGGACGCCCCGACACCAGGGCCCATGCCCGCGGCCACCGCCACCGACAGGGAGGCGATGGTGGCCGAGATGCTGGACTGGCTATGCGCATCGAGTTTGACGGCGGCCGCGCTCGTCACGACGCTATTACCGATCAACGCATCGGTGTGGCCCATCACCGAATTGATGGCCACAGCGCCCGCGCCGCTGATGGCAACGGCAGCGCTGCTGGCCGAAAGACCGATGGCCGCAGAAGCTGCCACCGACACCGCATTGATGCTGTTGCGCGAGGCGCCCAGGCTGCCGCTGGCATCCATCGTCAGCGTGTAGCTGTGGCCATCGGCGTCGAGTAACTTCCAGCGCTTGCCCGCCTCAATGGTCGAGACTTCCAGCACGGGCACGACGGCTTGCCAGTTGCTTGTGTCGAGGTAGTTGACGTGCGAGAGATCAAGGCTGACCTTGTTCTTGCCGATGTAGCTGTAGACCCGGCCCGCGTCGCCGCCGCCACGGTGGTCGTCGGCCACTTGCACCGTGTCACCCTTGCGCAGAATCTTGGACGAATCAGCCGCGACCCAGAGGGTGGTGTCGGTGAAGTTGACGGTGCCCAGGTCGAGCGTCGCCGCCTCGCCGAGATAGCGGTAGACCGCTGGCAACTCGCTGTTGGCGTCCCCTACCCGGTCCCCGGTCTTGAGTTTGGTGTCGCCTTTGTCGGTGGTGTAGTCCCAGTACAAACCATCCGCACTGTTGTACTTGGCATCCGGTCGCATGGTGTCGGACGGGGCCAGGACCATCTGAGCTTTTTGAGTCAAGACCTCGGCTAGTTTTTTCACGGTGGCCGGATCGGCATAGTCGGTAGCGAGTTGCCAGCGCTTGGTGTCGCTGAAATCCTCTCGCCACACCGCCACGCCGTTCTCTTCGTGCGAGAGCTCCTCCCAGCGGTCGGGGTCTTCAAAGTTCTCGATCGACAGGTCGATCGTCGCGTCACCGCCTTTGTACTTGAACTCGCGCCCCATCCAGGCGGGCTTGTCGTGGTTGAGTTCGACCAGCACCACGTCGTCGTGCTTGACCTGTTTGGTTCCGACCAGCGTGCTGTAGCTCGGCTCGGCCGCGAGAAACCGGTAGATGCGACCCACCAGGCCCCCGGCAGTGTGCAGCGGGTCGACCCGCACCGTGTAGCCCGACTTGAGGGTCACGTTGTCGGTGACTTTCTCTTCCCAATCTGCGCCGCTGAAATTCAGGCCGGTGTCGCTCAGATTGACCGTGGTGCCGTTCACGCCTTTGTATTTGTAAATTCGACCGTCCGCAGCGCGCACCAAGTCGTCTTTGTGGAGGAGCGTGCTGCCGTCGGTGACCAGGTAGTCCCAGGTCTGGCC
>RGQD01000463.1 GCA_010030205.1 Betaproteobacteria bacterium
GGCGCCGGCATAGAGCTTGACGACCGACACGCCGGCGGTCGCGCCGTAGACGATCAGCAGTACCGACGGTGGGATCAGGATGCCCAGGCAGCCCCCCGCGGTGATCGCCCCGGCAGCGAGCCGGATGTCATAGCCTGCGCGCAGCATCGCCGGCAGCGCCAGCAGCCCCATCAGCGTGACCACTGCACCGACGATGCCGGTGGCGGTGGCGAAGATCGCGCAGGTGACGATGGTCGCCACCGCCAGCGCCCCGGGCACGCGCGCCAGCGACAGGTGCAGGCTCTTGAAGAGCTGTTCGATCAGGTTGGCGCGCTCGACCAGGTAGCCCATGAACACGAACAGCGGGATCGCGATCAGCACGTCGTTGGACATCACCGAATAAGCCCGCTGCACCATCAGGTCGAGAATCTGCTGCGTCGCGAGCGCCGGGTTCACGCTGCGGTAAGCGATCCAGCCGAAGAACACGCCCATGCCCATCAGCGTGAATGCGGTCGGAAAGCCCAGCATGATCGCCACCACGACCAATGCCAACATCAGCAGGCCCAGGTGCCCGAGGTCGTCATGGCTGAGGTTGCCATCGGCGAAATTGGCCCAGGGCGTGAAGACCAGCACCGTGGCGAGAATCACGGCCATCAGCGAAAAGCCGAACCAGAGCTCCTTGCGTATCTTCATGTCTTGCTCCCTTGGCGCACGACGAACTGGTCGAGCTTGGCGATGTCCTCGTCCTTCACGTGAACCATCTCCTTGAGCTTGTCGACATCGACTTCCTCGACATCTTCAGCGCGCGACGGCCAGGCCCCCTGCTGGATGCAGATCACGCAGCGGATGATCTCGACGATGCCCTGCAGCAACAGGAAAGCGCCGGCCAGCGGCAGCATGATCTTGAAGGGATAGATCGGCGGGCCTTCGGCGGTGATGCTGGAATGCTCGTTCATCGACCACGACTCGGCGGCGAAGAAGTAACCGGCATAGGTCATTGCGAACACGCCGGGGATGAAAAACAGGATGTACAGGATCAGGTCCAGGGTCGCCTGGGTGCGTGGCTCGAAAAAGCCGTAGAGCACGTCGCCGCGCACATGGCCGGCCTTGGCCAGCGTGTAGGCGCCAGCCATCATGAACAGCGTGCCGTACATCATGATCATCACGTCGAAGGCCCAGGAGTGCGGCTTGTCGAGAACGTAGCGCGAGAACACTTCCCAGCTGATCATGAAGGTGAGTGACACGATCAGCCACGAAAACGCCTGGCCAACGAAGGTGCTGATCTTGTCGATCGTGAGGAACAGTTTTTGCATCGTGTGGTCCGCTCAAAAAAAAGCCACCCGGTTGCTGCCGGATGGCTGTGCGAGGTCGGTGGCGGGCTTCAGCCCTTCTTGGCCTCAGCAGGCTTGGCACCGAAGAAGTGGTTCACCGCCATGCGACGGCTGACGTAAGTGTCCTGGTCCCACTTCACAGTGCGCTCGGCGAAGGCCTTCTGCGACTCGACGATTTCCTTGAACAACGGATTCTCGGCCGACTTCTTGGTCAGGATCTCGCTCCACAGCTTGAGCTGCAACTGCAGCACCGAATCGGGCGTCTTGTAGAACTTGACCTTGTCCTTGGTCTGCAACTCGATGTAGTCCTTGGAATAGCGATCGATCGCCTTCCAAGACATGTCGGCCGACGAAGCCTCCACCGCGTTGGCGATGATCGCCTTCATCTTCGGCGGCAGCGCGTCGTATTTCGGCTTGTTGAACATGATCTCGAAGGTCTCTGCGCTCTGGTGGTAGCTCTGCAGCATGCACACCTTGGAGACGTCGGGGAAGCCGAGGATGCGGTCCGAGGTGGCGTTGTTGAACTCGGCCGCATCGAGCAGGCCGCGGTCCATGGCCGGCACGATCTCGCCGCCCGGCAGCGCGTTGACCGCAGCGCCCATCGCGGTGAACAGGTCGATCGCCAGACCGTTGGTGCGGAACTTCAGGCCCTTGAAGTCTTCTGCCTTGGTGATGGGCTTCTTGAACCAGCCCAGCGGCTGCGTGGCCATCGGGCCGTACAGGAAGGACTGGACCGTCGTGACGCCAATCGATGCATAGAGCTTGGCCAGCAACTCGGCGCCGCCGCCGTATTTGTGCCATGACAGCAGCATGTTGGCGTCCATGCCGAAGGCCGGGCCCGAGTTCCACAGCGCCAGCGCGTTTTGCTTGCCGTAGTGATATCCCAACACGCCGTGGCCGCCATCGAGCGTGCCTTTGGACACCGCGTCGAGCAGGCCGAATGCCGGCACGACCGAGCCTGCGGGCAGGACCTCGATCTTGAGTTCGCCGCCGGTCATGTCGTTGACCTTCTTGGCGAAGTCCTGCGCGTACTCGTGGAAGATGTCCTTTGCCGGCCAGGTGCTCTGGAAGCGCAGGCTGGTCACGGCCTGCGCCTTGACCAGCATCGGCGCGGCCAGCGCGCCTGCCGCAACACCACCGGTTGCGGCACGCTTGAGAAATCGGCGACGGGTATCGATCGATGACTTGTTGGTTTCGGTCATGGCGGTTTCCTCCTGCGGGGGTGAAATTTGAACAGTTTGCCAGCGACGATCTGGTGTGCGGACCGATGGCTATCGGGGTCGAATGATAATCGCAAGATACTCAGCAAGTTGGGAAATTCTTGATCTAAGTACATAAAATCCGAAAAAAAATCAAAGTGAGTAATCTGCCAGTTCTCTGCGCGCGCGCAGAAGTGGTCGAGGGGGCTCAGCCGCCTACGGCGGCGTGAACCGTCGCAGGCTGGTCACTGAACTTGCCGCGCGCCGCGTCGGCTACACCGCTGCAAGCGCCTGGTCCAGGTCGGCCAGGATGTCGGCGATGTGCTCGATGCCCACGCACA
>RGQD01000464.1 GCA_010030205.1 Betaproteobacteria bacterium
AACTTGAGAAGCTCGTGCGCATCCGACCCCTGCGGCTTCGGGCTGCGGCCGCATGAACAGCGCTGGCTCGGCATCGTCAAGCCGCTTGCAGCGCTCTCGCGCCGGCGGGTGAGCGGGGCGGCGACCGGGCCTGCAACCCCCAGTGCGTGAGGTTCTTCTCGATGACGGGTTCACCCCAGAGGATCGCCGCGATGATCCTGGGCTCGCCGCCGCAGTTCGGGCAATGCGCCAGGTCGAGCTCGAAAGCGAAGCTTCAGCGAAGGCTAACTTGTACTCAAAGGACGTCGTAGCTGCCAACACCGGCTTGAGCAGCTTGGCCCAGCTCTGTGACACCGGGGGCGGTGGTGCGCACAGTTCGCCTCGCACTCGGCAGGTGGCGCGGCCTGCGCGGACGCCTCGAACTCTTGCGGCACCACTATCGCGCGCAACTTGGCGTTGGGTGCCAGCACGCCATGGAAGCGGATCAGGTGCAGGCGCGGTCTGGGGGCCTAGCCCATTTAGATTGAGCGCAGGCCACGCAGTGGTCCCGATGGGGCTTGGGTTTCCAGGCCTTGCAAGCTGCCGGCTTCAGTTCAGCGTGCCGGCTTCTTTGACCATGGTGGTCCAGCGGGCGCGTTCCTTGTTCAGGAATTCGGTGAACTGTTGCGGTGAACCCGGGTTCATGCGCGCGCCGGAATCCTTGATCCGCTTTTGCACTTCCGGATCGGCCAGCGCCGCGTTCAGGGCCTTGTTCAACTGCGCCACGATGGGAGCGGGCGTGCCGGCCGGCGCGAAGATGCCGACCCAACTCACCATCGCCGGGCCGGGGTAGCCGGCTTCGGCCACCGTGGGAACGTCGGGCAGCATTTCGCTGCGCTGCGTGCCGATTGCGGCGAGCGGGCGGATCTTGCCATCCTTGATGAAGGGCATCGCGACCGACACCGTCATGTTTGTGAGGTCGACACGGCCTTCGAGCATGTCCGCCACGGCGGGGGCTTCGCCGGCGTACGGCACGTGGACCATCGAGATGCCGCCGGCCGTTTTCAGCAGGTAGGCACTGAAGATGTGGATCGCGCCGCGTACGCCGGTCGACATATAAGACACCGAGTCAGGCTTGGCCTTGGCCGATTCGAGCGCTTCCTTCAGCGTCTTGTACTTGCTGTCTGCCTTCACGACCATGATGAAGTCGGACGTGGCGACGTGGCCGATCGGTATGAAATCGCGCTCGTCGTTGTACGAGAGGGTGGGCGTCGTCAGCGGCAGAACCAGCTGCGAGCCGGCGCTTCCGAGCAGCAGCGTGTAGCCATCGGCGGGCGACTTGGCAACGACTGCCGCGCCGATGCCGCCACCCGCGCCACCGCGGTTGTCCACCACGACCGTCTGGCCTAGCGATGCGGCCATTTTTTGGCCAACTGCCCGTGCGAGCACGTCGTACCCGCCACCAGCGCTGAAGGGAACGACCAGCTTGATCGGTTTGTTCGGGTAGGCCTGCGCCGCGACGGGGCCTGTGAAGAGCATGGACACCGCGGCAGCGAGCGCGGCCAGGGCGGCGCGGCGGCCGAGATGGCGGATGGAAAGCTGCGACATGTCTGTCTCCGTGATGATGGGGGTGAAAAATTGAGAGGATAGTGTTTTCGAATCGAGGGTTGGCCGCCGGAACCGCTTGCGCTGTCTAGCTCCGTTGTGCGTCAACGAGACATGAAAAAGGCCTCTAAGTGATTGATTCACGTAGAGGCCTGATCAAACCTGGTGCAAGCTGAAAGCCTCGCGTGGTCTGCCCGGAGGGGATCGAACCCCCAACCCCCAGCTTAGAAGGCTGGTGCTCTATCCGGTTGAGCTACGGGCAGACTTGCAGGAGTGGATTCTAGAAGCCGGCACGATTTGGTCTGCTCAGGTCAGAATGCTGCCCAGTTCAGGCCTTCGACCGGCCTGTTGATCTGCCTGCCCATCCCCCGAGCGAGGACCCGCGATGCATGGCCTGAACCCACGCCTGGGTCGATTTGATCGTCTCGACGCGTTGCGTGGTGCGGCGATCGTCTGGATGGTGCTGTTCCATTTCTGCTTCGACCTCAACCACCTGGGCTGGCTGCAGCCGCCGCAAGACTTTTACCGCGGCGCTTTTTGGACCACCCAGCGCAGCCTGATCGTGAGCCTGTTCCTGCTCTGTGCCGGAGCGGGTCAGGCGCTGGCGATGCAGGCCGGCCTGGGTTGGCGGCGCTTCTGGCGGCGCTGGGCCCAGGTGGCGGGCTGCGCGCTGCTGGTCTCAGCCGGGTCGGCACTGATGTTCCCGAACAGCTGGATCAGCTTTGGTGTGCTGCATGGCATGGCGCTGATGCTGATCGCAGCCAGGCTGCTGACGCCGCTGCGCGCTTGGCTGTGGCCTCTGGGTGCCGCGCTGCTGCTGCTGCCGCGCTGGTTGCAGCACGGGTTTTTCGACAGCCGCTGGACCAACTGGGTCGGCCTGGTCACGCACAAGCCGATCACCGAAGACTATGTGCCGGTGCTGCCCTGGCTAGGCCTGATGCTCTGGGGACTGGCCGCTGGCCAGTGGCTGCTGGCGCGCCGGCCTGCGCTGCTGGCAGGTGGCGTACCGGTGGTCCTGTCGCCTCTGGCCACGCTGGGGCGCTGGCCGTTGACGGTCTACATGCTGCACCAACCGCTGCTGATCGGCGCGCTGATGGCGCTTGCTGCGCTGCGCCGGGTCGCCTGAGGCCGCAGCGGGTCGGTTCAGCGCGCCGGCTTGGGCTGTCGAAGCGCGGCGCCGCGTGCGGCGATCGACTCCTGGCTCGCAGCGGCCAGCACGATCTGGTCGTGCCCCATGTACGAGCTGGCGTGGTTCAGCGCGGTGGCGATGGCGTTGAC
>RGQD01000465.1 GCA_010030205.1 Betaproteobacteria bacterium
CGTTGCCAGATCCTCGGTCAGGCACTAAGACGTACATTTCATTTGTACATCTATTGCCGCACTATGCAGTCCTTGCCATTTTCCGCCGCGCGCGCCCAGCTGTCTGAAGCGCTGCGCAGCTTGGAAGCCGGCGACGCGCCAATGATGATTTCGCGGCGCGGCCAAGCTGCAGGCGTGCTGATGTCCGTGGCGCAATACCGGCAATTGAGCGGCGCAGGCGCTGGGTTTTCCGAGCGGCTCAAGGCTTGGCGAGACCAATACCTGCGCGACGCCGACGCGTCGGCCGAGGCGGATTCTTTCGCCGAACTGCGTCAGCCCGATGCAGGCCGAGACTTCGAATGGTGAGCCTGTCGGTCAGCTGGTTGCTCGACACGAGTGTGGTCTCCGAGGCGATGAGGCCGGTGCCGCACCCCGGCGTGATGGCCAGTCTGGCGCGCCACGAAGCTGAACTGGCCATCGCCGCACCGGTGTGGCACGAGTTGCGCTTTGGCTGGTTGCGAATGCCTGCCGGACAGCGACGTGACGCCATCGGCCATTTCATCCAAGAAGTCGCTGGCAGCCTGCCGGTGCTGCCTTATTACGCCCAGGCTGCGCGCATCCACGCCGAATTGCGTGACCTGCGCGAGCGAGCCGGCCAGCCGCTGCCGTTTGTTGACGGCCAGATCGCAGCGATTGCCATCGCCTGCGGTGCGACGCTGGTCACCCGCAACACCCGAGACTTCGAAGGCCTTGCCGGCCTGCGCTTGGCCGACTGGTTCAGCGTGGCCTGACATCGGCTTGCCAAGACGGGCGCGCGGCTGGGTTCTGAGTCCTGCATACTGCACCCATGACCTCTACCAGACTCGACGGCAAGCGGGTGTTGATCACCCAGTCACAGGACTTCATGGGCCCGGCGCTGTGCGAGGTGTTCGCGCGGCTGGGCGCGACGGTGACTGCCGACGCGCGGGCGCTGGCCGACGACCCCGACCTGCCCCGAGCTATTGTCGAGGCCGCAGGCCCCATCGACGTGCTGGTGCTGCACCTGTCGCTGCCCGCACCCAGCACGCCGGCGGCCGACATCAGCGACGCCGAATGGCGCAACACCTTCGCCCACCTGGTCGACCCGATGCCCAGGCTGGTCGCGGCCGTGCTGCCGCAGATGCTGGCACGCCGCCAGGGCCGCATCCTGGTGATGGGCAGCGCCGCGGCGCTTCGCGGCCAGAAACGCAACGCCAGCTACAGCGCGGCGCGCGGCGCGCAGCTGGCCTATGCGCAGTCGGTCGGTCTGGAACTCGCGCCACAAGGCGTGCAGCTCAACGCGATCGCACAGAACTTCGTCGACAACCCGACTTATTACGGCGCCGAGGTGCAGGCCAACCCGCGTTTCCAGGAACGACTGAAGCGCGAGGTACCGCTGGGCCGGCTGGTCAGTGCCGAAGAGGACGCGCTGTTCGCGGCCTACCTGTGCAGCGACGCAGCCGCCTGTTTCGTCGGCCAGGTCTTCCCGGTCAGCGGCGGCTGGGCCAACCGCTGATCCACTGAGCGCCCCAAGACCGGCCGAAGCCGGCCGCCCCCCGTGGGGATCAAGCCGCAAAGCCACATTTGCTTGAGAGCCGCTGGCGCGATCGGGCCTGCCGTCAGAGAAAGAGAAACGCTGCGGCGGCGACCAGCGTCGGGCCGATGGCACCCAGCAAGAGGCCGCCAGCGCCGATGGACTCGTCGGCCAATCCACGCCGCAGCAGTGCGACCCCTGCAGGATTCGGCGCATTGGCGATCACGGTCAGCCCGCCTCCCGCGACCGCACCAGCGACCAAAAAGTACTTCGATTCACTCGAAATGCCTGCGATCTGTGAACCGAGCTAGGTGAGGGCTGCGTTGTCCGTGATCGCGGTGAGCCCCAGCGAGCCGAAGAACAGCGCCAGAGGATTGAGTGCCGACACGATCGGCTGCAGCCACCAACTCTGCATGCCACCCAGCACCACCAGCCCTGCGAGGAAGAAGGCGACCAGCAACGCCTCCTTGTGGGCCAGGCGCTCGAACTGCTTGGCAGCGAAGGTGTGGACAAGCGCCACAGCGAAGATGATGGCCGCGGTGATTTGCACCGCCGGGTCCTGCGTCGAGTTCATGGTCGTCCTTGATCCGCGTGGCGGCCCGACCGACGCATGAACCTGTCGACTCGTCAAGAACCGACACCCGTCTGAAGTCTAGTCGACCCGCTCAGCCCGGCGGTGATCAGCCTCACGAGTTCTTCTGCGCTGTCACACCGCAGCCTGTCCGGCGAAATACTGGGGTCGCACCAGTGTCCCAAGTGGTGCTGGGTGATGCGGTTGACATCCTTGTTCGGTCGCTGCGGTCTGGCGGGGCAGAGCACATCACTTCACCACCTCGCCAAAGTCGACCAATGCCCAGTCTTGGCGTGGTTGGGGATTCAGATCGAAAGCGAGATGAGCTTACACTCTTCTTGATGCGTATGGCGCCACACGCTACAATTTTCCAATGATCAGGACGTTCAAGCACAAGGGTATCGAGCGCCTTTTCCGGTCGGGCTCGCGGGCTGGAATACAGGCTTCACACGCCGCCCGCCTGACTCGGCAACTGTCTGCGCTTGACGCAGCAAGTTGCCCGGAAGACATGAACCGCCCTGGTTGGGACTGCCACCCGCTCAAAGGCAATCTCTCTGGCCAATGGTCTGTCAGCGTGAACGGCAACTGGCGTCTGACCTTTGCATTCGAAAGCGGCGATGCCGTTCTGGTTGACTATCTGGATTACCACTGAGCGCCCCGAGGCCGGCCGACGCCGGCCGCCCCCCATGGGGGTCAAGCAAAGTGGCCAAGCCACATTT
>RGQD01000466.1 GCA_010030205.1 Betaproteobacteria bacterium
GATCAGCCCGGTGTAGAGCTGCACTAGGTCGGCGCCTGCGGCGCGTTTGGCGCGGGCGTCGGCAGCGCTCATCACGCCGCCGACACCGATGATCGGGTAGCTCGAGCCGAGTTCGGCGCGCAGTATCGAGATCACCCGGTTGCTGGCGTCGAACAAGGGCCGGCCCGACAGCCCGCCCACCTCATTGGCATGGTCCTGGCCCTGGACCGCATCGCGTGCGAGCGTGGTGTTGGTCGCGATCACGCCGTCGATGCCATGGGCCACCAGCGTGGCAGCGATCGCCCGTAGCTGCGCTTGGTCCAGGTCGGGCGCGATCTTGACGAACATCGGCACGCTGCGGCCGAGCTGCCGGCGTAGCACAGCGCGGCGCGATTGCAGCGTGCCCAGTAGCGCGTCCAGCGCGGCATCGCTTTGCAGTTCGCGCAAGTTCTTGGTGTTGGGGCTGGAGATGTTGACCGTCACATAGTCGGCATGCGGGTAGACGCCGTCCAGGCCCAGCAAGTAGTCCTTGGCGGCGTCCTCTATCGGCGTGGCCGCGTTCTTGCCGATGTTCAGGCCCAGCAAGCCACCGCCAGCGCGAAAAGTCCTGGCGCGCTTGACGTTGGCGATGAAGGCCTCAAGCCCTTCGTTGTTGAAGCCCAGCCGGTTGATCATCGCCTCGGCCTGCGGCAGCCTGAACATCCGCGGCCTGGGGTTGCCGGGCTGGCCCTTGGGCGTGACGGTGCCGACCTCGATGAAGCCGAAGCCCATCGCGCCCAGGCCGTCGATACAGCGACCGTTCTTGTCCAGGCCGGCGGCCAGGCCGATGCGGTTGGGAAACTTCAGCCCCGCCACCGTCACCGGATCGGCGCTGCGGGGCTGCGACCACAGGCACTGTGCGGGCGTGTTTTGCAGCGTGGCGATCGCGTCCATCGTCATGTCGTGGGCGCGCTCGGGGTCCAGGCCAAACAGGAAGGGGCGGGTCAGTGCGTAGGGGATGAAAGCCATAATCGTTGGATTGTCCCAGAGCGCTTCGCCGACCCAGCCCATGACCCAGGATGAACTCAAGGCCTTAGTCGGTCGCGCCGCATTGGACTTCGTCGTGCCCGGCACTGTGGTCGGCGTGGGCACGGGATCGACGGTCAACTGCTTTATCGATGCGCTGGCCAGCATCAAGCACAGGATTGCCGGTGCGGTGTCGAGCTCCGTGCAAAGCACCTTGCGGCTTCAGTCGCTGGGCATCAAGGTCTTCGATGCCAACGACTTGCTCAGCATCCCGGTCTATGTCGACGGTGCCGACGAGATCGACCACCGCGGTTTCATGGTCAAGGGCGGCGGCGCGGCACTGACGCGGGAGAAGATCGTCGCCGACCTGGCCGAGCGCTTTGTCTGCATCGCCGACGAGAGCAAGCTGGTCGAGACCATGGGCCGGTTCCCGGTGCCGGTGGAGGTGATCACTATGGCAGCGGCCCAGGTGGCGCGGCGCTTCGCATCGGCTTATGGCGGCGTTGCCACGCTGCGCGCCGGCGTGACCACCGACAACGGCAACGCCATCCTGGATGTGCGTGGGCTGTCCATCACCGACCCGCTGGCGATGGAGACCGAGGTCAACCAATGGCCTGGCGTGGTGACGGTGGGCGTCTTTGCCCGGCACAGGGCGCGGGTCTGTCTACTGGGCACCGCGCAAGGCGTGCGGACGATCGATTTCGACCGCTAGACCTCAGTCCTCGAAACCAACGAACACCGCCGCTTCGGCCACTGACTTTCTGTGCGAGACCACTGCATTCGCGGGGAAGTCATCGTCCGGCCAACCCATCGCGACGCAGGTCTGGATCACCTGGTCGTCCGGGATGCCCGCTTGCTCGCGCACGACGGGTGACTGCATGATGCCCTGGCTGTTGATGACGCAGCCCAGCCCGCGCGACCAGGCGGCATTGACGAGGCAGTTGACCACGCCACCGCAGTCGAAGGGGGCAATGTCGCCGCCATGGATGGCGCGGTCATAGGTCACGACGATCGAGACCGGCGCGTCAAACTGGCGAAATCCTCGCAAGACCCAGTCCTGCCGCTTTTCTTTGTTGTCGCGTTCGATGCCCATCGCAGCGAAGAGCTGTTTGGCGACCCCGATTTGCCGCTCGCGGTGTGCTCCCGCGTAGCCCGGGCCCATGCGGAATTCACGCGAGTCCGGCACGCCAGCGAGGTTGCGCTCCACATTGCCTTGTCGGATCCGGTCGAGCACATCGCCGGTGACGACATAGAAATTCCAGGGCTGGGTGTTGAGCGAGGTTGGTGCACGCATCGCAAGCTCAAGCACTTCCAAGATCAACGCCTTGGGGACCGGCTTCTTCTGGTATCCCCGGATGCTCCGGCGTCCCTGGACCACTTCATCAAAATTCATTGTCGTCTCTCGCATCGCTTTTTGGTTTGTTCGGTTCATTCGGTTCGTTCAGTCACAAGCCCGCGCATCACAGAACGGGTTCTGGCAATTCTCGCTGCTTGTTGCGCCCGCGCCGTCACCTCAGGCACAACGCCCGCCAGCGCTTGGCTGGGCAGGCACTTAGCGCGCCGAAGCTAGCCCAGGGTCGCCGGGTCAGCGCCCGGCCTGGGGTCGCCGCTGCGCCCGCGCGACGAAGCGTGCCGGGTCGAGCGCATCGAGCAGCGATGCCGGCGCTGGCATCGGCGCGCCGGTCAGCCAGGAGGCCAGCAACTCGCCGCCCAGCGCGGCCTGGGTGATGCCGCGGGACCCGAGTGCGGTGAACACGTAGAGTCCGGGTTGGCGCGGTACGAACCGGGGCTGGTCTAGCCGGCGCCCGCCCGCTGCGGGCTCGGCGACAGGCACA
>RGQD01000467.1 GCA_010030205.1 Betaproteobacteria bacterium
CGCATGCCGATGTCCTGGTGCGTGATCTCGCGGCCGCGAAAGCGCAGCGTGATCTTGCCCTTGTCGCCGTCCTCGGAGATGAAACGTCGCAGATTGCGCATCTTGATGTTGTAGTCGCCATCATCGGTGCCAGGCCGGAACTTGACTTCCTTGACCTCGATGATTTTCTGCTTCGACTTGGCTTCAGCGGCCTTCTTCTGCTCTTGGTACTTGAACTTGCCGTAGTCCATCAGACGGCAGACCGGCGGCTCGGCGGTGGGCGCAATCTCGACCAGATCGACATCTGCCTCGCCGGAGAGCCGAAGCGCCTCCATCAGCGTGACGATGCCCAGGGGCTCGTTGTCAAGACCGTTCAGACGCACGCTAGGCGCCATGATTTCACGGTTGAGTCGATGCTTGCGCTCTACGTTGGGCGTCCGGCGATCAAGAAAAGTAGCGATGGTGCAAACCCCTTCAAACCATTCCAGGCTCAGACCCCAAGGCAAGCAATGGGTCTAAACCGAACGGCAGCAGAAACAAACATGCGCGCCAAGAGACTTGGCTCAGGCCTTGAGCGCGATGGCGTCAACGATCTTGCGAATGAAGTCGTCCAGCGGCATCACGCCAAGGTCGAGATTGCCTCGGGCGCGCACAGCAACAGCCCCGCTTGCCTTCTCCTTGTCACCTACAACAAGGATGTACGGAACTTTTTGCAACGAATGCTCTCGTATTTTATACGTGATTTTTTCATTGCGCAAATCGATCTGAACCCTAAGCCCTTGTTTTTGCAGCGCTTTCGCAATCTGGGCGACATATTCCGCCTGCGCATCGGTGATGTTGGCCAGCACCACCTGCACCGGCGCGAGCCAGACCGGTAGCGCGCCGGCGTGTTGTTCGATCAAGATGCCTATGAATCGCTCCAGGCTGCCGACGATCGCGCGGTGCAACATCACCGGGGTGTGGCGTGCGCTGTCTTCGCCCACGTACTCGGCGCCAAGCCGCTCGGCCATCGAGAAATCGACCTGCATCGTGCCGCACTGCCATTGCCTGCCGATCGCATCCTTGAGTGTGTACTCGATCTTAGGGCCGTAGAAAGCACCGTCGCCGGGCGCGATCACGAAGTCGCAACCCGAGCGGCGCAGGCTCTCGATCAACGCGCTCTCGGCCTTGTCCCAGGTTTCGTCCGAGCCGATGCGCTGGGCTGGCCGGGTCGCGACCTTGTAGAGGATGTCGCTGAAGCCGAAGTCGGCGTAGACTTTTTGCAGCAGTGTGGTGTAGGCCACACATTCATCGAGGACCATGTCCTCGGTGCAGAAGATGTGGCCGTCGTCCTGGGTGAAACCGCGAACCCGCATGATGCCGTGCAGCCCGCCGGTGGGCTCGTTGCGGTGGCACTGGCCGAACTCGCCGTAGCGCAGCGGCAGGTCGCGGTAGCTCTTGATGCCTTGCTTGAAGATCAAGATGTGGCCAGGGCAGTTCATCGGCTTGAGCGCGTAGTCACGCTTCTCGCTCTCGGTCGTGAACATGTTGTCGCGGTACTTGTCCCAGTGCCCGGTCTTCTCCCACAGCGTGCGGTCGAGCAACTGCGGGCCCTTGACCTCGAGGTAGCCGTTGTCGCGGTAGACCTGGCGCATGTACTGCTCGACGCCTTGCCAGATGGTCCAACCCTTGGGATGCCAGAACACCACGCCGGGCGCGTGCTCGTCGATGTGGAACAAGTCCAGGTCCTTGCCCAGCCGACGATGGTCGCGCTTCTCGGCCTCCTCGAGCATGCGCAGGTAGGCCGCGAGCTCGTCTTTGCTGGCCCAGGCGGTGCCGTAGATGCGCTGCAGTTGCTCGTTCTTCTGGTCGCCGCGCCAATAGGCACCGGCGACTTTCATCAGCTTGAAGTGCTTGAGCTTGCCGGTGCTCGGCACGTGCGGACCGCGGCACAAGTCCTCGAAACCGCCTTCGCGGTACAGCGACACATCCTGATCGGCCGGGATGCTGGCGATGATCTCGGCCTTGTAGTGCTCACCCAGCGCCTTGAAAAAAGCCACCGCTTCGTCGCGCGGCAGCACGCGGCGAGTGACCGGCTCGTCCAGCCTGGCCAGCGCTGTCATCCGGGCCTCGATCGCGATCAGGTCCTCTGGCGTGAAAGGCCGCTGGCAAGCGAAGTCGTAGTAAAACCCGTTGTCAATCACTGGGCCGATCGTGACCTGCGCCTCCGGGAACAAATCCTTGACCGCATAGGCCAGCAGGTGCGCCGTGGAGTGACGGATCAGTTCCAGCCCGGCAGGATCCTTGTCGGTGATGATGGCCAAGGTTGTGTCGGCGTCGATCGAAAAACTGGTGTCGACCAGCCGAGCCGAGTCGCCCTGCCCCACCCGACCGCCCAGCGCCGCCTTGGCCAAGCCGGCGCCGATGGAAGCCGCCACCTCGGCCACGGTGACAGGCTGGGCAAATTCGCGTTTCGAAGCGTCGGGTAGCGTGATCGTGATCATCGGGGGCTCCAGAGGGCGGGCAAGCGTTTCGGGCAACAAAAAAGCGCGGTGACGACCGCGCTTGGCATGTTCGGGGAACGGGAGTGGGCGAACAGGCGTGACAGCGCAGTCGACTAAAGGTCGCTGGTGAACCAGGTTGTTCGCGGTGTCGTCACCAGAGTGCCTTTCGCGTCTTGCCGATTGAAAACTGACGGATTGTAGCGGCGGGCCGCCTAGAATTTTCAGGCCGTCCTCGAGCAATTCGTCCGTTGCCTCAGGAACTTGAGCGACGGCGCCGAGCCAGGATCCCGCGCTGGCTCAGCGCTTGGTCTGCAGCTTGGCGAATGCCGC
>RGQD01000468.1 GCA_010030205.1 Betaproteobacteria bacterium
TCGCGCTTGCAAGCGCGAACGCGGCCTGCAAGGCCGTGCACCCCCTCGGGCGCCGGTCCGTGGTCAAGCGCTGCAAGCGGTCTGACGACTCCGATTCATCACCGTTCAGGTGGCCCGCAGAGCAGGGCTACGGGGATAGGCTGCGTGCGAGGGTTTTCGGGACAGATGGATGTGGCGCGGCGCTAAGAGCTAACCCGTAGGTGACGCCAGGAAAGACGCCTTTCGGCCGGGCCGTCCACGCCCAACAGACTTCGGCCTGCATCCAAAGGCAGGTTCAAGCGCTTCGGGCGCTGCGTTCCGCCCCAGTTCTGCCGTGTTCGGGGTGCCGTCGGGGAGAAAAAGGGCGTTTGAAAAACCTATCCTCGCCCGGCCGGCCTTCCGCCCGAATCAACGTCACGACCGGCGTCGTTGGTTTTATGAAGTCACTCAGTTTATGCAAGTCTCTGTCACTTGACAACAATCTGTTGTGTCCTCGGGCGCGGCCGGCGGCCGGCGGCCGCGGCGCCCTGGGCGGCGGCCCGGCTATGAGCCGCCGACCCAGCAGCGACCTGGGCGCCGTGGGTGCCGATGCCTGCAAACGCCAGGCTGAGGCGTCACCTCAACGGTGTTGCTCGCCGGTCTGCGGGCCGTCAGGGGCAAGGTCCTGGCCAATTTTCGCGGCTTCTCTTGTTCCGCGATCGATGTATTATGTGTATGCAAGAAAACCGGAGTACACACTGTGCGAACGAACATCGTGATTGACGACAAACTCATGCAGGACAGCTTGCGCGTGACCGGCGTGAAGACCAAGCGTGAAGTGGTTGAGCTTGGCCTGCGCACCTTGTTGCGCCTAGGCAAGCAGGCCGAGATTCGTCGGCTGCGTGGGAAACTGGCGTGGGAGGGTGACCTCGAGGCGATGAGGACGGACAAGTGATCCTCGTCGACTCCAGCGTATGGATAGCCTACTTCCGCGGCCATGCAACGCCGGAGACTGAAAAGCTGGATGTCCTGCTGGCGACCGAGCCGGTCTTGATGGGCGACCTGATCTTGGTGGAGGTCCTGCAGGGCTTCTCGAATGACCGCGACTTTGACGCCGCCAAGCGGTTGCTGACGGCCCTGCCGGTTGTTGACCTTGCCGGTGCCGATATCGCGGTTCAAGCCGCGCAGAACTTCCGCAAGTTGAGGGTGCTTGGCATAACGGTGCGCAAGACGATCGATACCGTGATCGCGACGCGTTGCATTGAATCTAGATATTCCTTGCTGCACAACGACAGGGACTTTGATCCCTTTGCCGCGCACTTGGGGCTGCGCGTTGTCTGAGAAACCTGAGGTGGCCAACAGTCGGCCCACATTGGCGCCGAGAGGCTGAACTCAGAGTAGGTCGGTCCGCCGTTGTGGTTCGGGTTAATAGCTGAAAGGCGTGCTTTTGGCCGGCCTGCGCGAGTGACGATGGCGAGGCGTTCAAGGTCAAGACCCGCCCCCCGTGTTCGTAGCTGCTCCGCCACCCTTGCGCCCAAAGCGCCGGTCTTGCCGCCACCCCTCACCCCGCCGCGACCCCGACCCTGGCCTCGCGTATCGGCAGGTGGATCAGCGCCGCGCCGACGGCCAGCACGATGTCTATCCCCCAGATCAGGTCGAAATTGCCGGTCGCCTCAAACACCTTGCCGCCCAGCCAGGCGCCGAGAAAGCCGCCGATCTGGTGCGTCAGCATCACGATGCCGAACAGCGTGGCCATGTTGGCGGTGCCGAAGAACTTGGCCACCAGCCCGGCGGTGGGCGGCACGGTGGACAGGAAGGTCAGGCCCATCACGGCGGCAAAGGCCAGCATCACCGGGCCGGTCTTGGGCGCGAGCACGAAGACCAGCACGCTGATGGCGCGCGCCGCGTAGACCGCCGACAGCAGGGACTTCATGCGCCAGCGCCCCACCGCCCAGCCCATCGCCAGGCTGCCGACGATGTTGAACAGGCCGAGCATCGCTAGCGACCAGGCGCCGTACTGCACCTGCAGGCCGCAGGCGGCGATCACGCCGGGCAAATGCGTGCCCAGGAAGGCGACGTGGAAGCCGCAGACAAAGAAGCCGGCCGCCAGCATCAGGAAACTCGGGTTGCGCAAGGCGCCCCGGATCGCTGCCCGGGCGCCCAGCTTGGCCGGCGCGGGCGCCTGTGCGGGCTGGCCGACGTGGCCGCCGGGCCCATACCGCGCAGCACATAGGCCGCCGGCAGCGCCAGCAGCACCAGCAGGCCCAGCACCTGCATCGCGGTGGCCCAGCCCAGCCCGACCAGCAGCGCGCCGGCGATGGGCGCCATCAGGAACTGGCCGGCTGAGCCGCCGGCGTTGACGATGCCGGTGGCCAGGCCGCGCCAGGCCGCCGGGATCAGCCTGGCGGTGGTGGCCATCAGCACCGCCGGCCCGGCCATGCCGGCGCCGCCGGCCGACAGCACGCCTATGGCCAGGATCAGGCCGGCGGTGCTGGTCATGTAGGGGGTGATGCAGGTGCCCAGCGCGACCAGCAGCACGCCGGCCAGCAGCACCCGGCCGGCGCCCACCCGGTCGGCCATCGCGCCGGCGAAGGGCTGGGTCAGGCCCCAGCAGAGCTGGCCGCAGGCGAATGCCAGGCTGATGCTGGCCAGCCCCAGGTGGGTCGCGCTGTTGAGCGGGCCGAGGAACAAACCCATCGACTGGCGCACGCCCATCGTCAACGCGAAGCTGCCGGCCGCGGCGCATCGCGATCCACGCCGACGAGTTCAACGAGTTGATCGGCGACGAGTTCATCCCGCTGCTGAACAAGGCGGGCGGGG
>RGQD01000469.1 GCA_010030205.1 Betaproteobacteria bacterium
CCGACTCGACATAGAGGTGGTGGATGAATTTGCCAGGCGTGTAGAGCGACAGGAAACCTGCGACCTCGCCCTGCGGCGACAGACCGACATAAACCGTCTCGCCGCCTGAGTTGCGCAGGAAATCGGTGTCGGGGTCAGCGCCCTTGGGCAGCCAATCGGCTTCGCGCAGCGTGCGCTCGAAGATGCGCTGGATGTCGGCAGCGTCACGGGGCTCGGCGAGTCGGACTGTGATCATGTTGATGCAAGCTGGCGTTGAGCCGCAGGCCGCAGGGGTTGAAACGGCCGTCAGCCGCGAGCGCTAGAGGGGCGCGCAAGCCGACTGGGGGCTGCGGCAGCAAAGGCCTGCGCGAGGTACTCGGTGACGTTCTTGTTGAACAGGTCGGCCCCGACCTCGAGCCTGATGTAGCGCCGCTTCTTGCCATCGCCTTCGAGCACTTTGTGCTTGTCCGTCAGCGTTGCCCCTTGGCTGAATTCCAGCGCCACATGCTTGGCGTAGGAAAAGATCGCGCAAAACGGCGGGCCCGCTGAAAACAGCAGCCCCCCGTAACGGACCTCCTCGGTCACCCGGGGACCTAGCGCCAGCACCAGCCTGCGCAGGCGCTCGACAAGCAGGTAGCGGTCCTGGTCGAGCTGTCTTGTCGGGCGTCTTGTCGGGCTTGGGCATGGGTCAAAGGGCTTGAAGGCACGAAAGTGACGTGTGAGGTTACACGAGACCGCGCTCAGGCGAACAAGCCTTGCAAATACCAGCCCGACACGCGCGGGCCAGCCTCCGGATCCGGCAGTCGGTGGCGGTAAATCCACACCAGCGTGCCGCTGGCCGTCTGGGCGATGAAATAGTCGCGCACCGCCGGGCCTTGTGCGTCCCACCAGCCGCTCTCCAGCCGGTCGGGGCCGGCCAGCAATTGCAGCGCCCGGCCGTCGAGCAACGGACCCTGGCCGCGTTCGACCAGCGCCCGCGGAACCGGCAGCAACCACAGCGGTTGGGCCGCCAAGGCCTTGCTGTGAACCTGCACAGCGGCCTGCGCACCCAGGCGCGCCGGGTCGGCGCTCTGCCAGCGGGTGCCGAATTCAGGTCGGTGGTCTGGCACAGCGGCCAGGCTTTGCACCTGCGCGGGGCCCAGCCTGGCCTGCAAGCGCTCAACCAGCCGGGCCAGGCCTTCGCGCTCGCTGGCCTGGCTGGCAAACAGCTCGCGGTTGGGCGGCTCGCCTGCACGCCATTGCTCGCAGTGCAGGCTGAGCTCGAGCGCAGGCGCTGCCAGCGGCAAACGGCCCAGGCGCTCGGTCAGCAGGCTGAGCAAGTGCCCGGCGTCGGCTGAGGGCTCGGCCGGCGCGATCTCCAGCATGGTTTGTGCGGGGCTGTCTTCGCCGCAGGGGTCGCGGCGGCGTCTGGGCTCGTGGTGCATCAGCAAGGTGAAGCGCACGATCCGGGCTTGCCGCGCGGCGGCCCAGACCAGCAGCCGGGCCAGCAGCAACTGCGCGCCGGCCAGCACCTGGGCGCTGGTGTCGGCACGGCACAGCAGCTCGATCCGGCTGGCAAAACGCTGCGGCAAGCTCAGCCAGGCCTGGACCTCGGGCGCCTGGCCTCGGGCGCGGTCGATCTCGGCCAGCAAGCCGGGGCCGAAGCGCCGCGCCAGGCCGGCGCGCGGCAGCGCGCGCAGGTCGGCCAGGCAGTGCAAACCCATGGCTTGCAACGCGGGCTGCAAACCGGGGTCGAGCAAGGCCAGCGGCACGGCGTCTAGCAGGTGCTGCAAGCCCTGCATCGGATCGGGCCCTGGCGGGCCGAGTGCCAGGTCGTCGCGCCAGCGCTGGCGATGCGCACCTGGTGACCCAGCGGTGCCAGCGCGGCGCGCAGCCGGTCGAGCAGCGCTGGCAAGCCGCCGAAGTAGCGCAGACAGGACTGCACCTCGAGCCGAACGCCCACCAGCGCCGGGCTGGGCGCCGGGTTGGCGTTGGCGCCGCGCAGCTCGGCCGGCGTCGCCCAAGCCACCGAAGGGCTGAAAGCCAGCGCCACATGGACCACCGCGCGCAAGGCCTGGGCGTCGCGCCGAACATCGGCGGCGCCCAGCAACAGGTCGGGCGCCAGCGCCAGCGCGGTGGCGCGCTTCATGCCGGGGCGCACGCCGCAGGCCTGCGCCAGCGCATCGGCGTGCAAGACCTGCTGCGCCTGCAGCAGCGCCAGCGGCAGGCCGGCCTGGTCGGGTCCACGCGTGGCAGCCCAGGATTCGAGCGACAGCGCAGGCAGGTGCAGGGCAATCCACAACATGGGCGGTGAAAGACGGCGAGAACCAGCAGGCAGGGCCGGCGCGGCTCAACAGTCAGAACCCCCAGGCCCCTGACGGGACCCGGCCAGCGTTGTGGCGCGGCGCGCGTCTGGCGCTGTTTGAGACGCCGCCGTCTGAAGACTCAGGTCACGCGCCTGGGCTTGCTGGCGCGGTGTCAACGCCGAGGGCAGCGCCAGACGCAACGGCTGGGACAGCGACGGGCCCCGGCGCTTGAGCAAGCGCAGCGACAAGCTGTCAACACCTGCGGCTTGCAACAACAGGCGCAGCGGCGCCGGGCTGGGCTGGCTGCGGGCCTGGGCATCGCGAAAGACGAACACCGGCCCGTCCTGCGCCTGGGCCGCGATCTGCAGCCGGCGCAAGACATCGGCGCCCAGCTTGAGCGGCAACCAGGCCAGGATCGCACCGACGTGGCCGCTCTTGAGCGACTGCTCCAGTGCCCACAGCAAATCGGCACTGGGCAGCAGCAGCGCCAAGCGGTTGGCGC
>RGQD01000470.1 GCA_010030205.1 Betaproteobacteria bacterium
ACTTCGTCACCGGCCAGACCACCGGCAAGGTCAAGGGCGGCCTGACCGTGCTGGTCAACGGCATCCGCGCCTTCCTGCCCGGCTCGCTGATCGACACCCGCCCGATCAAGGACCTGACCCCCTACGAGAACAAGACCCTGGAATTCAAGGTCATCAAGCTCGACCGCAAGCGCAACAACGTGGTGCTCTCGCGCCGCGCGGTGGTGGAAGCCTCGATGGGCGAAGAGCGCGCCAAGCTGATGGAAACCCTCAAAGAGGGTTCGGTGGTGCGCGGTGTGGTCAAGAACATCACCGAATACGGCGCCTTCGTGGACCTCGGCGGCATCGACGGCCTGCTGCACATCACCGACATGGCCTGGCGCCGTGTCCGCCACCCGAGCGAGGTGGTCACGGTTGGCCAGGAACTGTCGGCCAAGGTGCTGAAGTTCGACGCCGAGAAAAACCGCGTCTCGCTGGGCATCAAGCAGCTGGGTGACGACCCGTGGCACGGCGTGTCGCGCCGCTACCCGAGCAACACCCGGCTGTTCGGCAAGGTCACCAACATCGCCGACTACGGCGCGTTCGTCGAGATCGAACCCGGCATCGAAGGCCTGGTGCACGTCTCCGAAATGGACTGGACCAACAAGAACGTCGCCCCGGCCAAGATCGTCGCACTGGGCGACGAGGTCGAGGTCATGGTGCTCGAGATCGACGAAGACAAGCGCCGTATCAGCCTGGGCATGAAGCAGTGCAAGGCCAATCCTTGGGAAGAGTTCAGCGGCACCGTGCACCGCGGCGACAAGGTCAAGGGCCCGATCAAGTCGATCACCGACTTCGGCGTGTTCGTCGGCCTGGCCTCGGGCATCGACGGTCTGGTGCACCTGTCTGACCTGTCTTGGCACGAAACCGGCGAAGCCGCCGTGCGTAACTTCAAGAAGGGCCAGGAAGTCGAAGCCCTGGTGTTGGCGATCGACGTTGAACGTGAGCGCATCAGCCTGGGCATCAAGCAGCTCGATGGTGACCCGTTTGCCAACTACACCTCGATCAACGACCGGGGTGCACTGGTCATCGGCAAGGTCAAGACGGTCGATCCGCGCGGCGCTGAAATCCAGCTCAACGACGATGTCACCGGCTATCTGCGGGCTTCAGAACTGAGCCGCGACCGTGTCGAAGACGCGCGCAACCTGCTCAAGGAAGGTGATGAAGTCAGCGTGATGATCATCAACGTCGACCGCAAGGCACGTTCGATCCAGCTTTCGCTCAAGGCCAAGGACGCGGCCGACCAGCAAGAGCAGATGACGCGCTTGTCGCAGACCAGCGAGCGTGAGAACGCCGGCACCACCAGCCTGGGCGCGCTGCTGCGCGCCAAGCTGGACAACCGCGAGTAAGGTCTGCGCTGCACGGAGGCTGTGCCAAGCCCGACCGCTGAAATATCCGGATCGGGTCTGGCGCTGCTTTCAACGGCTGCCTCGGTCGCCTTTGGCGACCTGTAAGCTGCCAGGGTCAAATCCCACCGATGAGCAACAGACATGACCCGAAGTGATCTGGTGAACCAACTGGCTGAGCGCTTCGGGCAGTTGACGCAGCGCGACAGCGAGTTCGCCGTCAAGACCATGCTCGATGCGATGAGCGACGCCCTAGGGCGAGGCCACCGCATCGAGATCCGCGGCTTTGGCAGCTTCTCGATCAACCGCCGTCCGCCTCGGCTCGGGCGCAACCCGCGCAGTGGCGAAAAAGTCATGATTCCCGAGAAGCTGGTACCGCATTTCAAACCGGGAAAAGCCTTGCGCGAATCGGTGGACAAGAACTTGCCCGCGAGCAACGAAGCACCCGGTCTCTGAGACCCGGCAAAGCACCAACACAGGCCCCGCTCGGGGCCTGTTTTCATGGTGGACAGCGAAACCGCAGTTGACCTGGCCGACCTGGCCGGCGCTGCTCCGTAGAATGGCAGCTCCATGCGAATGATCCTCTGGGCCCTGCGAGGCTTCATCTTTTTCACCTTGTTCGCCTTCGCGCTCAACAACGAGCAGGCGGCGGTGGTGCACTGGTTCTTCGGTGCGCAGTGGAAGGCACCGATGGTGATCGTGGTGTTGGTGGCATTTGCCGGCGGCGCGTCCTTCGGCGTGCTGGCCATGGTGCCCAGTTGGTGGCGTCACCGACGCGTCGCACGGCGCCATGCGCCGCCGACAACAGCGCCCAAGAGCAAGGAAAGCTTGCCAGTGGCCACCCCTGATGTCAGCGTTGAGCACCCGCCCAGGGAAGGGCTGTGACCAGCAATCTGGATCCCCGGGGGCCCGGTGGAGCTTGACAGCCCCTGGCTGCTGATCAGCCTACTGGTGGCACTGCCTGCTGCATTTTTGCTGGGCTGGCTGGCATCACGTATCGACTTGCGGCAATGGCGGCGCGCCGACCGGCAGGCGCCAAAAGCCTATTTCAAAGGCCTGAACCTGCTGCTCAACGAGCAAACCGACAAGGCCATAGACGCTTTCATTGAGGCCGTGCAACACGACCCCGAGACCAGCGAGTTGCATTTCGCACTGGGCAATCTTTTCCGCCGTCGAGGCGAGTTTGAGCGCGCAGTACGGGTGCACCAGCATCTGCTGCAGCGCGCAGACTTGAGCGCTGGCGACCGCGAGCGGGCGCAGCATGCGCTGGCCCAGGACTTCATGAAGGCTGGGCTTTTCGACCGCGCCGAGGCGGCATTCCGGGCCCTGGACGGGTCGCCTTTCGAAACCGAGGCGCGACTGGCGCTGCTGTCGCTGGCCGAGCGCTCGCGCGACTGGG
>RGQD01000048.1 GCA_010030205.1 Betaproteobacteria bacterium
TTGATGCCCATCACCGGCGGCGCGATCCAGTTCGCGAACTGCCCGGGCTCGACCACCCGGCCCATCAGGCTGGCGACAAAAGCGCGGTCGTCACCGCTGGGCAACCAGCTGTTGACCTTGGCGTGCCACTCGGCCTCGCCGACCACCCGTCCGTCCGGCGACACCTTGACGCCTTTGAGCGCGCCGATGTTGCGGTGGAAAGCCTTGTGCGGCACGCTCAGTTTCACAGGGATGCCGGCCTTCTCGAGCACCCGGTTCCAACGGCCGACGCCTGCCACCGAGTCCTTGATGTAGTCGTCGCGCAGCACCTCGTTGAGCGCGTTGAGCATCGGCACTTCCTTCTCGACCAATTGGTCGCCGCGGGCTTCTAGCACCTTGTAGGTCTGGCCTTTGAGCACATGGTCGTCACCGCGCTTGCTCTCCTCAAACCGGCCTTTCAGGCCCGAACTGTAGAAGATCGCGGCGTTGCTCGACTCGTCGGAGCCGAACAGGTCGATCGTCACGCTGTAGTGGAAGTTGATGTAGCGCTGGATCGTCGGCAGGTCGATCACGCCGGCAGCGCGCAGTTTGGCCACATCGTCGGTCTTCAGGTCGTTCATCACCTGCGCGGTGCGCGAGATCACGCGCGAGATGCCGCTCTCGCCGACGAACATGTGGTGGGCTTCCTCGGTCAGCATGAACTTGGTGGTTCGCGCCAATGGGTCGAAGGCAGACTCGGCCAACGCGCAGAGCTGGAACTTGCCGTCGCGGTCGGTGAAGTAGGTGAACATGAAGAAGCTCAGCCAGTCTGGCGTCGCTTCGTTGAAAGCGCCCAGGATGCGCGGGTTGTTGACGTCGCCCGAGCGGCGCTCCAACAAGCCCTCGGCCTCCTCGCGGCCATCACGGCCGAAATGCTTGTGCAACAGGTAGACCATGGCCCAGAGGTGACGGCCCTCTTCGACGTTGATCTGGAACAGGTTGCGCAGGTCGTACATGCTGGGCGCGGTCAACCCGAGGTGTCGCTGCTGCTCGACCGATGCCGGCTCGGTGTCGCCCTGCGTGACGATGATGCGGCGCAGGTTGGCGCGGTGTTCGCCCGGCACGTCCTGCCAGGCTTTCTCGCCTTTGTGGTCGCCGAAGTGGATGTCGCGGTTCGCATCGCCCGGATTCAGGAAGATACCCCAGCGGTAGTCGCGCATCTTGACGTGACCGAAGCTGGCCCAGCCTTGCGGGTCGACGCTGACGGCGGTGCGCAGGTAGACATCCATGTCGGTCGAGCCGACTGGGCCCATGTCGTCCCACCAGTGGATGAAATTGGGTTGCCACTGCTCGAGCGCGCGCTGCAGAGTGCGGTCTTCACTGAGCTTGACGTTGTTGGGGATCTTGTCGCTGTAGTTGATCGCTGACATATCGGTCTTCCGTTGCTGCTGGCCTCGGTGGATGGCTTGCGGTTGCGGCGCGCCACCCGGACTCGCGCCGCACAACTTGATGGGTGATGACTAGACGCGCTGCCAGTCGAACTGGGCCTTGTCGCCCTTGCCGTAGACCTTGAGTGCGCCTTTTTCACCGACCGCGTTTGGCCGCTGGAAGATCCAGTTCTGCCAAGCCGTCAAGCGGCCGAAGACGCGGGTGAACATATTCTCAGGACCATTGAATCGCAAGTTGGCTTCGAGGCCGGTCAGCGCGTCTGGCGACATCGCGACCCGCTCCTCGACCGCGATTCGCAGCTCGTCGGCCCAATCGATGTCGTCGGGCTTGCTGGTGACCAGTCCCAGCTTGAACGCCGCGTCGGCGTCCAGCGCTTGGCCGATCGCGGCGCGCACGGCGGCCAGCGGCTGGGCTTCGTCGTAGAAGCGGCGGCCCAGCCGGCTCTGGTCGGTGACCATCGGGTAGAGGCAGAAGTTGGCTTCGCTGACCGCGATCCTGGGCGTGCGGGTCGCGTCGTCGGGCAGCATCAGCTGGTAGCCACGGTCGCAGGCCAGCGCCAGCTCGAGCAGCGTGCCGGCGAAGCAAGAACCCGGCTCGACCAGCGCAAACAGGCTGCGCGAGCTCAGGTCTAGCCGGCTGAACGTGCGGCGCAGCAAGCCCAGGGTCTCACGCACCAGCCAATGGTCCTGGTGCGCCAGCAGCGTGGCGTCCAGGGCCAGCACGGCAGCAAGATCGCCCTCGGTCTTGATCAGCCAAGTGCCGATCTCGAGTTCGTTGGTGCGCATCTGCAGGATCGCGTCTTCGAGATCGCGCGCCATCGCCAGCGGGTACCAGGCGGCGCCGGCAGCCTCGATCGCAGCGATGTCTTGCGGCTGCGCCGGCCCCGGGCCCTTGACCGTCCAGCTCGCGACCCGCTTGGCCCGGTCGATCTCGACCGTGACATGGGCGTAACGCAGTGCGTCGGTTTCGACCTCGCAGGCGATCCGACCCAGCGCGACGCCACGCCCATCGACAGGCCGATCGCTCTGCGAGGCCAAGGCCAGCGCGCGCTGCTGCACATGCGCGGCAAACACCGCCGGCTTGGCGATGTCGTCTACCAGCCGCCAATCCTTGGCCTTCTGGCCACGCACCCCCTCGACGCTGGTGCAGAACAGGTCGGCGAGGTCGTGGCGCACTCGGCGCTTGTCAGTGACCCGGGTCAGGCCACCCGTGCCGGGCAGCACACCCAGCAGCGGCACCTCGGGCAGGCTGACCGCGCTCGAGCGGTCGTCGACCAGGATGATCTCGTCGCAGGCCAGCGCCAGCTCGTAGCCGCCGCCAGCGCAGGCGCCGTTGACGGCGGCCAGAAACTTCAGCCCGCTGTGCCGGCTGGCGTCTTCCAGCCCATTGCGTGTCTCGTTGGTGAACTTGCAAAAATTCACCTTCCAAGAATGGGTCGACATGCCGAGCATGAAGATGTTGGCGCCCGAGCAAAACACCTTGTCGCGGGCGCTGGTCAGCACCACGCAGCCCACCTCCGGATGCTCGAAGCGGATCCGGTTGATCGCGTCGCTCAACTCGATGTCAACGCCCAGGTCGTAGCTGTTGAGCTTGAGCTTGTAGCCCGGCCGCAGACCGGCGTTCTCGTCGAAGTCGGCCAGCAGCGTCGCAATCGGGCCGTCTAAGCGAAGCTTCCAGTGCTTGTACTGCGAGGGGTCGGTCCGGTAATCGACGCGGCGGGTGATGCTCATGGCTCAATCTCCGTGGTGTTGCAATGCAACATATTGCTTGTTTTGCAATGCAATTACGAAGCATAGTGCATAAATTCGCGCGCGTCAAGCAGCGAACAGCCCTTGGCGACCCGCTGTTGCCCGTGAATATAAGCACTTTGTTGCCTGTTTTCGACGATGGGCTCAGGTCGGCAACTGCAAGGCCTCGCGCACCAGCGTGCGCAAGGCCTGGAAGGTGGGTTCTAGCGGCGCGGCGCTGGTGTCTAGCCTGAAATCGGCCTGGGAGTAGAAATCGGCACGCCCGGCCAGGATCTGGCACAAGTCCTCCATCGCTTCGGTGCTCGCAGCCATCGGCCGCAAGTCGCCCTGCGCGGTGACACGCTGCATGTGGTCTTGCGGGTCAGCCTGCAACCACAGCGTGGTGCAATGCGCGAGCAGCAGGTTGAAGGTCGCGGCGTCCGACACCATGCCGCCCGGTGTCGCGATCACCGCTTCGGGGTGAGTCTGGATCGCTTCTTCCAATGCCCGGCGCTCGTAGCGGCGGTAAGCGTTCTGGCCGTACAGGCTCTGGATCTCGCCGATGCTGCAGCCGGCAAACTTCTCGATCTCGCGGCTGAGTTCGACGAACGCAAAGCCCAGGTCGTCGGCCAGTCGCTGGCCGAGCGTGGACTTGCCCGCACCGCGCAGGCCGATCAAAGCGATGCGCGGGCTGCGCGGCCCGACGGCGCTGCCACCCCCCTTGCCCAGCAAGCCGCCGAGGGCGATGCGCACGCGGCGCAACACGGCTTCGTCACAAGGCGTCAGCAACTCGCGGATCAGCAGCCACTCGGGCGTCGAAGTGCTGACATCGCCAACAAGTTCGGCCAGACTGCAATGCAGCGCAGCAGCCACCTGCTGCAAGACCAGGAAAGACGCGTTGCCGATGCCGTATTCGAGGTTGGCCAGGTGACGCTCCGACACATCGGCCGCCAGCGCCACAGCCTTGCGGGTCATGCCGCGGCTGGCGCGCAGCCGACGCACCCGATCGCCCAAGGCCAGCAGCGAGGGGTTTTTGGGCTCGGCCAGCGCCTGGTTCTGCGCGGGCGGGGACTGCACCTGCGTCAAAGCCGGTGAATACCCTGGGGACTGCATTATGTTGCTTGACATCGTATAGGCGCAACGCTACTGTTCGGTCGATTGCACAATACTTCATATTTTCGAAAGCCGCAAGCCGGCACGTCAAGCCCGCCCAGTCGGGCGCTGAGGCGCCGACCAACCCCATGCCCTGCGGGCGTCGCGACCGCGACCGACCCGCCACCGGAGACCGCCGATGGCCCCGTCTTGCGTGCCCGCCCCGGGCGAGCGCTTCAACTTCGCCCAGCACCTGATCGAGCGCAACGCCAGCCGCCCCGACAAGATCGCGTACATCGATGACGCAGGCTTGCTGCGTTATGGCGAGCTGGCACAGCGGATCCGCTGTCTGGCCGCCGCGCTGCTGAACGCTGGGGTGCGGCGCGAGGAACGGGTGCTGTTGCTGATGCACGACTGCAGCGATTGGCCGGTGAGCTTTCTGGGAGCGCTCTACGCCGGCATCGTGCCGGTGGCCGTCAACACCTTGCTCACCGTCGACGACTACGCCTACATGCTGGCCCACAGCCGGGCCCAGGCCGTGTTGGTGTCAGCCGCGCTGCTGCCCAGCTTGCAGGCCGCGCTGGCGCAAGGCCCGCACGAGGTCAAGACCATCGTCGTGTCGCGGCCGACCCAAGGCTTGCCACCCGATGAGATCGACTTCGAGGACTTTGTCAACGCCCAGCCGCCGCTCGAACTGCCCGCCGACACCGGCCCCGACGACCCAGGCTTCTGGCTCTACTCCTCGGGCTCGACCGGTCGGCCCAAGGGCGCGCTGCACAGCCATGCCAACCCCTACTGGACCGCCGAGCTCTACGGCACGCCGCTGCTGGGCTTGACCGAGCGCGACATCTGCTTCTCAGCCGCCAAACTGTTCTTCGCCTATGGCCTGGGCAACGGCCTGAGTTTTCCGCTCAGCGTTGGCGCGACCACCGTGCTGACGGCCGAACGGCCGACGCCCGAGGCCGTCTTCAAACGCTGGGTCGGTGACACCCCTGGACAGCGCAGCGCTGGCGGGCTGCGGCCGACGCTGTTCTTCGGCGCGCCCACGGGCTATGCCGGCATGCTCGCCTCAGCGGCGCTGCCAGCGCGCCATGCGGTGGCGCTGCGACTGTGCTCGTCGGCCGGCGAGGCGCTGCCAGCCGACCTGGGACAGCGCTTCTCGGTCCATTTCGGCGTCGAGATCATCGACGGCATCGGCGCTGGCCGAGCATCCGGACGGCTCAACCGACACCGGTGAGCTCTACATCCAGGGCCCGAGCGCGGCGCTGATGTACTGGGGCAACCGCGACAAGTCGCGCGAGACCTTCCAGGGCCATTGGACCAAGAGCGGCGACAAATACCTGCGCAATGCCGACGGCAGCTACACCTACGCCGGGCGCAGCGACGACATGCTCAAGGTCAGCGGCATCTACGTGTCACCCTTCGAAGTCGAGTCCACGCTGGCGCAGCACCCGGCGGTGCTCGAGGCCGCGGTGATCGGCGTGGCCGATGCCGAGGGTCTGACCAAGACCAAGGCCTTTGTCGTGCGCAAGGCCGGCGCCCAAGTCAGCGAGGACGAACTCAAGGCCTTCGTCAAGGACAGGTTGGCGCCGTACAAGTACCCGCGCCAGATCGAGTTCCTGGACGACCTGCCCAAGACTGCCACCGGCAAGATCCAGCGCTTCAAACTGCGAGAGAAAGAGAAGACCTTGCCGTGACGGTCGAATTCGTCGACATCGATTGGGCCGGCCGGCCGGTGCGCATCGAGCATGCCTGGGTCGGGTCTGACGACGCCAGCCGGCCGCTGGTCGTGTTTCTGCACGAGGGTCTGGGCTCGCTGGCGATGTGGCGCGACTTTCCGCAGCGGCTCTGCGACGCTGTCGGCTGCCGCGGGTTGGTGTATTCGCGGCCCGGCTACGGCCGATCGACGCCACGCGCTGCCAGCGAGCGCTGGGCCCCGGACTTCATGCACCGGCAGGCCCGTCAGGTGCTGCCAGCGCTGCTGAAAGCACTGGGCGCAGACGCTGAAAAGCCCTGGCTGTTCGGCCACAGCGATGGCGGATCGATCGCATTGCTGCATGCCGCGAACTTCCCGCAGCAGTTGGCCGGCGCGATCGTGCTGGCCCCGCATGTGATGGTCGAGGAGCTCACGCTCGCGAGCATCGCCAAGGTCCGACAGACCTACCTCGAGACCGAGCTACGCGGCAAACTCGCTCGCCACCACGACGACCCCGATTCAGCCTTTTGGGGCTGGAACGACATCTGGCTAAACGTGGCGTTCCGCGACTGGAACCTCGAGGCCGAGATCGCTGCGATCACCTGCCCGCTGCTGGCGGTACAAGGCCTGGACGACGAGTACGGCAGCCTCGAGCAGATTGAACGCATCGTCAGTTGCGTGAAGCAGTCAGAATCGCTGACCTTGGCCGACTGCGGCCACTCGCCCCATCGCGACCAGCCCGAAGCACTGATCAAAGCCTGCACCGATTTCATCCAACGACATCCAGGAGACACAAGATGACAACGACCCGCCGCCACCAACTCGCCGCCACCGCCCTGGCGCTGGCTGCCATGGCGCTGCCGTTCGCCGCGCACACGCAGACCGCGCCCAAGCTCAAGGTCGGCCTGATGCTGCCCTATACCGGCACCTTCGCAGCGCTGGGCAACGCGATCGAGAACGGTTTCCGACTGCAGATCGCCGAGGCCGGCGGCAAGGTCGCCGGCCGCGAGGTCGAATTCTTCAAGGTCGACGACGAGAGCGACCCGAGCAAGGCCACCGACAACGTCAACAAGTTGGTCAAGCGCGACGCTGTCGACGTGCTGGTCGGCACGGTGCATTCGGGCGTCGCGATGGCAATGGCCAAGGTCGCCAAGGACAGCGGCACGCTGCTGATCGTGCCCAACGCCGGCGCTGACGCGGTGACCGGCGCGATGTGCGCGCCCAATATCTTCCGCAGTTCGTTCTCGAACTGGCAGCCGGGCTACGCGATGGGCGAGGTGATGGCCAAGAAGGGCCACAAGAAGGTCGTCACGATCACCTGGAAATACGCCGCCGGCGACGAATCGGTCAAAGGCTTCAAGGAAGCCTTCGAAAAAGGCGGTGGTGCCGTCGTCAAAGAACTCAGCCTGCCCTTCCCGAACGTCGAGTTCCAGGCCTTGCTGACCGAAATCGCCGCGACCAAGCCCGATGCGGTCTACACCTTTTTTGCCGGTGGCGGCGCGGTCAAGTTCGTCAAGGACTACGCCGGTGCAGGCCTGAAAAAGAGCATCCCGCTGTACGGCGCCGGCTTCATCACCGACGGCACGCTGGAGGCCCAGGGCGACGCGGCTGACGGTTTGTTCACCACGCTGCACTATGCCGACAGCCTCGGGACGGCGCGCGACAACGCCTTCCGATTGGCCTATGTCAAGGCTTACAAGCTGCAGCCCGACGTCTACGCGGTGCAGGGCTACGACGCGGCGCAGATGCTGGCGATCGGGCTGAACGCCGTCAAGGGCGATGTCAGCAAGAAAGCCGAGATCGCCGCCGCACTGCAGAAAGCCAAGATCGACAGCCCGCGCGGCGCGTTCAGCCTGTCCAAGGCACACAACCCGGTGCAGGACATCTATCTGCGCCAGGTCGTCGGCAAGGAGAACAAGCTGGTCGGCGTGGCCAGCAAGTCCCTAGCCGACCCTGCGCGCGGCTGCAAGATGTAACCCACCCACCCCCTGCGCGCCTCGCGCGCCCTCTCAAGGGGGTACCGCCAGCGGACCGGCAGAGCCGGCTCCACGGCGGTCAATTGACAGCCCACGCTTCTGACCGATGGACCTCGCCACCTTCCTGATCCAATGCCTGAACTCGCTGCAGTACGGGCTGCTGCTGTTCCTGGTGGCGTCGGGGCTGACGCTGATCTTCGGCATCATGGGCGTGATCAACCTGGCGCACGGCAGCTTCTACATGATCGGCGCCTACATGGCCTTCGCGCTGGCGCCAGTCGTCGGATCGACCTTGGGCGGCGGTTTCTTTGCGACGCTGGGGGTGGGCGTGGTGCTGGCGGTGATGCTGGGCTATGGGCTCGAGTGGGCTTTTTTCAGCTTCCTGTACGAGCGCGAGCACCTGCAACAGGTGCTGATGACCTATGGCTTGATCCTGGTGTTCGAAGAGTTGCGCAGCCTGATGGTCGGCGACGACGTTCACGGCGTGGCGCCGCCGCCCTTGCTGGCCGGCACGATCGCGCTCGGCGAGATGATGACTTACCCGGTCTACCGGCTGTTCATCTCCGGCGTTTGCCTGGCGCTGGCACTGGGCATGTACCTCGTCCTGACCCGCACCCGGCTGGGCATGATGATCCGCGCTGGCAGCAGCAACCGAGAGATGGTGCAGTCGCTGGGCGTCGACATCAAATTTCTGTACCGCGTGGTGTTCGCCGCAGGCCTGGGTCTGGCGGTGCTCGCCGGCATGGTCGCAGCACCCGTGTCGTCGGTCTATCCCGGCATGGGCAACCAGGTGCTGATCATCTGCTTTGTCGTCGTCGTGATCGGCGGCATCGGCTCGATCCGCGGCGCGCTGCTGGCCTCGCTGCTGATCGGCGTGGTCGACACCTTCGGCAAGGTGATCCTGCCGCAGGCCGCTGGCGTGTTGGTCTACCTGATGATGGCGCTGATCCTGCTGTGCAAGCCCAAGGGCTTGTTCGCTGCCGGATGACGCGATGACCGACCGCTCCCGCATCGTCTTCGTCGCGCTATGCGGCCTGGCGCTGGCGGCCTATCCCTTGGCAGCCGGCGCTTTCGGGCTGGACCTGGTCACCAAGATCATGGTCTACGCGATCTTCGCGCTGAGTCTGGAGTTGCTGGTCGGCGCGACCGGTCTGGTGTGCTTCGGCCACGCGGCTTTTTTTGGCATCGGCGCCTACGCGGCGTTGTTGCTGTCGCCAAGCAGCGATGCGGCATCGCTGCTGTGGCTGCTGCCAGCCAGCGTCGGGGCGGCGGCGCTGTTTGCGCTGATGATGGGCGCGCTGTCGCTGCGCACCGAGGGTGTGTACTTCATCATGGTCACGCTGGCGTTTGCGCAGATGGCTTACTACGTGGTGCACGACACGCCGCTGGGCGGCGGCAGCGACGGCATCTACCTGTCGGCCAAGCCGGTGCTCGCGATCGCAGGCCTGCGCTTGATCGACCTCGACCAGGCCTTGTCGATCTATTTCTTCACGCTGGCCTGCCTGGTGGCGGTGTTCGGCTTTCTGGCACTGCTGCTGCGCAGCCGATTCGGCCGTGCGCTCGCCGGCATCAAGGCCAACGAACAGCGCATGAGAGCGACCGGATTCTCGACCTACCCGTACAAGCTGGCGGCCTTCGTGATCTCAGGCGGTATTGCCGGGCTCGCGGGCTTTCTGTTCGGTGTCAAGGACGGCTACGTCAACCCCGAGTTGATGAGCTGGCACTTGTCGGGCGCGGTGCTGATCATGATCATCCTCGGCGGCCTGGGCCACCTGCGCGGCGCGCTGGTCGGTGCTTTCGCATTCGCATTGCTGCAGGAGTTCTTCAAGTCCGAACTGATCTTCGGCGGCTTCGCCAAGCACTGGCACCTGGGACTGGGCCTGACGATCATCGCCAGCGTCGCGCTGCTGCCCCATGGCCTGGTGGGCTTGCCGGCGCGGTGGCGAGCGCGCCGGCAAGGCCGGAAGGCCGCGCTGTGAGCCAGGACATCTTGCTGCGCGGCATTGGCATCACCCGGCGCTGGGGCGGCTTGGTCGCGGTCGACCAAGTGTCGATAGCCTTAACGCGCGGCGAGGTCCACGCGGTGATCGGCACCAACGGCGCTGGCAAATCAACGCTGATCAACATCCTGTCGGGTGAGACGCCGCCTTCGGCCGGTCAGGTCGAGTTGCTGGGCCAGGACGTCACGCGCTGGTCACAGCCCCGACGCGCCCGCGCCGGGCTGGGCCGCAGCTACCAGCGCAACACCATCTACCCCGGCTTCACGGTGTTCGAGAACTGCCGGCTGGCCGCCCAGGCACGCCACCAGCAGCCCTGGGCTTGGTGGCAGAGCGCACAGGCTTGCGAAGCCAGCCAGGCCGCCGCCCACAGCAGCGCCCAGCGCGCCGGCCTGGGCGATGCGCTCGACAGGGTCGCCGGCGCGCTGTCGCATGGCCAGAAGCGCCAGCTCGAGATCGCGATGTGCCTGGCCACCGCGCCCGAGGTGCTGCTGCTCGACGAGCCCCTGGCCGGCATGGGCGCCGAGGAGACCGAACGCATGCTCGCGCTGCTGGCCGAGCTGAAGGCCAGCCACGCGATGCTGCTGGTCGAACACGACATGGACGCGGTGTTCCGGATCGCCGACCTGATCACCGTGATGGTCAATGGCACAGTGATCGCCACCGGTACGCCCGATGTCGTTCGCAACCATGCCGAGGTACAAATCGCCTACCTGGGGCAGCAGTGAAATGAACCTGAACGAGCCAGGCCCGGACCTGATCCTGCAAGCACAGGGGCTGCATGCCTGGTACGGTTCCAGCCATGTGCTGCACGGTGTCGACCTGGGCCTCGCACGCGGCCAGACCCTGGGTCTGCTGGGACGCAACGGCATGGGCAAGAGCACGCTGATCCGCACGCTGCTCGGCCATGTGACGCAGCGCAGTGGCCGCATCACGCTGTTCGGCCAGGACTGCTCGCACGCCAAGCCGCACGAGGTGGCGCGCCGGGGCGTGGCCTATGTGCCCGAGGGCCGTGGCGTGTTCCCCAAGCTCAGCGTTCGCGAAAACCTGGTGATGGCCGCCCGGCCCGGCCGCGACGGTCGGCGCGACTGGCCATGCGAGCGCGTGCTCGAGACCTTCCCTCGGCTGGCCGAGCGCATGGGCTATCTGGGCGCGCAGCTCTCGGGCGGCGAGCAGCAGATGCTGGCGATAGGCCGTGCGTTGATGACCCATCCCGACTTGATCATCCTGGACGAGGCCACCGAAGGCCTGGCGCCGCTGATCGTGGCCGAGATCTGGCGCGTGATCGGCGAGATCCGGGCCAGCGGCATCGCCACGCTGATCGTCGACCGCGATTACCGCCGCGTGCTGGCCCGTGCCGATCTGGCGCTGGTGCTGCAAAAAGGCCAGGTCGTGCTGTCCGGCAGCGCCGACGAGGTGGCTGGCAGCGCCGCATTGGCAGGCTTTCTCGGCGTCTGAGGTACAAGCGTGGCGTCTACCATCCGCGCCACCACCAAGCTGCTTGAGGAGACGAGATGACCCCTGCCAACCCTTTGCTTGCCGCCGCTGCAGTCGATGCGCCCGCCCGCCGCCTGGCGTTCGGCTCGGGCTTGCTCTCGGCCCGGCTCTCGGCCCTGCTGTGCGCGACGATGCTCAGCGCCTGCCAGACCGCGCCGCCGCCGACATCGCCGGAAGCGGTGGGCGAGTTCCGCGCCGGCTCAGGCTACCTGAAGGGCTACCTCGACCGCAAGGCCTTGCCCGACAGCTTGGCATTGCTGCCCAAGCCGCCGGCCGATGGTTCGGCGCAGGCCAGCGCCGACCTGGCGGTCTACCGCGCCACCCGTTCGCTGCGCGACACACCGCGCTGGATGCTGGCCTTGGCTGACGACAACCTGAAGTTCCCGAAAGCGGCAGAGACCTTCTCCTGCGCGCTAGATCTCCCAATCTCGCCCGAGACGACGCCGCACCTGAACATGATGCTGCGCCGCAGCCTGCTGGACGCCGGCCTGGCCACCTACGCCGCCAAGGACAGCTACCAGCGCCAGCGCCCGTTCGCAGCGCTGAAGGAGGGCACTTGCGCGCCGGCCTCGGAGGCCGCGCTGGCCAAGGACGGCAGCTACCCTTCGGGCCATGCCGCGATCGGCTGGGGCTGGGCGCTGCTGCTGGCCGAACTCGCACCCGACCGCGCCGACGCGCTGCTGCAGCGCGGCCATGCCTTCGGCCAAAGCCGGGTGATCTGCGGCGTGCACTGGCAGAGCGACGTCGATCAGGGACGCCTGGTCGGCGCCGCAGCGGTCGCCCGGTTGCATGCCGACCCGACCTTCAAAGCCCAGGCCGCGCTGGCCCGCACCGAGATCGAGCATGCGCGCGCCAAAGGTTTGAAGTCGCCGCTCAACTGCGCGGCTGAGGCGCAGGCGCTGGGCCGCTGATGGGTGGCTGATCGGCGGCTGATCGGCGGCTGGCGCTGGGCTTGCGCAACGAATGCCGACAATGCACGCAGACTAGTCATCCCGCACATGGACCCATTTGCACACCTTCCCCATCTTCAGGGCCAGCTGACGCCGGCGGACGAGTCGGCGCTGCGCGTCACGGTTGACACCCTCGCCGAATGGGACGAGCGAGCCCGCCAGCTCGGCCGGCCCGGCGACTGGCGGCTTTCGAACCAGGCGATCGAGGCGTCCCGCCGTGCCGTGCTGGGCGCGCTCGATGCGCAACAAGACTTCTGGGTCTTTTCCTACGGTTCGCTGATGTGGGACCCTGGTTTTCACTTTGTCGAAGTCCGGCTCGCCGAACTGCCGGCGCACCAACGCCGCTTCACCTTCAAGACCGACATGGGCCGCGGCTCGCCGCAGTGTCCAGGCCTGATGCTTTCGCTGTCACCCGCCGAGGGCAGTTGCCAGGGCCTGGCGTTTCGCATCGCCGCACAGGCTGCGGACGCCGAGACCGCGATCATCTGGCGACGCGAGATGGTCCGGGGCAGCTACAGCCCCAAGCGCTTGCCGGTGAGCACACCCCAGGGTGATGTCAAGGCCCTGGTGTTTGCCGACAACCCCGGATTCCGAGACCATGTGGGCGAGTTGCCGATCGACCAGACCGCAGCGATCATCGCGCAGGCATCGGGCATGCTAGGCACGAACCGCGAGTACCTCGAGCAGTTGGCATTGCAGCTCGGCAGGCTGGAAATAGAGGATGCCTACCTGTCGAACTTGCTGCAAAGGGTTCAGGCGATCACCGCCGATTGAGCGTGGCTTGCCGCTGGCTCAATCGCCGGGGATCTGCGGCGGATTCAGCCGCACCTTGCGGCCGGCGCGCTGGCGCATGCTGATGTTGAGCATCTCCACGCCCAGCGAGAACGCCATCGCGAAATACACATAGCCCTTGGGCACATGGTGGTCGAAGCCCTCGGCGATCAGCACCACGCCAACCACGACCAGGAAAGACAGCGCGAGCATCTTGATCGTCGGATGGTCCGACACGAAGCGGCCGATGCCGCCGGCAAACAGCATCATCAGCAGCACCGAGACGATCACCGCAGCGATCATCACCCGCACATCGTCGACCATGCCCACCGCGGTGATGATCGAGTCGAGCGAGAACACCAGGTCGACCAGCATGATCTGCAGGATCACGCCGGCAAAAGTGGCTTGAGGCCCACCGGTCGCATGGCCTTGCTCGCCTTCGAGCGACTGGTGGATCTCGCCGGTGCTCTTCCAGATCAGGAACAGCCCGCCAAGGATCAGGATCGCATCGCGGCCCGAGATCGCCTGGCCCAGCACGGTGAACAGCGGCGCCACCCAGCCGACGATCCAGGACAGCGCCAGCAGCAGGCCGATACGCATGAACATCGCCATGAACAAACCCAGTCGCCGGCCCAGTTCGCGCTGTGCCTTGGGCAGCTTGTCGACCAGGATCGCGATGAAGATGATGTTGTCGATGCCCAGCACCAACTCGAGCGCGGTCAGCGTGGCAAAAGCGATCCAGGCTTGGGGGTCAGTGAGCAGTTCGATGGTGCAGGCCTCGTTGGTTGAAGCGGCCCGCCGGCCGCCGCAGAGATTTCAGACGGTGCGGATTCTGGCTGAAGTTGTCGTGCCGCGCTGACCTGTTGCTCAGCGCGGCGTCAAGCACCCCGCTTGGCCGCCAGCCGCGCCGCAACAAAGGCCTTCATCCGCTGCGCTGGCTCTGCGCCCTGGTAGGCGCTGGCAAACGCGTCGATGCCGACGTCGATCGCCGCATCACGTGGCAGATTTTCCCAGTCGTTGATCAATTTCTTCTGAATTCGCAGTGCCTGCGTGCCGCCCTTGGCCAGGCTGGCCAGCCATTGCGCGACCGCCGCATCCAACTCGGATACCGGCACCACCTGCTCGATCAAGCCCCATTGCAGCGCCTGCGCCGCACCGAAATTCTCGCCCAGCAGCAGCATCGCGCGCGCCCGGCCCCAACCGGTCAGGTGCGGCAGCAGCGCAGCCTCGACAACCGACGGGATGCCGAGGTGGACTTCGGGCATGCCGAACTGCGCGCTGTCCACCGCCACCCGCAGATCGCACGCTGCAGCCAGCTCCAGCCCGGCGCCCAGGGCGACGCCGTTGATGCGCGCGATCACTGGCGCCGGGAAGCGGCGCACGGCCTCGCAGCAGCGGTGGACCTGGGTGATGAACTGCCTGGCGCCATCGGCGTCCAGGCCAGACATTTCGCCGATGTCGGCGCCGCCGACGAAAGCCCGGTCACCGGCGCCGGTGAGCACCAGCGCATGCAGTTCGACATCGGCCGCCAGCTCACCCAGTCTGGCGACAAAGTCCTGCATCAGCGCGCTGTTCAGGCTGTTGGCGCGACGCGCGTTGTCGATCGTCACATGGCAAATGCGAACGCCTGGGGCGAGGGTCTCGAAACGGGTGTGGATTTTTTCGGTCATGGTCATCATGGGTGAATTGTTGCCGCTGAGCGCGGCAGCTCGGAAAAGGGCGAGGCGATCTGGCTGCACCGTCGCGTGTCAACATCACGAGCCAGTGGCCTGGCCCGGACGGGCTGAAGAACGCAGCGCGCCGCGTTGCCATCGTGAAGGCTACATGATTGCGTCACAATGGGCCGAATCTTTCAACCCGCTGGGATCCATTGACATGAAACTCATCAGTTTTGAACGCAAGGGCCAGACCGGTTTCGGTGCGGTGATCGACGGTGGCGTGGTCGACCTCGGCGCAGCATTGGGCGGGCGTTTTGCCGACCTGCGGTCCTTGCTGGCAGCCGATGCGCTGGTCGAGGCTCGCGCCATGCTGGCCGGGCGCAGCGCCGACTTTGCGCTCGAAGGCCTGCATCTGCTGCCGGTGATCCCGAACCCGGGCAAGATCTGGTGCTGCGGACTGAACTACGGCGAGCATGTGCGCGAGACCAACCAGGTGCTGACCGAGCAGCCGACCTTCTTCCTGCGCGTCGGCGACTCACAAGTCGGTCATGGCCAGGCGATCGTGCGGCCCAAGGAATCGAGCCAGCTCGATTTCGAGGCCGAGATCGCGATCATCATCGGCAAGCCTGGGCGGCGCATCGCCGAGGCCGACGTGTGGAGCCACATCGCCGGCTACAGCTGCTACAACGACGGCAGTGTGCGCGACTGGCAACGCCACACCTCGCAGTGGGCGCCGGGCAAGAATTTCTGGCGCACCGGCGGTTTCGGTCCCTGGATGGTGACGGCCGACGAGATCCCCGCGCGAACCGTGATGACCTTGGTCAGCCGGCTGAACGGCCAGGAAATGCAGCGCGCCACCACCGAGATGATGATCCACAGCATCGAGCGCCAGATCGCCTACGTCTCGACCGTCGCGCCGCTGCAGGCTGGCGATGTGATCGTCACAGGCACGCCAGGCGGCGTGGGCGCGCGACGCGACCCACCGGTCTGGATGAAGCCCGGCGACGTGATCGAGATCGAGGTCGACCGGATCGGCGTGCTGCGCAACACCGTCACCGACGAGGGCTGAGCTTCAAGCGGCGGCGCTTCGCCGCTGCAGGGGGTTCAAATTTAAGACCCGGTGCCGGCAGCGTCAGTTCGGCAGCAATCACGGCGGTCAAGCACAAGTCGCCAGCCATTCGAGCGTCAAGCCGGTTCAGCACCTGCGTCGCAGGCCTTGGGCGCATGAGTTCAGACACGACGTTGGTGTCCAAAACAATCAATTGGCAGGATCCTCGCGGAGGTCCGCAGCACGGGTTGTCTCTGTCCGTTCAGGCAAGTCCAACACAACACCGCCCAGCGCGGAAAACCGGGCATGGATGCGACTGGCCAGGCCATCGGTCGCCATTGGCTGCGTCAGCACCTTGCGCAAGATGCTGCGCACCTCCTCCTCCATCGAGCGGCCATGCGCGGCTGCCGCCAAGCGCAGCTTGTCCTTGATGGCGGGATCGACATTTCGAATGGTCAACGTGCTCATCGCCGATTTCCTTGACTGATAGAAGCCTCTTTCGCTGATTGCACTGCTAGCATTGCTAGCATCTTAATGAGCCTGGAGGGCAGTCAATGCACCCCCCGCTCCTTGCCCTGCCAGTAGGGTTCGCGCAGGATGCGCTTGAGCAACTTGCCGCTGGGGTTGCGCGGCAAGGTGTCGACGAAGTCCACCGACTTGGGGCATTTGTAGTGCGCCAAGCGGTCGCGCAGAAAGGCGATCAACTCGCGCTCGGTCACCGTGCTGTCCGGCCGACGAACAACGCAGGCCTTGACGCTTTCGCCCCAGGTAACGTCGGGCACGCCGATCACCGCGCCGTCGGCCACGCCGGGATGCAGCATCAGCGCGTTCTCGATCTCGGCCGGATAGATGTTCTCGCCACCCGAGATGATCATGTCCTTGATGCGGTCGTTGATGTAGAGATAACCGCCCTCCAGGTAAGCACCGTCGCCGCTGCGGAACCAACCGCCGCGCGCGTTGCGGCCCTCGGGGAATGCCGCCGCGGTGGCCTCGGGGTTGCCCCAGTAGCCGATCATGTTGCCGGGCGACTCGATCAGCACCTCGCCGGTCTGGCCGTCGGGCAGGTCGGTCAGCGTGCCGGGCTCGACCACCCGCAGCCGCGCGCCGGGCACCGGCTGGCCGGCTGAGCGCAGCAACTTGGCCTTCGGGCCGCTGACCTGGTGATCCTCGGGCATCAGGAAAGTGGCCGAGCCGGCGATCTCGGTCAGACCGTAGACCTGCATGAAATCGCAGCCGAAAGCGGCCATCGCGTCGGTCAGCACCCGGTCGCTGATCGGCGATCCGCCGTAAGAAATCAGCTTCAGCGTGCGGTAATCGCCCGCCTTTGCCTTGGGGGACTGCAGCATGAACAGGATCATCGCTGGCACCAAGAAGCTGTGGGTGATGCCGTGCTGGCCGATCGCGTCTATGAAACCGCCGGGGTCGAAGTCGGGGTAAGACGAGCCCACCGCGCCGCTGTACAGCGAGAACAGCGCCATGTTGGCGCCGGCGATGTGGAAGGTCGGCAGCGCATTGCCGACCACACTGCCCTCGCCCACCTGCCAGACGGTGACGCCGAGCTGGCAGTTGAACACCAGCCCGGCATGTGACAGCACCACGCCCTTGGGCAGGCCGGTGGTGCCCGAGGAATAGAGCTGCAACAGCGGGTCTTCGGGCTTGGCCGACACCGGCGTCATCACGTCGGACGCCGCGGCGTACCAGTCGTGGAAGCCGGGCAGGCCGTCGTGGCTGTCGACATCCGCGCCATCGGTCACCACCACCTGCGCCAGCGTGGGCATGCCGGCGCGGTCGACCAGCGGCAGGAAGCCGCGGTCCGCCATCATCAGCTTCGCGCCGCCATGGTCGACGATATAGCGCACCTCGGCCGGCGCGAGCCGCCAATTCACCGGCATGCACACGGCGCCCAGCTTGGCTGCAGCCAGTGTCAGCAGCACCGCCTCGACGTGGAACTTGGTCAGCGCTGCGACCCGGTCGCCCTGGCCCAGCCCCATGGCAGCCAAGGTGTTGGCGATGCGGTTGCTGTCGCGCTCGACATCGGCGAAGGTCCAGCGCCGGTCGCCGCAGCGATAAGCCAACGCGGTCGGCCGTACGCGGGCCTGTTGTTGCACGATGTCGATGAAAGTCTGTCCGGCCATCGGGAGGCTCCTGGAATGCGGTGTCGTTGGAAAGAGGGGCAGCGCGCGATTCTCGCCGCAGCGGCCCGTCCACGGCACCGCAAGCTGCCGGCCAGCCAGCAGGCGCGGGTCCACCTCGATGTCATGGCCAGGCCATTCGCGCTATCGTTCAGCCTCTCTGAAGCCCAGCTGCCGACACCATGAACCCAGACAACTCCCACAAGACCTTCGCCGAGACCCCGCGTGCCGACTTCGGCCGGGTCTCGGTCTTCTTCGGCGACAAGAACGGCAAGTACCCCGACGGCAACCAGGTCGTCGTTCGTGGCACCGACACCCATGTGGTGTTCGACTCGCCGCCGGTGGCCAACCGGATCGGTGCCGACTTCGACCACGCCGACCTGGTCGTGCTCGGCCATGTGCACGAGGACCATATGGCGGGCCTGCACCGGCTGCCCGGCGTCCCGGTCCACGCCCATGAGGCCGACCTGGACGCGGTGCGCAGTTGGCCCGGCCTGGCGCGCCACTACGGCGTGTCAGCCGATCGGCTGGCGGCGATGCGCGCCAAGATCGAGCGCGACTTCAACTACCAGGAGCGACCCGACGCGATCGGCTACCGCGACGGCGCGGTCTGGGAGCTTGGCGGGTCGCGGGTGCGCGCGATCCACATGCCAGGCCACACGGCGGGCCACACCGTGCTGCTGGTCGAGCCCGAAGGCGTGGCCTTCATCGGCGACATCGACCTCAGCGGCTTCGGCCCTTATTACGGCGACGCCACCTCCAGCCTGACGGATTTCCGCGCGACGCTGGCCCGGCTGCCGCAAATCCCAGCGCAGGTCTGGGTGACCTCGCACCACCGCGGCGTCTACACCGACCGCCAGGCGATGCTCGACGCGCTGGCCTTGTTCAGCGCCAAGATCGACGAGCGCGAGGCCAGGCTGATCGCGATGCTGGCCGAACAGGCGCGCACGCTGCCCGAACTGGTGGCCTGCCGGCTGCTCTACCCGCCCGGCTACGAGGAGATCTGGATCGACGACGCCGAGCGCCGAAGCATCAGCCAGCACCTGGACGAGTTGATCGCGCGCGGCTTGGTGATCGAGGACGACGAGCGGCGTTACCGCTTGCGCTGAGAAAGGCTCAGCGCAAGCGCCATGCAAGCAACCGACCCGCTGATGTGCTTGAGACAGTTGCCGGGCAGGCGCCTCGACTAGGATGCTTGGCAAATGACCCGCCACCCTGAGATACCCGGCCGCACCAACCTGGGCCTGTGGTCGCTGTCGCTGGCCTATTTCTCGATGGGCACCTCGTCGATCGCGGTGGTCGGCCTGGTCAACAACATGGCGGCCGACTTGGGTGTGTCCAAGCCCGATGTCGCCGTGCTGATCACCGTGTTCGCGCTGACCTTCGCGCTGGCCGCCCCGCTGCTGCAGGTCGCCGCCGGCAGCCTGCAGCGCCGAACGCTGCTGCTCGGCGGGCTGGTCGTGCTGGCCACGGGCTGCCTGCTCAGTGCGATCGCGCCAAGTTACGCCGGGGTGGTCGCAGCCCGGGTCTTGATGGCGCTGGGCGCTGCCGCGGTCGGGCCGGTGGCCTCCGGGCTAGGCGCCGGGCTGGTGCCGCCCGAGCGCCAGGGCCAGGCGCTGGCGGTGGTGTTCGGCGGCATGACGCTGACCAGCAGCGCGATCGTCAGCGCGGTCAGCAGGCTGATAGCGGCCAGCCCACCGAACATCCAGCGCCAGCCCAGCATCGTGCCCAGCCAGGCGG
>RGQD01000471.1 GCA_010030205.1 Betaproteobacteria bacterium
GTGTGCGGGCATGGCGATCACCGGCGCGCGGCCGTTCGGCGCGGCACGGGGGTATCGGGCTGAGCGAACACTTCGAGGTAGAGCTTCTCGTCGAGCTGGGGCAATTCGCGCTGCGTCGCGGCGGCCAGCAGCTCGGCGGCCATCGTGGTGAGGATGCGGTAATTGCCTGCGGCGTGATCGCACAGCGTTTGGCGCAGCGCCGGCGTCATCAGGCTGGCATTGCCGGCGCCGGCCAGCAGATGGTTCAGGCCAGCGAGCAGTTCGTCTCGACTGGCATGCTCGGTGGCCAGCCGGGTGCGGATGCGGCTGCCCAGCGGGATCAACTCCTCGCGGCGCAGCTTGTCGATCAGGCGGGCGTCCCCGGCAAGCACCACGCACAGCAGCGGCTGGGAGTCGAAGCGGGCACTGGCCATCAGGCGCAACTCGCACAGCGCGGCCGGGCTCATCTCCTGCGCTTCATCGACGAGCAGCACCGCCCGGACACGCGTGGTCTCCAGGTGCGCCAACCAGCGCTCTCGCAAGCTCTTGAAGCCGCCCCAGCGGTTGTGTGGTCGCAGCGGCACGGCGAAGATGTCGCCGAGCTCGCGGTACAGGTCGCCCAGGCTGCTCTGCGGGTGGTTGATGACGCCCACGGTGACGTCGGGGATACGCGCCAGACGCTCGGCCAGCAGGCGCAGCGCCACGCTTTTGCCGGTGCCCGGGTCGCCGTGGATCATCGCGAAGCCACCTTCGCGGATCTGCGCGTGCTCGATGCGCCAGCAGAAGTTCTCCAGCTTCGGGGGAACGTAGATCGCCTCGGTGGGCAATTCTGGTGAGAAGGGGTTCCACTTCAGCCCGTACAGGGCCAGGAGTCGTTGGTTCATGCGGGGTCTGCCTCGGGCGGGTTGATGTCCGGGTTGATGGGCGCGATGGCGGGCGTGATGGCGGGCGTGGGCTCGGCCACAGGCAGGTAGGCCGGCGGCATGCCAGTGGCGGCGTACTCGGCGAGCAACTCGCGCAGCAGCGGCGCCATGCCCGTGGGCGGCAGCGCCGACAAGTCCTGTCCCACGGGGTCGAGCCGTCGGCGCTGGCCGTTGGCGTTCGCGGCCTTGTCCAGGGGCTTGATCGGGCACAGCACAACGCCCGTGCGCCCATCGACCAGGTCGACCCGGCTAAAGTCCCAGCGCGCATAGCGAATATGCACCACGCTGAGATGGCGCAGCCGGGACGGGATCTCGAAGCGGGTGCCGCCCAGGCTGAGTGTGCCGTCGGCACGGCGCGCGCGGCGTTGCACCTCGATGCGGAAGGCGTCCGTCAGCACCGCCGAGTCAGGGCATTTGCGCGCCACCGACGGCCCCGCCAGGTAGCGCGCCAGCGGCGTGTCCTTGAGCTCGGTGTGCACGGTGCGGTGGTATTCCTGCTCGACCCATGCCTGGGTAGACTCGTTGAGCAGTTCTAGCGTCAAGGTCTGCTCGCCCTCGAGCATGGCCATCAGCCGGCCCTCGACGCGGCCCCAGAACGACTCCTGCTTGGCGTTCTGATAGGGGCTGTAGGGCAGAGTCGTCTGGTGTACGACACCCAGCGTGGCCAGGCCGGTGGTGACCTCCTCGCTGAGCATGGCCGCGCCGTTGTCGGTCATCAGCGCGCGCGGTAGGCCTCGCTTCATGAACGCCTGGCTCAGGCCGTGCACCAGGCTGTGCGCCGTCTCGTCGAGGTACCACTGCAGGTGGCAGACCAGGCGCGAACGGTCATCGATGACGCCCAGCAGCATCGGCTTGACCCAGGCGCCGGCGCGGGTGAGCACCTTGCGCGAGGCGTGGTGGAAGTCCAGGTGCCAGAGCGCGCCGACATGCTCGACCTCGAAGCTGCGAACCTCGAGCTGTTCCAGGCGATCACGGGCCGCTACGGCGCCCTCGGTCGCTCGCTTCGGCCGCGCCTGACGGTGCATGCCCTGGGCGCGCAGATAGCGCCGCACCGTCGCGTACGAGGCCACGAGCGAGTCACTCGCCTTGCAAGCAACGCGCAGGTTGTCCAAGTGCAACTGCGCCGTCCAGCCCGGATGTTCGCGGTACTGCAGCGTCAGCGCGGTGACGGCCACCGGTGTCAGGCTGGGGAAGCCGCCCTCGTCGCCGCGCAGGCCGTCCTTGAGCGCGGCCACCGGATCGGCAGCGCGCCATGCCCGGTAGTACCAGCGCTCGATGGTCGACGCGCCGAAGCGCATGTCCAGGCCCGAGACGGGGTGGCGCCAGGTCTTGGCAGCCAGGGCGAGGAAGGAGGCACCCAACTGCCGGGGCGCGGGCGGGGCGGCCATCAGCGGGCCGATGATGGAAAAGCGCAGGCGCGCCCATCGATCACGTTCAGGGGGATCGGCAATCTTGTTCAATGCAGGCTCCAGATGCGGCCCCACCGGCGGTGCGACTCGACTGGTGCCAAGGCTACGCAGCCTCGTCGTGCCTGGCTACGTGCATGTTGCAGCGGATGATCAGATAGCCTCGTGCAGCGTGATCGCGGCGGGCCGCCCGCGCCCGACCGTGACCGGGCTGAGCCAGACCAGCAGATGCACCAGCGCCTCGGGGAGCAGGCCGGTAAATCGCGTGATCAATTCGCCCGGGAGCTGAGCTTCAGGCACCGGTGGCATGAACTGCGCGCACGTCGCCCGCCACAGCGGCGTCTGCGGGAATTGCTCTCGCCACCAGTCGCGCCAGCGCGCCAGCGTGCGCCGATCAACGCCCAGCGCTGTCCCCAGCCGCGCCGCCGCTGATGTCGGCCCGGCCGGCCGGGCC
>RGQD01000472.1 GCA_010030205.1 Betaproteobacteria bacterium
CGCCGCGTCTTCACCCAGGTCGAAGACATTCACCACGAAGGCGGACCTCGCTCGGCCGTGCCGCTGCGCCGTGGTGCGATCGCCGCGGTGCTGACCAACCCCTATGCGGGTCGCTACGAGCCCGACATCCTGCCGATGATGGCCGCGCTCAACCCCATCGGCCTGGACTTGGCGCGCCGCTTGCTGGCAGCGCTCGGCCTTGCGCCCGACCGCATCCAGGGCTATGGCAAGGGCGCGATCATCGGAGCTGCCGGTGAACTCGAGCACGGGGCACTCTGGCATGTGCCGGGCGGCTACGCGATGCGCGAGTTGCTGGGCTGGAAGGGTGACGCAGCGGCTTATGCCAAAGGCATCTCCAGTGGCGGGCAGAGCGGCAACGCGCTGGCCATCGTGCCGAGCACCAAGAAGGTCGGCGGCCCAGGCGCGACGCTGGATGTACCGCTGACCCACATCAACGCCTGCTATGTGCGCAGCCACTTCGATGCGATGGAAGTGCGGGTGCCCGGTGCGCCGCGCTCTGACGAGATGGTCGTGTTCCTGGCAATGAGCACCGGGCCACGCATCCATGCCCGGGTCGGCGGGCTGGCCGCCAGCGACATCGCCCAATGGGACGGCCAGCGCTGATGGCCCAAACCCGAAGCGGCGACGCCGGATCCACGGCCTGCGCTAGCAGGCTTCTACATTCAAGCAGCGGAGTCCATCGACCATGAGTTCTGACATCCCTTCGTACGTCCGCAAGATCGTCGTCCAGGTCGACGAGATCCACCGCGAGATGGGCCGTGACGTCGCGCCGCCGACGCGCCGCGCGCTGGCGATGGCGGTGATCGCCAACCCTTACGCCGGTCGCTACGCCGAGAACCTCGATGCGCTGATCGCCATCGGCGAGGAGCTTGGCGGACTGCTCGGCGACCGCTGCGTGCAGGCGCTGGGCATCACGCCTGCGCAAGCCCAGAGCTACGGCAAGGCGGCGATCGTCGGCGAGGCCGGCGAACTCGAGCACGCTGCAGCGATCCTGCACCCCAAGCTCGGCGCGCCGCTGCGCATCGCGGTTGAAAAAGGCGCTGCGCTGGTGCCCTCGGCCAAGAAGCAGGGCGGCCTGGGCACCGCAGTGGACGTGCCGCTGGGCCACAAGGACGCGGCCTTTGTGCGCAGCCATTTCGACGCGATCGAGGCCCGCATCGGCGATGCGCCGCGCGCTGGCGAGATCCTGGTCGCCGTGGCAGTGACCGACAGCGGCCGACCCTTGCCGCGCATCGGCGGCCTGCAAGCCCATGAGATCAAGGGCCAGGACGGGCTGCGCTGACGTGTCGGCCAGCCCGATGCCCATTCGCAAGCGTTCGCAAGCTATCGTCACCCCCTGTTTTTTCTAAAAAAGGCTTCCCCATGACCCGAATCCCCCTGGCCACTGCGCTGCTGTCTGTGGCGCTGCTGGCTGCCGTGCCCGCCCAAGCCCAGGGCGTGATCAAGATCGGCGAGGTCAACAGCTACAAAGTCCAGCCGGCCTTTCTCGAGCCCTACAAAAAGGGCATGGAGCTCGCGGTCGAGGAGATCAACGCCGGCGGTGGCCTGAACGGCAAGAAAGTGGTGTTGATCACCCGTGACGACAACGGGGCGCCGGGCGACGCGGTTCGCGCTGCCGAGGAACTGGTCTCGCGCGAGCAGGTCGACGTGCTGACCGGCGGCTTCCTGTCCAACATCGGCCTGGCGTTGACCGATTTCGCCAAGCAAAAGAAGTTCTTCTACCTTGCTTCGGAGCCCTTGACCGACAAGATCGTCTGGGGCAGTGGCAACAAGTACACCTACCGGCTGCGGCCGTCGACCTATATGCAGTCGGCGATGCTGGTGCCCGAGGCCGTCAAGTTGAAGAAGAAGCGCTGGGCCATCGTCTACCCCAACTACGAGTACGGCCAGTCGGCAGTGGCCACTTTCAAGGCCTTGCTCAAGGCCGCGCAGCCCGACGTCGAGTTCGTCGTCGAACAAGCGCCGCCATTGGGCAAGCTCGACGCCGGCAGCGTGGTGCAGGCGCTGGCCGACGCCAAGCCCGACGCGATCTTCAACGTGTTGTTCGGCGCCGACCTGTCCAAGTTCGTGCGCGAGGGCAACACCCGTGGCCTGTTCCAGGGCCGCGAGGTCGTCAGCATGCTGACCGGCGAGCCCGAGTATCTTGATCCACTGAAGGACGAAACCCCGAACGGCTGGATCGTCACCGGCTACCCCTGGTACGGCATCCAGACCCCCGAGCACAAGGCTTTCTTCCTGGCCTACCACCGCAAGTACAACGACTATCCGCGTCTGGGATCGGTGGTGGGCTACGCGGCGATCCAGTCGCTAGCTGCTGGCATCACCAAGGCCAAGAGCACCGACACCGAGAAATTGGTCGCAGCGTTCAAGGGGCTGGAGCTGATGACGCCGTTTGGCAAGACGGTCTACAGGAAGCAAGACAACCAGTCGACGATGGGTGCCTATGTCGGCAAGACCAAGAACGACAAGGGCAAGGGCACGATGGTCGACTATGTCTACCTCGACGGCGCGAAGTACCAACCCAGCGATGCCGAGGTCAAGAAACTGCGGCCAGCGGACTGATGCAGACCAGAGTGGGTGAGGCTTGTTGGTGATGGGGATGCAGGTGAGGCAGGGTGGCTGGGTGCATCGGTCACTTTGCAGTCATTGATGCCTTGCCTCGGAACCCGGCATTCAAAGTGCAGTGCGCGAGCATCAGGCCGGACTGGCGTGTTCTGCTCCGTGTCCCCCGCCGGCGGCT
>RGQD01000473.1 GCA_010030205.1 Betaproteobacteria bacterium
TTGGCTGTGTACTTGCGCGCGAACGGCACGGTCGGGGCACGGTATTGCTTGACCAGCGGATGCTGCGCGACACAGTTGACCGCCCAACGCGCGACCAGGCGCGTGAGCTGCGCGCGGCCGTAGCCGCTTGTGCGTCGCAGGTAGGCCAGCACCACGCCGCGCTCGCGCTTGTTGCGCCGCGGGTAGTCAAACCGCGCCAGCACACGGCTGATGTGCGCGTAGCGCTGGTCGTAAGCCCCTATACCCGGGGCTGTGAACGCCACCTCGGGCGTCGCCTTGAGGAATTCCTCCAACTGCTCGATCGTGCGCAGCCTTGTCTCGTCCATGTCGATCACCATCCTTGTGATGATCAACCCTCCCCTCGCTACATCCCCCCGGCCCGCCCTCAGGCTCATTTCTCGTTGGAAACGCGCGCCCCGTTCAGGCTCACACCTCGTTGGACAAGACTATTTCTTGCCATTTCATGCCATTTGTGGCACTCTAGAAGGGAACAAGAGGTCACCTATGGAAAGCATGAACATTTCGCTGCCCGACCCACTGAAGCAATTCGTGGACGGCCAGATTTCGACCGGGCGTTACAGCACTGCCAGCGAGTACGTCCGCGAGTTGATCCGCAACGACGAAAAGCGCAAGGCCGAAGAAAAGCTTGAGGCGATGCTGTTGGAAGGCCTGTCCGGCACAGAAACCGAATTGACCGCGGCGGATTGGACGGCCATCCGCAAGGAAGCCTTGGCCAAGGTGGGAGCGCGAAAGCAAAAACGCTGATGCCGACGGTCACCAAGCGCGAGGCGGCGCAGCGCGACCTGGTCGAGCACTTCGTCTATCTGGCCGAAGAGGCCGGGCTGGATGTGGCCGAACGCTTCCTCACCAACGCCGAAGCCAGCTTCAACGATCTGGCGCAGCAGCCAAAGATGGGCGCACCGCTGCCCCTCAAGCACCCCGACCTAGCCAACGTCCGCAAGTGGCGAGTCAAAGGCTTCGACAATCATCTGGTGTTCTATGAGCCGCGCCCTGACGGCGTGTCCATCGGTCCAAACTGGTGAGCCATGCGGCTGGTATGCAGCGTGAGGAGACGGTCGCCGCCAGCCTTCGAACGTACGGTCTCGGACACCTTGCAGTCGTTCAGGCGCGCGCCAGTTGTTGCCACCAACGGCCGCTTACAGGGGTACTGCTGACATAGCCAGTGACCGTGAAGGCGGCTTGGGCCGACGCGCTGCGGCCGGCGCCAAACATCGTCCGGGTCCGATTGAACGACTGCTCCTCTTGGGTCCGACGGGTCGCTCTCGACCCAAACCCGTCCGTCTGTCTTCTCCAAAGCTGCCCGAGGCTCGGACCGACCTCTTTCGAGTTCTACGTCTACGAAGCAGTCGTTCGTGGCTACCGGGACCCGGTCAGTTTCTGGCATTGGCGGCGGGCAGCTACCAGGTAACTTGCAGCTGGCCTGAAACGCAAGCTTGTAGCAAACGGTGGGCCGGTACTACGCGGCCAATGCGTAACTGAGATCGTTCTTGATCACTTCTTCCCAGCCAAGGCAGGCCAGCGCGACGGTGCGCGGCACTGGCTTGGAGCCGCTGCGGTAGTAGGCGAGCATGCGGCGGGAAACGCCCAGCGCTACCGCCGCCGCGTCAATGGTTAGGTCGTTCCTGGCCATCCAATTCCAAATGAACTCATGCGATACGCCGCCTGCCTGCTCAATGGCTCGCGCGCGAAGATTGTCGGCAGCCAACTCCAAGTCGTCGTCGTTAGCCCAGATCACCGAGGCGCCGTGGTCACCGACCTTCGCCGAACTGAATACCTCGGGATCTTTCAGCCGCTCCAGGGTGGGGTGCTTCAGGATCGTGTCTACCAGACTGACTTCGAACTGTCCGCCATCAACATAGCTCAGCAGCAAGCTGGCCGTTGGCGTTGTCTTGACGCTAGCCAGCGTGAATTGTTTTGGCCTCATGGGTTCAGTTCCTTCCACTTGGTAGTCAACAGAGCCACGTTCTGGCCGGCCCAAGCCAGCGCGTCCTTCAACACAGCCGGCCGCACCGAGCCGTCAATCACCAGCAGAGATGCCAGGTCGACCAACGCTTCCGAACCGTCGTTGGCCAGCACATGGAAGTGCGGTGGGTTGTGGTCGCCAGCGTACATGGTGAGCTTGAACTTCGGGAGGCGAACCAGAGTTGCCATACCGCATTGTAGTGCAATGATTGCACCATGCGCCGGTCGGCTTGTACCGGTCGGGTGCGCGATCTCGACGCCGGAAAGCTGACCCTCAAACTGAGGTGCCCGATAGCCGACTTCCGCGGTCGGCAGCGGACGACCCTCAAGCGACATCCACCGCCTCGAATTCGTCGCCCTAAAGCCGCCAGTCAGTGCCGGTGCACAGCAATGCCCCCGAAGGGGATCCCATAGCCCACCAGTCGCCGCACGATGGCGCCGTTTTTCTGCTCGACCCAGGCTTGGTCGTTCTTCTTATAGGCCCGCGAGCGCGTCTGAACCAGGTTATGCCCCCTGCAGTAGTCGAAGACGCTCTGGCTCATGAAGGTGCTGTCGTTGTCCGAGTCAACGCCGACGATTGCGAAGGGCAGATCGGCGGCCACCTTGTCGAATGCTTCGATCACCAGCATCTGCTCGCGAACCCGCATGGCCACGCACTCGGTCCAGCCGGTGGCGATGTCGGTCAGCGTGAGGGTGTGGACGAAATCACCGTCCGTCTTGCTGCCGCCGCAGTGCTCGACCATGTCGATCTCGAAGAACCCGGGCGGCG
>RGQD01000474.1 GCA_010030205.1 Betaproteobacteria bacterium
CACCCGCTGGGCGCCACCGGCGCGATTCGCGCCGCCACCGTGGTGCATGCGCTGCGCCGCCACAAGCTGAAGTACGGCATGGTCACGATGTGCGTGGGCACCGGCCAGGGTGCGGCCGGTATCTTCGAGCGGGTCTGATCCAATTGGCGCAACCATTCCAGGAAACACCATGACCATCAAGACCGCCACCCTCAACGGCGTGGCAACGATCGAGATCGCCCGGCCCGAGAAAAAGAACGCGCTGACCCAGGCGATGTACAGCGCGATGGCCGAGGCCTTGATCGCTGCCAATTCGGACGCGGCGGTGCGCGCGGTGCTGATCACCGGCCAGCCGGGCTGCTTCACCTCGGGCAACGACATCGAGGACTTCATGCAGACTCCGTCGGGCCAGGACGGCAAGCAGCCGCCGGTGGCGCCCAGCGGGTGGCCGAGCGCGATCGCGCCACCCATCGGGTTGACGAGCTCGGGGTTCAGGCCCAGCGTGTTGATCACCGCCAGCGCCTGCGCCGCGAAGGCCTCGTTCAATTCGATCCAACCCATGTCGGCCAAGCTCAGCCCGGCACTCTTCAGCGCCGCAGGAATGGCCTCGATCGGGCCGATGCCCATCAACTCGGGCGGCACACCGCGCGAAGCGAAGCTGACGAAGCGCGCCAGCGGCTTCAAGTCAAACTGCTTGACGGCCTTCTCGCTGGCCAGGATCAGGCAACCCGCGCCGTCGCTGGTCTGCGAGCTGTTGCCTGCCGTCACCGAGCCCTTGGCAGCGAACACCGCGCGCAGTTTGGCCAGCGCAGCCAGCGTGGTTTCGGCACGTGGACCCTCGTCCAGGTTGACGCTGCGGGCCTGGATGTTGACCTCGCCGCTGTCCAGGTTGGGCCTGCGCTCGACCACCTGCACCGGCGTGATCTCATCGGCAAACGCACCGGCCTGCTGCGCCGCCAAGGCTTTCAAATGGCTTTGCAACGCGAATTCATCTTGCGCCTCGCGGCTGACCTTCCACTGCTGAGCCACCTTCTCGGCCGTCAGGCCCATGCCGTAGGCGATGCCGATGTTCTCGTCACGCGCAAACACCGCCGGGTTGAACGAGGGTTTGTTGCCCGACATCGGCACCATGCTCATGCTCTCGGCGCCGGCGGCGATCATCACATCGGCCTCGCCGACGCGGATACGGTCGGCGGCCATCTGTACCGCAGACAGTCCCGAGGCGCAAAAGCGGTTGACGGTGATGCCGCCCACCGAGTTGGGCAAACCGGCCAAGAGCGCAGCCACGCGGGCCATGTTCATGCCCTGCTCGCCCTCCGGCATCGCGCAGCCGACGATCGCGTCCTCGATCGCCTTCGGGTCGAGCCCCGGCACCTGCCTCAGCGCGGCCTGGATCGCTGCGACCAACAGGTCGTCAGGTCGGGTGTTGCGGAAGAAACCGCGGTGCGACTTGCCGATAGGCGTGCGGCTGGCGGCGACGATGTAGGCGTCTTGCAGTTGTTTGCTCATAGCTGATCCTTCGAATTGACCAATGGTCAAAAATGCACGGAGTTCGGTGTTGAGGAAGCGTCGCGAGCGGGCGTCAGGCTAGGCGGACGGAGCGCAGGAACCGGAACGTAGCAGCGCTACGTGAGGATTTCGAGCACCGCCCAACGAAGCCTGGCGTTCGCGCCGCCGTTTCGTCAAATCGCTTCATCAGTTCCGAACCGGCTTGCCGGTCTGCAGCAGTCCCATGATCCGTTCCTGCGATTTCGGGTGCTCCAGCAACGAGCAGAAGTGTTTGCGTTCCAGCGCCATCAGGTACTCCTCGCTCACCAGCGAGCCGCCCTCGACCTCGCCACCGCAAACCACGTCGGCGATCAGGCTGGCGATGTGGAAGTCATGCGCGCTGATGAACTGACCGTCGCGCATGCCCACCAACTGGGCCTTGATGGTGGCGATGCCCGAGCGTCCTGCCACCGAAAACAAGGACTTGGTCGGCGCGCGCCAGTTGCTCGCCGCCATCGCCTTGACCTGAGCGATCGCGACAAACAGCAACTCGTCCTTGTGCGCCACGACCACGTCGCTGTCGAGCAAGTAGCCGATCTGCCGGCTCTCCAGCGCGCTGGTGCCCACCTTGGCCGTGGCCGCAGCTTGGAAACCGTCCTTGACGAAAGCCAGCAAGTCGGTGCTGTTGGCTGCGGCGGCAGCCTCGGCGGCGCGGCGGGCGATGTAGGTCAGGCCGCCGCCGCCGGGGATCAGCCCCACGCCCACTTCAACCAATCCAACATAGCATTCCAAATGAGCGACACGTTTGGCGCAGTGCAGCGCGATCTCGCAGCCACCGCCCAGCGCCAGGCCGCGCATCGCCGCCACGGTCGGCACTGCGGCGTAACGCATCCGCAGCAGCGCGTCCTGCAGCTTCTTGATCTCGGGCTCTATGCCTTTGGCGCCGAGTTTCATGAAGGTCGGCAGCATGGCCTCCAGGTTGGCACCGGCCGAGAAGGGTTCGTCGGGCGACCAAATCACCAAGCCGTCATAGCCGCTTTCCGCCAACTCGACCGCCTTCAGCAACCCTTCCATCACGCCAGGGCCGATCAGGTGCATCTTGCTGGTGATGCTGGCGATCAGCACCTCGCCGTCCAACGTCCAGAGCCGGATCTCGTCGTTCTTGTAGATCTCGGTGCCGGCAGTGATCGCCGGTTGGGCGCCCTCGCCCAACAGCATCTCGGGAAAACGCTGGCGCGCGTACACCGGCAGCGTCGAGCGGGGGA
>RGQD01000475.1 GCA_010030205.1 Betaproteobacteria bacterium
ATCTACACCTTCTTGCTGCCGATCCTGGGACCAGACTCGACCACCAAGTCGCGCGACATCTGGTGTGCCAAGGACCCTGGCAAGGCTTGGCGAACCTGGATGGTCGACGGCCAGCTGCCGGCCAAGGCCTTGGCCAGCTGCGACACGGCCGCACTCGAGCGCAACAGCGAGATGGGCCGCAAGTACAAAGTCCAGGGCACGCCAGCGCTGGTGTTTGAGGACGGTTCGCGATCGCCGGGCGCGATGCCGGCGGCACAGATCGAATCGCGCCTGGCCGCAGCCGTCAAGAAGGGTTGACCGGCGGCACCGGGTTTGCGCCAGCGCGGTGACAATCAGACCTCATGAGCCAAGCCGCCGTCTACCAGCCGCCCTTGTCCGACACCGCACGCCTGCTCGGGCACCTGGGGCTCGTGCCCTTCGTGTTGGGCGCAGCGCTGGTCTGGGTCGTCAACGCCGAGGCCCATCCTTATGCCACGCTGGCGCTGTCGGCTTTCGCTGCGGTGGTGGTGTCGTTTTTGGGCGGTATCTACTGGGGCTTGGGTTTTCGGCTCAGTGCGCCGCCTGCTTCGCTGTTCGTCTGGGGCATCGTGCCCTCGCTGGTGGCTTGGGTGGCGGTGATGATGCCGGCGTCGGCCGGGCTGGTCGTGCACGGCGTGATGCTGCTCGTGTGCTACGCGGTGGACCGCAGGATCTACCCGACCCAGGGTCTGGCGCATTGGCTGACGCTGCGGTTCCGCTTGTCGGCAGTGGCCGCGCTGAGCTGTTTTCTGGGCGCGGCCGGCACCTGACGGCAGTCGCCCAAGGCCTCTTGACTGCCTGACCCACGCTGCGAGCCCGGATGATTGCCTACCGCGTTGATGTTGCCGATACCCACAGCCACCATTTCCGCGTCACGCTGACCGTGGCTAGACCCGATGCCGAGCAACTGCTGTCCTTGCCGGTGTGGATTGTGGGCAGCTACATGGTTCGCGAGTTCGGACGCCACCTTTCGGGGCTGACGGCGCGCCAGGGTCGACGCGACCTGCCGATCGAGCAGCTTGACAAGACCAGCTGGCGCATCCACTGCACAGGGCGTGCAGCGCTCACGGTCAGCTACCGGGTCTATGCTTTTGACAACTCGGTGCGAACTGCTTTTCTCGATTCACGCCGAGGCTTTTTCAACAACTCCAGCCTGTGCTTGCGGGTCGACGGCCGCGACGCCGAGCCTCACCGCTTGCGCCTGGGACGGCTGCCTGCGGGTTGGCAGGTGGCCACCGCGATGCCGGTCGCACCGGACGGCGTTGGCCTGGAGTTCGAGGCGGCCGACTACGATGAACTGGTCGATCACCCGGTCGAGCTGGGCGATTTTTGGCGCGGCAGCTTCCAGGCCGGCGAAGTCGACCACGAAATCGTCGTCGCCGGTGCTTTGCCAGGCTTTGACAGCCAACGCTTGCTGGTCGACGCGCGTCGCATCTGCGAGCGCCAGATCGCTTTCTGGCATGGCGCTGCCGCGCCGCCGTTTGATCGCTATGTCTTCCTGCTCAACGCGGTGGCCGAGGGCTATGGCGGCCTGGAGCACCGCGCCAGTACCGCGCTGATTGCCGCGCGCCGCGACCTGCCGCGCGAGCGGCCCGAGCTTGCAGGCGGCGCGCTGAGCGACGGCTACCTCAGGCTGCTGGGTTTGTTCAGCCATGAGTATTTCCACACCTGGAACGTCAAGCGGCTCAAGCCGACCGAACTGGCGCAAGTCGACCACCAGCGTGAAAACTACACCCGTCTGCTCTGGTTCTTCGAGGGTTTCACCTCTTATTACGACGACTTGATGCTGCTGCGCTGCGGCTTGATCGACCCGGCGCGTTACCTCAAGCTGTTGGCCAAGACGATCAACGCGGTCGCCGCCACCCCCGGCCGCATGGTGCAGAGCGTGGCCCAGTCGAGTTTCGACGCCTGGGTCAAGTACTACCGCACCGACGAGAACACGCCCAACGCCACGGTCAGCTACTACCTCAAGGGATCGCTGGTTGCGCTGTGCTTCGACCTGACGCTGCGCCAATCTGGCGCCAGCCTCGACGAGGTGATGCGCGGGCTGTGGCAGCGCAGCGGCGGTGGGCCGATCAGCGAGGCCGATATCGCCCAGGTCCTCGGCGCGGCGGCAGGCCGCAGCCTGGCGCGCGAGTTGAACGACTGGGTGCACGGCACCGACGAGTTGCCGGTGGCCGAGTTGCTGCAGTCCTTCGGGGTTGAGCTGCGGCCCGAGCGCGCAGGTTTTGCTGCCGGACTGGGTTTGCGGCTGAGCGAACAAGCGGTCAGCGGGATCCAGGTTCAGGCGGTGCTGTCCGACAGCGCGGCGGCCGTTGCCGGTCTGGCGGCTGGCGACGAGTTGCTGGCCGTTGACGGTTGGCGAATCCGCCGGCTCGACGAGGCCTTGGCCTGGGTCGCACGCGACCAGGCTTTCGACCTGCTGCTGGTGCGCGACCAGCGGGTGATGACGCTGCGTGTGAAGCCCGATGCCTTGTCGGCGCTGGCCGACACGGTGTCGCTGCACCTGCACGACAAGCCTGGTCGCGCGGTGGCCGAACGCCGACGTGCCTGGTTCGAGTCCTGACCTAGGCCGCGCCCGGCGTGCCAGATTCTGGGCGCTGACGGCTGGCGTTGCGCTGCTGCACCTGCTGCTGGTCAAGCTGTTGCTCGACCAGGGCAGGACGGCAGGCGACAAGCCGCCGCCTCGGATCGAGGTCGCATTCGTTCGCGA
>RGQD01000476.1 GCA_010030205.1 Betaproteobacteria bacterium
TCGCCGACGATGCCGAAAGTGCTGCCGCGTCTGACCTCGAAACTCACGCCGTCGACCGCTTTGACCGCGCCGCGAGCGCCGAACAGTCCGCCACCGACGGCAAAGTGGACTTTCAAGTCCTGCACCGACAGCAGCACGTCGGTCCCGGCGCTCATGCCGTCCCGCCTTCAACATGCAGCCAGCACTGCACGCTGCGCGACGGTCCCAGCAGCGTTGGCGGCGGCAAGGCGCTGCTGCAGCGCGGCATCGCGCTGGCGCAGCGCTCGGCAAACATGCACCCTGCACCGCGCTCAAGCAGCGAGGGCACAGTGCCCGGGATCTCCTCGAGCGGCTGCCCCGGCACCGCCGTTCGCCGGCCCGGCGCGCAAGCGATCAGGCCGCGGGTGTAAGGGTGTTGCGGCGATTCGAGAATCTCGACCGCGCTGCCGGTCTCGACCACCCGGCCGGCGTACATCACGACCACCCGGTCGGCCATCTCGGCGACCGCGCCCATGTCATGGGTGATCAGCATCACCGCCGTGCCTTTCTGGGTGGCGGAGGCTTCGCGCAGCTCGGCGATCAGGTCGAAGATCTGCGCCTGCACCGTGACATCGAGCGCCGTGGTCGGCTCGTCAGCGATCAGCAGGTCGGGCTGGCAGGCCAGTGCGAGCGCGATCATCACCCGCTGTCGCATGCCGCCCGAGAACTGGTGCGGGTACTCGTGCAGTCGCAAGCTCTCGGCAATCTGATCCCCCACCGTGAAAGCCGGGTTCAATGAGGTCATCGGTTCTTGGAAAATCATCGCGATCCGGTTGCCGCGAACCCGGCGCATCTCGGACTCGGGCAGCGCGAGCAGGTCGCGGCCGTCGAACATCAGCCGACCCGAAGCGATGCGCCCCGGCGGCTGGGGGATCAAGCGCATGATCGCCAGCGCGGTCACGCTCTTGCCGCAGCCCGACTCACCGACCACGGCCAGCGTCTCGCCGCGCGCCAGCGTGAAGCCCACCTCGTCGAGCACTCGGGCGACGCCAAGTCGGGTGCGGAACTCGACGCCCAGGCCCTCAACCGACAGCAGCGGCAATGCGGTCATCGCGGCATTCATCGAAGGCGCAGCTTGGGGTTGAAAGCGTCGTTCAGACCGTCGCCGATCAGACTGACCGACAGCACCGTCAGGAAGATCGCCGCACCGGGAAAAGTCACCGCCCACCAGCACTCGAGCACGTTGCGCCGGTTGCCGCCAATCATCATGCCCCAGCTCATCACGTTGGCGTCCGACAGACCGAGAAAGCTCAGGCCCGCTTCGAACAGGATCGCCGAGCCGACGATCAACGAAGCCGAGACGATCAAGGGCGGCAGCGCGTTGGGCAGGATTTCGCGCAGCATCAGCCGCAAGTGGCCTGCGCCCATCGCCCGCGCCGCGTTGGCATATTCGAGGTGGCGCAGCCGCATGAACTCGGCGCGCGCCAGTCGCGCGGTGCCGGTCCAGGCAACGACGCCGATCGCAAACACCACCACCATCAGCGAAGGCGTGAACAGCGTGACGAGCACCATCGCGAACAGCAGCGCTGGCAGCACCTGGAACAACTCGATCAGCCGTGACAGCGCGGTGTCGACTGCACCGCCGAAATAGCCCGCCAGCGCGCCGACCGTCACGCCGATGCTCACCGCCACCGTCGCCGCCGCCAGACCGACCAGCAGCGTCACGCGCCCGCCGATCAGAATGCCGGCCAGCACGTCGCGGCCGAGGTAGTCGGTGCCGAGCCAGACGCTGGGCATGGTGAAGGGTTCGGTGAAGGGCGCTGCGACGATGTCGAAAGGTGGGACGCCATACAGCGTCGGCCCGAACAGCATCACCAGCACGATGGCAGCGAGCAGGCCCAGCCCGAGAATAGCGGCCTGGTTGCTGCAGAAAACGCGCCAGGCCTCACGCCAGGGCGACAAGGCCTCGAGCGCAGCGGGCCGTTGAGATTCGGTGCTCATCATCAGGGACTTCATCAAGAACCGCGCAATCGCGGGTCGATCCAGCGGTAGCTCAGGTCGGTCAGCAGGTTGGCCACGATCACCAGCAGCGCCGAGAAGGTCAGCACGCCCAGCAAGGTGGGGTAGTCGCGACCGAGGATCGCGTCGAGCGCCAACGTGCCCAGGCCGGGCCAGGAAAACACCGTCTCGACCAGCACCGCGCCCGAGATCAGGTTGCCGAACTGCAGCCCGGCCACGGTGACGATGGGCATCAGCGCGTTGCGCAAGGCATGCTTGAAAGTGACCACCGCGTCCGACAAACCCTTGGCGCGTGCAGTGCGGATGTAGTCCGAGCCCAGCACCTCGAGCATGCTGGTGCGCGCCAAGCGGCTGTACTGCGCCAGGTAGATGATGCCCAGCGTCAGCGCTGGCAACACCAGGTGATGGGCGACGTCGAGCGCGTTGGCCCAGCCCGTCGCGCCTAGGCTGCGAACGTCGCGCATGCCGGCGATAGGCATGATCGGCCAGACCTTGCCGAACAGGATCACCAGCAGGATACCGGTCCAGAACACAGGCATCGAGTAGCCCACCAGCGACAGCACGGTGACCGCAGCACTGCGCAGGCTGTCGGGCTTGCGCGATGCCAGCACCCCCAGCAAGGTGCCGAAAAAGATCGCACCCAGCAGCGCGGTCAGCACCAGCAGCACCGTGGGCCAGAGCCGGTCAAGGATCAGCTCACTGACCGGGCGGTTGTAGGTATAG
>RGQD01000477.1 GCA_010030205.1 Betaproteobacteria bacterium
AAGTGGTGACGCCGGTCTGGCGACCGTTACGATAGCTAAGATCGAGGGCGAGGCGATCGGTCAGCTGGAGGCTCTTCATCAGCATGGCTCGGGTCTCGCCACCGGATTGGTGGGTCAGGCTCAGGTCGATGAAGTAAGGCAGACGAGCCGTCAAGCCGTGGCCTTATGACGCTGCGGGCTCAAGCTCGCGGTGCAGCAACTCGCCGTGGCCACAAACCGGCGCCGAGGATCACCGCCGCTGCGACCGCAAAGCCTATCGACAGCGGGCTGTGCCGGCGTCAGGAATACGCGCGGGATGTCGAGGATGCGGACGAACAGCCCGATCAGCGGCAGGTTGAGCACCAGCAGCATGATGTTGCCGATGTACATGCTCGCGACCACGCCCCAGAACACCTCGGGCTGGCGCTCGAGGATGGTCGGTCCGGGCGTGACGCCGTGAATCATGAAAGCGCCCAGCAGCAAGGCGGTGATCGCGTTGGCGGGGATGCCCATGCACAGCAGCGGCACGAAAGCCCCAGCGGTGCCGGCATTGTTGGCGGCTTCGGGACCGGCCAGGCCTTCGACCGCGCCCTTGCCGAATTCCTCGGGGTGGCGCGACAGCCTGCGCTCGACCGCATAGGACAGGAAGGACGCGATCACCGCACCGCCGCCGGGCAACAGACCGACCAGAAAACCCAGCACTGTGCCGCGGCCAATCGGCGCAATCGAGCGCTTGGCCTCTTCGGCCGTGGGCAGAAAGCCGGCCAGGCCCTTGGGTGGCGCAATGATCTTGAGTTCGTCCTCGCTGCGCGTGGCCATGAACAACACCTCGGACAGGCCGAACAAACCGATCGCCAGCGGCACCAGGTTGACGCCGTCGCCCAGCGTCAGGATGCCGAAGGTCAGGCGCGGTGTCATGCTCATCGGATCGGCGCCCACGGTGCCCAGCAACAAGCCGAAAGCGGCCATCAGCAGCGCGCGCGGCAGCGAGCCGCCCGACATGTAGGTGACCATGGCCAGGCCGGCGAGCATCATCATCGCGTACTCAGACGGTCCGAAGGCCAGCACCAGGCGCGACAGCGGCGGCGACAAAAAGGTGATCGCGAGTGTGCCCGCAGTGCCGGCGATGAACGAGCCCACACCGGCGATGAACAGCGCCGAGCCCGCCCGCCCCTTGCGCGCCATCTCGTAGCCGTCTAGACAGGTCACGACCGACGAGGCCTCGCCGGGGATGCGCATCAGCACCGAGGTGACCGTGCCACCGTAGGCAACACCGTAATAAATGCCCGAGAGCATGATGATCGCCGAGGTCACGTCCATCTTGTAGGTGATGGGCAGCAGGATCGCGATCGTCGTCAGCGGACCCAGCCCCGGCAGGATGCCGACCACCGTGCCCAGGAAAGCGCCGATGAAGCAGTACATCAGGTTGGCCGGTGTCATCACGACCGCAAAACCGCCGAGCAGAGCTTCCATGATCAGCGCACCAGTGAGAAAAACGCGTGCTCGATGAAGCTAGCTGGCAAGTCGACCCGCAGCAACCAGCCAAAGCCGACAAGCCCGACCGCGGCGCAGCCCAGGCCGTAAGCGATCGCCGCGAACCAGGATCGGCCCTCGGCAAAGCGCACGATCAGCACCGAGACCGCGATCGACGTCAAGGTGAATCCCACCCAGGCCGCACCGACGGCCAGCACCAGCAGGCTGAGCGAGTAGATCGCAAAGCCCGCACGCGTGCGCTGGCGGGTCTCGGCATCGATGACGTCGGTGTCGCCCTCCTCGGTGGCCGCAGCGCGACCGGGCCAGATCAGCACGACCAGCGCCAGCAGCGCGAAGACCAGCGCGACCATCACCGGGAACAGGCCTGGCCCTGGGCCCTCAATGCCCCAGCGCTCGAGGCCCATCGACTGCCACAAGCCCAGCCCCGCGAGCAACAGCAAGCCCGCTGCGGCGACGCGTGAACCGGTCAAGGGTTGGGCGGGCGGCGTGGCCGCATCGTCCGAGCCCGACATCAGCGCTTCTTGACCATGCCGGTCTCGGCCAGGATCGGCGCCAGCTCACCCTCGATCTTCTTCAGGTAGGCCTTGTAGTCGGCGCCGCTGCGGTGGATGGCCACCATGCCCAGCGCGGAGATCTGGTTTTGCACGCTCTTGTCAGCCATCACGTCAGCCAGCGCGGCCTCCATGCGCTGTTTGATCGCCGGCTCAACGCCCACCGGATAGGCATAGCCGAACGGTCCTCTGGTGACCGCATCGAAACCCAATTCGCGCAAGGATTTGACCTCCGGGTAGTCGGGCCAGCGCTCGGGGCCGGCCGCCGCGAGAAAGCGCAGCTTGCCACCTTCGATCTGCGGCCGCATCTCGGCCACCGTCTGGATACAGGCATCGACATGGCCACCGATCGCCTGCGCAACCGACTCGACCCCGCCGGTGAACACCACCCAGCGAAAGCGTCCGCCGGTGATCTTGGCGAGCTGGTACATCGCGACCACGTTGGTGACGTTGTTCGAGCCATAGGTCACCAGCCGCGTCTTGCTGGTGGCGATCAGGTCGTCGATGGTCTTGATCGGCGAGTTCATGCCCACGCCGATGCCGTAGCGCAGCTCAGCGACCTGGCCAAGCACATCAAAGGCTTCCCAGGGTTTGTACTTGACGTCCATCAGGCTGGGCACGGTGATGTGGCTGGAAATCGCCACCAAGCCCATCGTGTAGCCATCGGGTGC
>RGQD01000478.1 GCA_010030205.1 Betaproteobacteria bacterium
AAACCGCAGCGATACCCGAGGTATCGCGAGGATTTGCAACGACGCCACCGGGTCGAAGGCGCGCTTTCATGTTTCGATATCTCCGGGGTGCAGCACTAGAGTCTGCCGCTGTCGGCGCAGCATGCGGTATGGTACGGCGTGCAGCAGAGTCTGTCGCTCGTTTTAAAAGTTAGCATCGACCGAGCGCCTGGCCTCGCGGCGTATGGTTGGCTGCCCGTCCCGAATCGCTCGCCTCTTCCCATCTGGAGACCTCTATGAAACTGATACGCACGCTTGCCGCCACCCTGGCCCTGGGACTGGGCGCGCCCGCGCTGGTCCAGGCCCAGACGATCAAGGTCGGCACGATCCTGCCCTTGTCGGGCGGCGCCGGGCCACAGGGCCAGCATGTGACGAATGCGATCCAGACCATGGCCGCGCTGATCAACGAGAGCGGCGGCGTGCTCGGCCGCAAGATCGAGATCGTCTCGCGCGACGACGAGTCGACACCGGCCGTCGGCGTCTCGCGCGCCACCGAGCTGATGAGCCTGGGCGTGGCGGTGATCATCGAAGGCTGGAACAGCCCGGTCACGCTGGCGATGCAACCGGTGATCGCGCGCGGTGGTGTGCTCGACATCACCGCGATCTCCAAGGCCGACCCGATCCTGTCGGGCGAGGGCAACCCCTTGGCGATTCGGCTCAACAGTTCGAACTCGCAGGACGGCGCGGTGATCGCCAACTACATCGCCAACGTCGCCAAGGCCAAGCGGGTCGCTTTCCTGACCCAGAACGACGCCTACGGCAACGGCGCGCAGGCCTCGATCGAGGCCGAACTCAAGCGCCTGAACCATGCCTATGAGAAGGTCGCCGAGGAGAAGTTCCCGTTTGCGCAAGCCGACTTCCGCGTTGCGCTGACCAATGTGCAGGCCGCCAAGCCCGATCTGACGGTCGCGATCAACGCCAACGAAGGCCTGGGCATGCCGGCCACCATCCGCCAGGCGCGTCAGGCCCGACTGCCGGGCGTGCTGGTCGCCGCCGTGGGCACGGTCGCGCCCAGCGTGATCGAGGTCGCTGGTGACGCCGCCAACGGCTTGGTCGGCGCTGACATTTATTTCCCGCAGATCGAACCGTTTTCGTCCAACCCGGCGAACCAGCGCTTCGTCGCCAAGAGCCTGGAGATGTTCAAGTACACGCCCGACAAGTTCATGGCGCTGGGTGCGGCCTCGCTGCAGATCTGGGCGATGGCAGCCAACGAGCTCAAGACGCTGGACCGTGAGGCGATCGCCAAGCGCATCCGCGGCGGCAAGTTCAAGGGCACGCTGATGGGTGACGTCAGCTTCGAGCCGAACGGCCAGCTCGGGTCCAAGCACTATCTGTTCACGGTGCAGGCCGGCAAGATCGTGGTGCAGAAGTAAGCGAGACGCATCGATGTCCTCGCCAGCCCAAGCCCAGCCAGCGCTTCGCGTCCAAGGCCTGGGTGTTCGCTATGGCGCGCTGGTGGCGCTCGACGACGTGGCCTGGGAGGTCCACCCCGGTGAGTTGCTCGGCATCATCGGCCCGAACGGCGCAGGCAAGAGCTCTTGCTACGACGCGGTGACGGCGCTGGTGTCTCGCCTGGGCAGTGTCTGGCTGCAGGGCCGCGATGTCAGCCAGGTTCGAGCCCACGGTCTGGCCGAACTCGGGCTCAAGCGTGCTTTCCAGCAAAACGCCTTCTTCGACGACCTCAGCGTGCTCGACAACCTGGTGGCCGTGCTCGGCAAGCGCGCCCACCCTGGGCTGCTCGGCAGCGTGCTGAACCCGGCGGGTGCGGCGCGCAAGCGTTCGGCGGCTTGCGACTACGCGGCGCAGCAGTTGTTGCGCTTTGGCGTGCCGGCGGCCTATCACGGGCTCAGCCCCAAGGAGATTCCGTATGGCGTTCAGCGCATGTTGTCGATCGCGCTGGCCTATGGCGACGGCGCCCAGGTCTTGCTGCTCGACGAGCCAGCGGCCGGGCTGGGTGGCGACGACATGGCGCGGCTGGTCGACCTGCTGCTCAGCCTCAAGCGTGAAGGCATCGCGCTGGTCGTGATCGAACACCATATGGACCTGATCATGGCCGTGGCCGACCGCATCTGCGTGCTCGACCTGGGCCGCCAACTCGCTTACGGCACGCCGCAGCAGGTCCAGCAAGACCCGCGCGTGCTCGAAGCCTACCTGGGCAAAGCGGCATGAGCGGCGCGCTGCTCCAGGTTCGCGACCTGCAGGTCGATTACGCCGGCAACCGTGCGGTCGACGTGCGCATGCTGAGCGTGTCGCGCGGTGAGATGGTCGGCGTGGTCGGCGCCAACGGCGCCGGCAAGTCGACGCTGGTCAACGCGCTGATCGGCTGGTCACGCGGCGACCCCGTCGTGCGCGGCGAGGTCGAGCTTTCCGGCCAACGCATCACTGCCTGGTCGGCGCACCAGCGGGTACGCGCCGGCCTGGCCTTGGTGCCCGAGGGCAGGCTGGTGTTCGGCCGCATGACGGTCGAGGACAACCTGTCCACCGCGTTCGCGCCGAAAGCCTCGGCCGGCCAGCGGGTCTATTCGCGCGACGACATCTTCGAACTCTTCCCCAGGCTGCTCGAGCGTCGCCAGCACCTGGGGTCGCAACTCTCGGGCGGCGAACGCCAGATGCTGGGCATAGGCCGCGCGCTGATGATGGGTCCGCAGTTGCTGCTGCTCGACGAGCCGTCGAT
>RGQD01000479.1 GCA_010030205.1 Betaproteobacteria bacterium
GCCGAGGTGGTGCGCTACCTCGGCGCCGACGTCAAGCTGGTCGACATCGACCCAGCCACGCTCAACATCGACCCGGCACTGGTCGAGGCCGCCATCACGCCGGCCACCCGCGCCATTATCCCGGTGCACTACGCCGGTCTGGCCGCGGACATGCCGGCGATCCTGGCCATCGCGCAGCGCCACGGCTTGAAGGTGGTCGAGGACGCCGCCCACGCGCTGCCCAGCACCAGCGCCGGCGCGCGCGTGGGCACGCTGGCCAGCGCCGCCACCGTGTTCAGCTTCTACGCCAACAAGGCGATCACGACCGGCGAGGGCGGCATGCTCGTGACGCGCGACGCCGAACTGGCCCGGCGCGCCAGGGTGATGCGACTGCACGGCATGAGCCGCGACGCCTTTGACCGTTTCACTGCCAAGGTGCCGAGCTGGTATTACGAGATCGTCGCGCCGGGCTTCAAGTACAACTTGACCGACATCGCCGCGGCGCTGGGCATCCACCAGCTCAAGAAAGCCCATGCGTTCGCGCAGCGCCGGTCGGCGATCGCAGCGCTGTACCAACAGGCGCTGCAGGGTCTGCCGGTGATCCTGCCGCCGGCGGGGCCGGCTGGTGATCTGCATGCCTGGCACCTCTATGTGCTGCGGCTCGCGCCGCAGTCGCCGCTGAACCGCGATGCGTTGATCGAGCACCTGTTCGAGCAGCGCATCGGCTGCAGCGTGCACTACACCCCGCTGCATTTGCAACCCTATTGGCGCGACCGCTACAGCCTGAGCGCGGTGCAGTTTCCGCACAGCCAGCAGGCCTACGAGGCGATGCTGAGCCTGCCGATCTACACCAGCATGACCGACGCCGACGTGCTGCGCGTGTGCGCTGCGCTGAGGGCCGTGCTGGGGTGATCGAGCGCCCGTGATCGACCGCCTGTGATCGACCGCCTGTGATCAAACGCTTGTTCGACCTGGCGGCGGCCACGGTGGGGCTGCTGCTGCTGGCGCCCTTGCTGCTGTTGCTGGCCTTGCTGATAAAGCTCGACTCACCCGGCCCGGTGTTCTTTCGCCAGGTGCGGGTCGGGTGGCGCGGCAGGCCTTTTCGGATCTTCAAGTTCCGCACCATGGCGGCGGACCCGACCCCCGGCGGGGCGCAGCTGACGGTTGCCGGCGACGCGCGCATCACCCGCACCGGCAACTGGTTGCGCCGCTACAAGCTCGACGAATTGCCGCAGCTCATCGACGTGTTGCGCGGCACGATGAGCCTGGTCGGGCCGCGCCCCGAGGTGCCGCGCTATGTCGAGCGCTACCCCGCCGCCTGGCGCGACCGCGTGCTCAGCGTTCGGCCTGGCATCACCGACCTGGCCTCGGTCCACTACCGCGACGAGAACGCGTTGCTGGCTCGCGCTGCTGACCCTGAGCGCGAGTACATCGAGGTCATCCTGCCGTCCAAGCTGCGCTATGCGCTGCACTATGTCGACAACCTGACGATGGCCGACGACCTCAAGGTCTTGGGCCTGACACTGCGCACGGTGTTTATCCCGTCATTCCCGGCTTACAGGAGCGCCATGACCATGAACCACAGCAAGCTCTGGGGCCGGCTCGACCGGGCCATGTCCAGCCTGCACCCGCAACGCGGGCTGATCTCGACGTTGGTCGACGGCGCCACGGTGCTGCTGTGCTGGCATCTGACTTACCTGTTCCGGCTGGGCTTCGAGCGTTACCAGCCTGGCCGACCCTGGTACGACGACTACGTATCGTTTGGCGTTGTGGCGGCCTACATGCTGTGCCTGGCCCTGCTGGGTGTGCCGCGCGGCATCTGGCGCTATTTCGGCTTCGACGACCTGAAGCGGATAACGCTGGCTTGCCTGAGCGCAGGCGTGGTCAGTGCCGCGGCGGTGTCGACCGCGCAGTTGGTCGGTGTGGCGCGTGCCGTGCTGCTGCTGCACCCCTTGTTCTCGATCGCCGCGCTGTGCATGGTGCGAACGGTCTACCGCATGCTGTGGGAGCATGCACGGGCGCAGGCCAATGGCCAGTCCGACGCACCGCGCCGCGCCATCGTGCTGGGCGCCGGCGAGGCGGCCAGGCGCCTGGTCGCGGGCATCCACCTGCGCGACGGCTGGGCCGTGGTCGCCTTGCTCGACGACGACCCGGCCAAGCGCGGCTCGCGGGTCGGCGGCATCCCGGTGCTCGGCCCGCTGGCCGACCTGGCGCTGCCGCACATCCACGCCGAGGCCACCCACGTGATCGTCGCGATGCCTGGCGCCAGCGAAGCCCAGCGCGGGCAGGCGATCGCGATAGGTCGGCTCGCTGGCCTCCAGGTGCTGACCGTGCCCAGCCAGAACGAACTCAAAACGCCGGGTTGATGACGTGGCAATTTTGTACCGTACCGGGTCTCAAATATGAACCCCCTGCGGAGGCTGGCGTTGACACGTCAACGCGGTGGCGCGGGAAGGGGTGGGGTAGGCCGGTTTGGTCGGCAGATTTTTGGTCAGCAGATTTTCAGTGGCCGTCGAAAACGGCTTGCAAGGTGGGCGCATCAAGGATGCGGTCGGCCCAGATGTCGAGTTGGTCCAGCGTGGCGGCCTTGAGGCGCGAGGAGGTCTGTTCGTCGAGTGGGCCGAAGCGCTTGGTCAGCTGCCGGGCCAGCACGGCGACTTCGCCCTCGACGCGGCC
>RGQD01000480.1 GCA_010030205.1 Betaproteobacteria bacterium
GGCCTGGCTGCCGGCGATGCGGCCGAACGCCGTGCCTATCGACATGCCCACACCCGCGGTATAGCCCTGGCCCAGCACGTTGCCGGCCATCATCTCGCCCGCGACGAACAGGTTGTCGCTGGGCTTACCGCCAAAGCGCACCGCGGTGCTGGCATCGACCTGCAAGCCCAGGTAGGTGAAGGTCACGCCAGGGCGCAGCGCATAGCCGTGGTAGGGCGGCGTGTCTAGCGGCAGCGCCCAGTGGGTCTTGGCCGGCGCCAGTCCCTCGGTGTGACAGTCGTCGAGCACGGTGTGGTCGAAGCGGCCGACGCGGCAAGCGGCGTTGTAGTCGATCACGGTGCGCTGCAGCCGGTCCGGATCCAGGCCGAGCTTGGTGGCCAACTCGGGCAGGCTGGCGGCGCTGATGCCGTCGAAGACCGGCGGCATGAAACGGCCGATCGCCTTCGCATCGATGATCGAATAGCCGATCTGGCCCGGCTGCTGCGCCACCAAGCGGCCCCAGATCGCGTAGCGCTTGGGCCAGAAGTCTTCGCCCTCATCGTAGAAGCGCTGGCCCTCGCGGTTGACCATCACGCCCAGCGAGACCGAGTCGAGCCGGGTGCAGATGCCGCCGTCGTACAGCGGTGCGCGCGCGTCGATCGCCACCATGTGGGCCTGGGTCGGGTCGCCGATCGAATCGGCCCCGAGCGCGATCAGGTGCTTGAGCAGCACGCCGGTGTTGAAGCGGGTGCCGCGGATCAGGAAGTTGTCGGCCGGCCATTCGCCCAGCGCATTCTGACCCCAGGCCTCGCGCAGCCACTCGCGGTTGGATTCGAAGCCACCGGCCGCGAGCACGCAGCTGCGCGCGGCGATGCGCTCGCCGCTGCAAAAGGCAGCGACAAAACGCTCACCCGCCAACTCGATGCGGTCGACCGGGCTGTCGTAGCGGACCTGCACCCCCATGCGCTCGGCGCTGCGGTAATAGGCGTTGACCAGCGCCTTGCCGCCGCCGAGGAAAAAGGCATTGGTCCGCGCCACGTGCAGCGCGCCCGACAGTGGCGGCTGGAAATGCACGCCATGTCGACGCATCCAGGGCCTGCAAGTCGACGACGCCCGGATCACCAGCCGGGCCAGCGCCTCGTCGGTCTTGCCGGCGGTGACCTTGAGCAGGTCTTGCCAGTACTCTTCTTCCGGGTAAGCCTCGACCAACACGTCTTGCGGTGCATCGTGCATGCAGCGCAGGTTGCGGGTGTGCATCGAGTTGCCGCCGCGCCAGGCCTTGGGGGCAGCTTCGAGCAGCAGCACGCTGGCACCGGCCTCGCGCGCCATCAGCGCGGCGCACAGCGCGGCGTTGCCGCCACCGATCACCAGGACATCGACCAAGCCACGTCTCCTCAGGGTAGGGCGCCACTGTAAGCGCGAAGGCGCAGGCAGCGATCTTTGTCCGCCCGGACTGTCAAAGGGCTTGCAGGATCGTCACCGCGCAGGCAGCTTCTTCGAAGCCGATCACGCCGCCGCCGTTCTCAGCCAGGCCGATCCGGGCCCGGCTGGCCTGGCGCTCGCCGGCCTCGCCGCGCAGTTGCAGCGCGAGCTCGTGGATCATCGACAAGCCGGTCGCACCGACCGGATGGCCTTTGCTGACCAGCCCGCCCGACAGGTTGATCGGCCGCTCGCCGCCCCAGGCCGTCGCACCCGAGGCGACATAGTTGCCGCCCTGGCCGATCTCGCAGAAACCCAGCATCTCGGCCTGGTAGAGCTCGCAAAACGAAGTCGCGTCGTGGACCTCGGCCAGGTCGATGTCGCGCGGTCTCAGGCCGGCCATCGAATAAGCGCGCTGGGCCGCCAGCTGGCTCAAGCCCGGCTCGTCCAGGCGGCGGTACTTGCCACCGGTCAGCACGCTGGCGCTGATGCGCAGTGCGCGTTCGCGAACCGCTGCCGGCAAAGACTTCAGGAACGCTGCCGAACACAGCAGCGCGGCTGCAGCGCCGTCGCCGATCGGCGCGCACATCGCACGCGTCAGCGGCCAGCTGATCAAGCGGTCTTCCAACACTTGCTGCGGCGAAACCTCGAAGCGGTACTGCGCCAACGGGTTCTTCGCGCCCATCGCGTGGTTCTTTGAGGCGCCGAAAGCGATCTGCGCTGCGGTCGTGCCGTGGTGCTTCATGTGCCAGGCGGCTTGCATCGCGTAGGTGTCCATGAACAGCGTGCCGCCGCCGTCCTTGGGGTTGAAGGGCTTGCCCGCTTGCTCGCCGGCGGCGGCGTAGTAGGTCAGCCAGTCCTGCGGGTCAAGCTGGTCGATGCCGCCGTCGAAGATCTCCTGGGTGCGCAACGGGTCGTCGGGCACAAACGTCTTCTCGACGCCGATTGCCAGCGACAACTCGGCCGTGCCCGACAGCACATCTTTCCAGGCGCCGTGCAGCGCCATGCTCGCGGTCGCGCAACCGCCCTCGACGTTGATCATCGGCACGCGCTCGGGGAACAAGCGTTCGCGCACCAGTGGGGTGAAACAGACCTGGCCTCGGATGTTGCGCTGGCCCCAGCTGCCCATCCCGCAGTTGCCGAACCAGGCGTTGGCAATCTGGTCGCCATTCGCCAGTCCGGCGTCGTGCAGCACCGCGAGGTAGGCCTGGCGGCTCAAATCCTTGAAGCTGGCGCCGGGCTGTTTGCC
>RGQD01000049.1 GCA_010030205.1 Betaproteobacteria bacterium
CTTGGCCACCGCGCTGATCACCAGGTCGCCAGCAGCATGACCGTGGCTGTCGTTGATGCGCTTGAAGTGGTCGATATCGATCATCAGCAGCAATGCCGGCTCGGCGGACCGCGCGACCCGGTCGACCTCGCGCGCAAGCGCCAGCTCGAAGCTGCGCCGGTTTGCAAGACCGGTCAGCACATCGCGACTGGACAAGTCCACCAGTTGGTCGATCAAGGCTTGCAGGTAGGCGACAGACCCGCGCGCGGCGGAGGGTTCAGCCTGCCCGGATTGGCGCAGCAGCGCCAGCGCGGCATCGAACCTCAGCAAGACGTCCGGGCCTGGCGCGTCGCAGGTCCTGTCAGTCGGGTGGGTGGGCGCAGCGGGTTCCACAAGGATTCGAAGTCTAACCAGGGCGCTGGGCGCCCGACCGCTAGATCTGGCCCCAGAACGGCGGCCATTTCGACGTCTCGCATGGCGGCCCAAGCGCACAGACTGGGCGCTGCAGGCCGACGGCACCAGCCCCGGGCTCAGCGTGCACCCAACCAGCCCCGTCAAGACCAGCCCCGTCAGGACCAGCCCATCACCATGTCCAGTTCCGCGGTCGACCCGAGCCTGCGTTTTTCGCAAGCTGATTTCGAACAGGTTCGATCGCTGATCTACCAGCGTGCGGGCATCAGCCTGAACGACGGCAAACACGCGATGGTCTACAGCCGGCTTTCGCGCCGGCTGCGCGAGACCGGTCAATCCACTGTTACAGGCTACCTGCAATGGCTGCAAGCCTGCAAGGGCGCGGCCGGTGAGGTCGAATGGCAGGAGTTCGTCAACTGCCTGACCACCAACCTGACCTCGTTCTTCCGAGAAGATCATCATTTTCAAGCCTTGGCCGACGACCTGCGCGAGCGCGCCGCACGCCAGCTGCGCATCTGGTGCAGCGCTGCATCGACCGGTGAGGAGCCCTATTCGATCGCGATGACCGTGGCCGAGGCCTTGGGCTCGCAGGCACAGGTCAGCATCCTGGCCAGCGACATCGACACCAAGGTGTTGGCCATCGCACAGCGCGGGGTCTACGAGGCGGGCTCGCGTGGCCTGTCGACCGAGCGGATGCTGCGCCACTTCATGCGCGGCAAAGGCGCCAACGCGGGCTTCATCCGTATCAAGTCCGAACTGGCCAGGCGGGTCGAGTTCCGCCCGTTCAACCTGATGAACCACAGCTGGTCGCTGGGCGAACCCTTCGACCTGATCTTCTGCCGCAACGTGATGATTTATTTCGACGCCGCGACCCAGCGCCAGGTGTTGCAGCAGATGCACGGCGTGCTGCGCCCTGGCGGGCTGCTGTATGTCGGGCACTCCGAGAACTTCACCGAATCGCGTGCGCTGTTTCGTCTGCGCGGCAAAACGGTCTACCAGCGGGTCTGAGAGGGTCGCTCAGGTGTGGCACTGCAGTCCGGCCTTGCGCTGCCGATAAACAGCCAGGACTCCTCCAGCCATGATGCCCTCCTCCGCTTTGGCGCGCGCGCCCTCGCTCAGTGCCTCACCCAGGCTCGCCCGGCTCAAAGCCGCGTCGCGCCAGCCCGGTCAGGCATCGTTTTTCTATTGGGACGCCCACTTTCGCAACGACGCTGTCAAGGTCTTGCCGGCCGAGTACTTCGTCTCCGACGAGGACTTGCTGATCACCACCACCTTGGGATCGTGCATCGCCGCCTGCCTGTGGGACCGCGAGCGCCGCATCGGCGGCATGAACCACTTCATGCTGCCCGACAGCCAGGGCCCCGATGCCGCCCAGAGCGGCGGCCGCTACGGCAGCTATGCGATGGAGTTGCTGATCAATGAGCTGTTGAAGCGCGGCGCTGCCAAATCGACCCTAGAAGCCAAGGTCTTCGGTGGCGGCGCCGTGATCGCTGGCATGAACAGCCTGAACGTCGGCGAGCGCAACACCCGCTTCGTGCTCGAGTACCTGCAGACCGAACGCATCCCGGTGGTCAGCCGCGACGTGCTCGATATCTACCCGCGCAAAGTCTGCTTTTTGCCGGCCAGCGGCAAGGCCATGGTCAAACGCCTGGCACCGGCGCATGCTGAAACCTGGGTCGCGCAGGAGCGGGCCGCCGCGCAGAGCGCGCTGCCCACGGCCAGCCGCGGTGGTTCGGTCGACTTGTTTTGAACAAGCCATGGTGACCAAGATACGGGTGCTGGTGGTCGATGACTCTGCTCTGGTTCGAAGCCTGCTGAGCGAAATCATCAACCGCGAACCCGACATGCGCTGCGTCGGTGCGGCCAGCGACCCCTTGGTCGCACGCGAGATGATCCGCCAACTCGTCCCCGATGTGATCACGCTCGATGTCGAAATGCCGCGGATGGATGGCATCGATTTTCTCGGCAAGCTGATGCGGCTGCGGCCGATGCCAGTGCTGATGGTCAGCACGCTGACCGAGCGCGGCGCCGAGGTGACGCTGCGCGCGCTAGAGCTCGGCGCGGTGGATTTCGTCGCCAAACCCAGGGTAGGCGTTGCCGATGGCCTGCGCCAGCTGGCCGAGGACATCTGCGCCAAGCTGCGCACAGCGGCCCAAGCCCGAGTGCGCCGCCTGCCGAGTCTGGCCGCCAGCACGCCGCAGCGCCCGGCCGCACCAGGCCTGGGTCGGCTGTCGACCGAGAAAATCATCTTCATCGGCGCATCCACCGGTGGCACCGAGGCCACCCGTGAGTTGCTGATGGGCTTGCCGCCCGATGCACCAGCGGTGGTGATCACCCAACACATGCCAGCCGGGTTCACCCGCAGCTATGCCGCGCGACTCGACAGCTTGTGTCGCATCCGCATCAAGGAGGCTGCCGACGGTGACCGCATCCTGCCCGGTCATGGCTATATTGCGCCTGGCGGCTTGCACCTGACGGTCGAGCGTTCGGGCGCGAACTACCTGGCCAGGGTGCGCGACGGCGACGCGATCAACCGCCACAAGCCCAGCGTGGAAGCGCTGTTCGAGTCGGCCGCTCGCGTGGTCGGCCCCAACGCACTGGGCGTGATGCTCACCGGCATGGGTGCGGATGGCGCCAAGGCGATGAAAGCGATGCGCGACGCCGGCAGCTACAACATCTGCCAGGACGAGGCGAGCTGCGTGGTCTTCGGCATGCCGCGCGAGGCCATCGCCCAGGGTGCGGCCCACGAAGTGCTAGCGCTGCAGCGCATTGCGCCAGCCTTGCTCGAGCGGCTGCGCGCCACGGTGGGCACGGCGCTGAACCGGATCTGATCGCGATCTGATCGCGGCCGGGAGCCGGCATCAATCCGGCGGCAAAAACAGCGCCTGCAAGTCCGACAAGAAGTCGAATCCGCGCGCGCTCGGCCAGACACGGCTGAAATCGCGCTCGAGCAGGCCGCGGGCCTCGGCCTCGGCCAAAGGCTTGGCGATCGCGGTGACGGCCAAGCCGGTGCGGGCCGTGAAGTCAGCCAGCGCAAAGCCCTCGCGCAAGCGCAGCGCGTTGAGCATGAACTCAAACGGCAGCTGCGCGCGAGGCACCTCGTCGTCGTTGCTCATCGCCTGGCCGGCCATGGATCGCTCAAGATAGGTGTTGGGCTCGCGCCATCGAACCTGGCGCACCACCCGGTGCGGGTAACTGAGCTTGCCATGGGCGCCCGCGCCGATGCCAAGGTAGTCGCCAAACTGCCAGTAGTTCAGGTTGTGGCGGCAGCGATGACCGCTGCGGGCAAAGGCCGAGACCTCGTAGCGCTGCAAACCTACGCTGGCGGTTCGCTCGGTGATCGCGTCGAGCATGTCGCTGGCCAGGTCGTCGTCGGGCAGATGGGCCGGCGGAGCCGTCGCAAATCGGGTGTTGGGCTCGATCGTCAGGTGGTAGATCGACAGGTGCGGCGGCGCGAACGACAGCGCGATGTCCAGGTCAGCGTGCAGTTGCGCCAGGCTCTGGCCCGGCAGTGCGTACATCAGGTCGAGGTTGAAGGTGTCGAAAGCCGCAGCGGCCTCGGTCAGCGCGGCGCGCGCCTGCGCGCCATCGTGAACGCGTCCGAGCTTGACCAACATCGCGTCGTCGAAGCTCTGCACGCCCACCGACAAGCGGGTCACGCCAGCCTTGCGGAAATCGCGGAAGCGGTCGCGCTCAAAGCTGCCCGGGTTGGCCTCGAGCGTGATCTCGCAACCCGGCAGCAAGGGCAGCCGTGCGCGGATCGCCGCCAGCAACCGTCCGATCGCGTCGGCCGAGAACAAGCTGGGTGTGCCGCCACCGATGAACACGCTGTGCACCGGCCGACCCCAGACTTGAGGCAGCGAGGCCTCCAGGTCGGCGATCAGCGCCTCGATGTAGCGCGCCTCGGGCAGGCCGCCTTGGTCGGGTCGCGGCAGCGCATGGGAGTTGAAGTCGCAGTACGGGCACTTGGCCAGACACCAAGGCAGGTGCACATACAGCGACAGCGGCGGCGACTCACCCAGCTGCAAGGTGCCGGGGCGCAGGTAGCGATCGACGATGTCCATCAGCGGCCCAGATGCCAAGCCTCGACCAGCATCGCACGCAGCAAGGCCGCCGATCGGGCGCGGTGGCTGTGCTGGTTCTTCAACTCGGACCCGAGCTCGGCGACCGTCGCGCCGAGCTCGGGGATGAACATCAACGGGTCGTAGCCAAAGCCCTGGTCGCCGCGCGCTTCATGCAAGATCTCGCCCGGCCAGCGCCCCACCGCCACCAGCGGTTCGGGGTCGTCGGCATGGCGGATCGCCACCAAGGTGCTGATGAAATGGCCGCGCCGGTCGACCACGCCTTGCAGCCTGGCCAGCAAAGCAGCGTTGTTGGCTGCGTCCTGGCGCCGCCGCAGCGCCTCGCGCTGCTCGTCGGCCCAGGGCTTGAGTTCGCCGGCAAAGTGTGCCGACATCACCCCCGGCTCGCCGCCCAGGCTGCCCAGGCACAGGCCCGAATCATCGGCGACGGCCGCGCCGCCGCTGGCGCGCGCCGCATGGCGCGCCTTGGCCAGCGCGTTCTCGATGAAGCTGTGGTGCGGCTCCTCGGCCTCGTCGATGCCCAGAGTGCCCTGGGCGACGATGTCCAGCGGCAGACCGTCCAGCAAAGCCTGCAACTCGCCGAGCTTCTTGGCGTTGTTCGACGCCAGCACCAAGCGCATCTCAGCGCTCCAGCGCCGCGGCCAGCGCAGCCCGCTGGGCCAGCACCAGCTCGCGGATACCCTTGTCGGCCAGCGCCAGCAAGGCGTCCATCTCGGCGCGCGAGAACGCCGCCCCTTCGGCCGTTCCCTGCAACTCGACGAAGCCGCCTGACGCCGTCATCACCACGTTCATGTCGGTGTCGCAGGCCGAGTCTTCGGTGTACGCCAAGTCGAGCAAGGGAACGCCTTGCACCATGCCCACCGAGATCGCCGCCAAGCCGTCACGGATCGGGCTTTGGGCCAGCTTGCCTTGCGCCATCAGCCAGCTGACAGCGTCGTGCGCGGCCACCCAGGCCCCGGTGATCGCCGCGGTGCGGGTGCCGCCGTCGGCCTGCAACACATCGCAGTCGATCAAGATGCTGCGCTCGCCCAGGGCTTTCAAGTCGAAGACGCAGCGCAGCGACCTGCCGATCAAGCGCTGGATCTCCTGCGTGCGGCCGCTCTGCTTGCCGCGCGCGGCCTCGCGGTCGCCGCGGGTGTGGGTGGCGCGCGGCAGCATGCCGTACTCGGCCGTGACCCAACCCTCGCCGCTGCCGCGCTTGTGCGGCGGCACTTTTTCTTCGACCGATGCGGTGCACAGCACGCGGGTGTGGCCAAAGCTCACCAGCACCGAACCCTCGGCATGGCGGGTGTAACCGCGCGCTATCGTCACCTGGCGCAGCGCGTCGGCGCTGCGCCCATCGTTGCGCAGACCGGCGCGTTGAATCTCGCTCATCTTCTTCCTCAGGGTTTCTTGTGGGCCGTGCGCTGGATCGCGTCGTTGATCTCGCGGATAGACCGATCGATCTCGGCCTCGTCGAGTTCATCGCTGGCGTCGAAAGGGACCGCGCCAGCCACCAAACTGGCCTGAATGGTCGAAGCAAACACCTCGTCACCCAGGCTGCGGGTCGACACCGCGCTGTCGGGCGCGTTGTCGACCAGCCACTCCAGCGCCAGAACCGTGACATTGTCGCTGCGCGGACCGGCGTTGCGCAAAGCCTGCTCGGCGAGTTCGGGCACCGCATCGGAGATAGGCCGTTGCGCGAGCAACTCGGCGATCTGCTCGTCGCTCACGCTGCCCCACAAGCCATCGCTGCACAGCATGATCTTGTCGCCTGCGCGCAGCGATGTCGGACCGGCGGTATCGACCACCGGCTTGCCCGGGCTGCCCAGGCAGGTGAACAGCACGTTGCGGTTGACGGGCTGACTCTCGGGCGGCTGGCTGGTCTGCGCCAGCACTGTGTTGAGCTCGGCATAGGAATGGTCGCGGGTGCGCGTGATCAGTTGCTCGCCACGCAACAGGTACAGGCGTGAATCGCCGCAGTGGGCCCAATAGACCGCATCGTGCTGCAGCACGCAAGCCACGAGCGTGGTTCGCGGTGTGTCGAGCAGGCCTTTTTCGGTGGCATGGCGCAGCAAGCGATGGTGGCCTGCCAGCACGGCGTCACGCAAGAACCGAAGTGGGTCTTTCAGCGTGGGCCTGGCCTCGCGCTGGAACAGCGCAGACAGCGTCTGCAAGGCCAGCTGCGCGGCCACCTCGCCTTGCGGGTGGCCACCCATGCCATCGGCCAACGCAAACAAGCCTGCCGATCGGGTGTAGCAATACCCCATGCGGTCTTCGTTCCTGGGGCGGCCGCCGCGGCGGCTGACCTGGTAGACAGAGAACTTCATGCCGTGCGCTGCGCAGCCCCGCTCAAGCCCTGGGGCCAGACTTCAGATTTTCGATCTGCAGTTTGAGTCGCTCGCCAAACGTCAGCTTGGTGTAGCGTCGATCGGATTCACGCACCAGCTCTTTTTGCAGCGCAAAAACGCTTTGCGGTCGCGCCAGCGGGTCCAGCGCCATACACCACTCTGCGACCTCGATCAGGTTGTCGGAATAGACATTGCGCAGTTGCGACAGGCTCAGCGCCAGCCTGTCCTTGCTGATGCGCTGCGGTGAGTCGCTGGGTGGATAACCCTGCATGCAAGCGTAGAGGCAGGCGCCAATCGCGTAGATATCGGTCCAAGGTCCCAGCAAGCCGTCGCGGCGGTACATCTCGGGCGCGGCAAAACCCGGCGTGTACATCGGACGCATGAAATTGCCGCCCTTGCTCAAAACCTCGCGCGCAGCACCAAAATCCAGCATCACCGCCCGGTTGTCATTGGTGATGAACAAATTGGCCGGCTTGATGTCGAGGTGCAGCATCTTGTGTTGATGGACGATACGCAGACCGTGCAGTATTTCATCAAACAAGCTGCGGATAGTGCTTTCGCGAAACACCTTGTCTCGCTTCAAGTCGCGCGCGGTGACGATGAAGTCCTGCAGCGTATCGCCTTGCAGATAATTCATCACCATGTAGACGGTCTCATGCTCGCGAAAGAAGTTGAGCACGCTGACAACGCTCGGATGACTGATCTGCGCCAAGGACCGGCCTTCTTCGAAGAAGCTCTTGAGCCCCATGCGGTACAAGGGCAGCTTCTCGGGCTTGACACGCGGCGTGAGTTCACCGGTTGCGCGCTCGGCCAAAGACGCCGGCAGATACTCCTTGATGGCCACGCTGCGCTGCGTCGAGTCTTGCGCCAGATAAACCACGCCAAAGCCACCAGCCGCCAGTTTCTTGACGATCTGGTAGCCCCCCACCATGCTGCCCGCAGGCAGCGGCGCCGGTTTGGACTTTGACATAATCCGACGTTTCCCTGACAGGCTATTTCAATGGCAGTTTACAGCATGACCGGCTTCGCGCTGGCCACCCATACCTTGGGCAACGCGGCCGAAGACATGCCCTCGCGCCCAGCAGCCTCTGGGTCGGGCGTGACCGTTGAAGCCCGCTCGGTGAACAGCCGATTTCTCGACCTGAGTTTTCGCCTACCCGACGAAATGCGCGGACTGGAGCCGGCCTTGCGTGAGTTGGTTGGCGCGAGCTTTCGCCGCGGCAAGATCGAGGTCCGCGTGGCAAGCCAACGCGAGTCCGACAGCGCCTGGCCCCAACCCCAGCCCGACCAACTCAACCGGCTCTCGAGGCTGGAGTCCACCGTCACGGGCTGGCTGCCGCAAGCCCGGGTGTTGAGCGTCAACGAAGCCTTGCAATGGTGCCGACTGGGCGGCAGCGCTGAACGGCTTGACGAGACGGCGCTGGCTGCGGCGCGTGAGGCCATCGCGGGTTTGCGCGAAGCCCGCGAGCGCGAAGGCGCCAGGCTGGTGGCCATCCTCACCGAGCGAATCGGCCACCTGCGCGAACTGGCGATCCAGGCAGCGCCGCTGGTGCCGGCCGTGGTCAAGCGACAACAGCAGCGCTTTCTCGAGCGCTGGCAGGAGGCGCTGCAGAACGTGCCAGCCAGCGCAGGCGGCGGCGCGAGCATCAGCGCCGATGCGCTGCGCGACCGCGCGCTCAACGAGGCCGCAGCCTATGCGCTGCGAATCGACGTGGCAGAGGAACTGGCGCGCTTGTCGGCCCATCTCGACGAGATCGCCAGGCTGCTGGGCGCAGGCGGTGAACTCGGCAAGCGGCTCGACTTCCTGATCCAGGAGTTGCACCGCGAGGCCAACACGCTGGGGTCAAAATCCTCGGCACTCGAGTTGACCAACATCTCGGTCGAGATGAAGGTCGCGATCGAGCAGATGCGCGAGCAGGTGCAGAACATCGAGTAAGGCTGACGCTGGGTGAAGCGCGAAAGGCTTGCGCTTCATGCCACCGCGTACCCGCCGCATCCGGCGAGCGAGCGCCGAACTTGCCGGCCTGCAAACTGCGCAAGCCTGGCGGCGTCAAACTCAGTTCAGCGCGACCTTCTTGCCGTCCTTGTACAGGTATAGCGTCATCGCCGGGTTCTTCAACTCGCCGTCAGCCTCGAAGCCAACCTTGGTCGTCACGCCCTGGTAGTTGGTGTCGAACAGCTTGGCCGTGTAGACCTTGGGATCGGCCGACCCGGCACGCACCATCGCGTCGACCAGCACATGGACCGCGTCATAGACATAAGGCGAGTAGACCTGGAATTGCTTCGGATACTTGGCTTCGTAGCGAGCCATCCAGGCAGCGCCGCCGGGCATTTTCTCAAGCGACGCGCCGCCTTCGGCGCAGACCACGCCGCCCATCGACTTCGCGCCGCCCGAGAGCTCGGCCAGCTTGGCGGTGCAGATGCCATCGCCGCCGAAGAACTTCAGGTTGCTCAGGCCGAGCTGGTCCATCTGGCGCAGCATCGGGCCGGCTTGCGGGTCCATGCCGCCGTAGAACACCGCGTCAGGGCCCTTGCTCTTGATCGCGGTCAGGATGGCCATGAAGTCAGTGGCCTTGTCGTTGGTGAACTGCTCGTCGACCACTTGCATGCCGCGCGCCAGCGCGGTGCGCTTGAACACCTCGGCCACACCTTGACCATAAGCGGTGCGGTCGTCGATGATCGCGACCTTCTTGAGCTTGAGGTTGTTCGCAGCATGCAGCGCCAGACCGGCACCCAATGCGTTGTCATTGGCCAGCAGGCGGAAAGTGGTCTTGTAGCCTTGCTGCGTCAGCTTGGGGTTGGTCGCCGACGGCGTGATGTGGGGGATGCCGCACTGGTTGTAGATCGTCGACGCGGGGATCGTGGTGCCTGAGTTCAGGTGCCCGACCACACCGTTGACCTTGGCATCGCACAGTTTTTGCGCAGCGGCTGTGCCTTGCTTGGGGTCGGCGGCATCGTCTTCGGCCACCAGTTCGAGCTTGACCTTCTTGCCGCCTATCGTCACGCCCTTGGCATTGAGGTCTTCGATCGCCATGCGGGCGCCGTTCTCGTTGTCCTTGCCGTAATGCGCCTGGGCGCCTGAAACAGGGGCCACATGGCCGATCTTGACGATCATGTCTTGCGCCATCGCGGTGCCCGTGAGCACGGCGAGCGAGGCGGCGGCGATCAGTTTGAGTTTGAATTGCATTCGGTGAGCTCCGATGGGGGTGGTCAAAAGAGTAGCAGCCTGAAGGGGTTTACCCAACAGCCAAGACGATACACCTATTGCGCTGCGCCGCAGACATCAAGCCCCCAGGGCTTGCCCCAATCTCAGGGTGTCAGCCAGCCAATCCGTGAGCAAGCCTCATGCCGTCTGGTCGAGAACGCTCAGGGCGCGGCTGGCGTCGCCTGAACGGCCTTGAGATTGCTGGGCTTGAGGCCAGCGGCCAGGTACTGGCGCCAGCGCTGGCGCCCGCTGCTGACCTCGGCGTCAGACTCGGCGACGATCTCGATCACCCGCCCAAAAACCTCGTAGCCGGGTGCCAGCGCCGGACCGAGGTTGACCAGCACATCACAAGGCCCGGCCTCGGCCGGCCGATCGGCCAACCAAATCGGCGTGCGGGCGAGCAGTGGCGCGATCGGCTGGCCGGCACGCAGCCTGGCGTGGGGGATGAACTCGCCAGGCTCAAAAGTCCACAGCAAAACGTCGAGCCGAGCCAACTGCGCAGGCTCGCCAGCGACCACCACCCGGCTGCCGGCGCGCCAAGCTTTGCGCAGCAAACGGCAGGTGTAGCCGAGCTTGTCGGCCACACCGCTGTGAAAGTCGACCGTCGTCACCGCCTGGGCCGAGCGCTGCGCGCTTACTTGGCCTGGGCCGCCTGGGCCTGGGTCATCACCCAGTGGGTCAACAGCCCCACCGGTCGCCCGGTCGAGCCCTTGGCAGCGCCCGATTTCCAGGCCGTGCCAGCAATGTCCAGATGGGCCCAGCGCAGCTTGGCGGTGAAGCGCTTGAGGAACATCGCCGCAGTGACCGCACCGCCGGCACGACCTGCGATGTTGGCCATGTCGGCGAAGTTGCTCTTCAAGCCTTCGTCGTACTCGTCATCGACCGGCATGCGCCAGCAGGTGTCGAGCGCAGCGTCGCCCGCGGCCAGCAGCTCAGCCGCCAGGCTGTCGTCGGGCGAGAACATGCCAGAGCGCACGGCCCCCAGCGCCACCACACAGGCACCGGTCAGCGTGGCGATGTCGACCACTGCGGCGGGCTTGAAGCGCTCGACATAGGTCAGCGCGTCGCACAGGATCAAACGGCCCTCGGCGTCGGTGTTGAGCACCTCGATGGTCTGGCCCGACAGGCTTTTGACAACGTCGCCGGGCTTGAGCGCGCGGCCGCTGGGCAGGTTTTCGCAAGCCGCGATCACGCCGATCAGGTTGAGTTTGGGCTTGAGCTGGGCGACCGCACGCATCGTGCCGATCACGCTGGCCGCACCGCACATGTCGAACTTCATCTCGTCCATCTCGCCACCAGGCTTGAGCGAAATACCCCCCGAGTCGAAGGTGATGCCCTTGCCCACCAGCACCAGCGGCGCGCCGGCCTTGGCCGCCCCCTGGTAGTGCATCACGATGAAGCGCGGGGGCTCGTCCGAGCCCTGCGCCACGGCCAGAAAACTGCCCATGCCCAGCGCCTCGATCTGCTTGCGGTCCAGCACCTCGATCTTCAGGCCGTTGGCACGCGCCATCTTGCGCGCCTCGGCCGCCAGCATCGTCGGCGTGCAGTGGTTGCCCGGGCGGTTGCCCAGTTCACGCGCCAAAGCCACACCCTCATTGATCGCCGCAGCGCGTGCCAGACCCTGGTCGGCCGCCTGGGCTTCGGCCTTGCTGGCCAGCAGCAGGCTGATTTTTGCCAGCACAGGCGGTGGCGGCGCGCTGGGCTTGGTGCTGCGGTACAGGTAGACCGCATCGCCAGCCGCACAAGCCAGCGCCTCGGCATGGGCTGCGCCCACAGATGCCAGGCCGGCGATCTGCACCGCCAGATGCTTGACGCCCAGGCCTTTGAGCAGGCCCAAGCCGGACGCGGCAGCCGCCTTCAAGGCCTTGGCGCTGCCATCCCGGACCGCGACGACCGCCACCCGAGGCGTCTTGACGCCGGCGACTTGGCGTAAATAGGCTTGCTTGCCAGGCTTGAGCGAGAAATCGCCTTGGGCGATGGCCTCGGTCACCGCTTTGGCCAGCGGCTCGTCCAAGCCGGCAGGCAGGCTCTGCCCGACCAGCAACAACAACAGGGCGTCGGCGCTCAAGCGGCTGCTGGCTCCGGAGACGATCACTTGGGTACGGAAGTCCATAATTCGCTCAGGTTAGAAGAGCTAAACATGTTATTCGATTCAACTGTGCGCCGTGAACTGGCGCGGAGCTTCGGCGCGACGCTGGTCGTGATCCTGACCATCGTCATCACGATGATGCTGATCCGCACGCTGGGCATGGCCGCCGGTGGCGAAGTCGCGCCAGAGGATGTGGTGCTGATGCTGGGCTACACGGCGCTGGGCCAGTTGCCAACGATGATGGGCTTGAGCCTGTTCATCGCGGTGGTGGTCACGCTCGGCCGTATGTACCGCGACAGCGAGATGGTGATCTGGTTTGCCAGCGGGCTCGGCCTGGCGCGAATCGTGCGGCCGGTGTTCCAGATGGCCTGGCCGGTGCTGTTGGCGGTCGGCGCGCTGCTGCTGTTCGTCTGGCCTTGGGGCAACCGCAGCAGCGTCGAGCTGCGCGGTCGCTACGAGCAGCGAACCGACTTGTCGCGGGTCGCGCCCGGCGTGTTCCAGACCTCGCGCGACGGCAGTCGGGTGTTCTTCGTCGACCGCGCCAACGAAGAAAGCGTCGAGGGTCACCATGTGTTCGTGCTGACACGCAAGCCGCCGTTGGAATCGGTGGTCTCGGCGCGCAGCGGCCGCATCGACAACGAGGACGGCGAAAAAGTGCTTAGGCTGGTCCATGGCCAGCGCAACGAGACCGACAGCCTCAGCGGTGTCCGCACGCTGTCTAGCTTCGAGTCCTACCGCTTGCTGGTGGGCGATACGGCGGTGCGCAGCGTCCAGGACAGCCCGCCCAAGACCCTAGACACGCTGGTGTTGCTGCAAGACCCGACGCCACGCCACCTGGGCGAACTCGCCTGGCGATTCGGCCTGCTACTGGCCGCTGCCAACCTGCTGCTGCTGGGCATAGGGCTGTCAGCGATCCAACCACGCCGAGCCAGCAACTGGAACCTGTTGCTCGCATTGCTGACCTTCATCGCGTATTTCAACGCGGTCAACCTGACACAGGCCTGGATCGCCTCGGGCCGCTTCGAGATCTTGCCGGCCATGCTGACGCTGCACGGCGGCGCGCTGGGCCTGGGGCTGGCGCTGATCTGGTGGCGCGACCATGCGGCGGTGTGGCGACCCTCAGGGCCCAGGACAAGCGCATGAGGACGGTGCGCCGCCTGCTCTACCGCGACATCATCTGGTCGGTGGTCTTCGTCGCGCTGGCCTTTCTCAGCCTGTTCTTCTTCATCGATTTCGTCGACGAACTCGACAAGGTCGGGCGCGGTGGCTACACGCTGGGCCGGGCGTTCGCGCGCGGGTTGCTGGCGCTGCCGGGGCATTTCTACGACCTGTTCCCGATCGCCGTGCTGATCGGCACGATCTATTCGATGGCCCGCTTGGCGCAGTCGTCGGAGTTCACCATCCTTCGCACTGCCGGCCTGGGGCCAGGTCGGGCCTTGAAACTGCTGGCGCTGCCAAGCCTGGTATTTGCAAGCTTGACCTTTGCCGTCGGCGACTACGTCGCGCCGTATACAGAGCGCGAGGCCGTCGCGCTCAAAGCCGGCGCAGGCGGCGGGCTGCCACTGGCCAGCGGTGGGGCCTGGCTCAAGGAGCGGCGTGCCGCGCCTGCAGGCGGCGCCAACGACGCCGAGCGCAACGTCTCGGTCAATGTCTTGGCCGCCGCCGACGGCCAGCAGCTGCTCGGCATCCGAATCTTCGAATTCGACCCCGATGGCAGGCTTCGCACCAGCATCGAGGCTCGATCAGGCCAAGTGCAGGCCCAAGGTCACTGGCGACTGCTGAGCGTTCAACGAAGCGACTGGCCGACCCCGGAAGAGGCCCGCCGGGGCCTTGCGGTAAAGCTGCAGACGCTGCCAGAACTGGACTGGGCCACCAGCTTGAACAACAGCGTCGTGGCTGCCGCTTTGCTGCCGGTGCAAAGCATGTCGACGCTGGACCTGTGGCGCTACACCAGCCATCTGGCCGACCAGGACCAGTCGGTGCAACGCCATGAGATCGCCTTTTGGAAGAAAGCGCTCTACCCCTTGGCCTGCATTGTGATGATGGCGCTGGCGCTGCCGTTTGCCTACCTGCACGCACGCGCCGGCGGTGTGAGCTACAAAGTGTTTGGCGGCATCATGCTGGGCATCAGCTTCGTGCTGCTCAACAACGCCAGTGGCTATCTGGGCCTGTTGCGACACTGGACACCCTGGGTTGCCGCAGCCGCACCCAGCGGCTTGTTCTTGCTGATGTCCCTGGGCGCTTTTGCCTGGTTGGTCCGATTTCGATAAACACCATGAATCTCTGCTCGCCCTCTGCCCCTGAAACCGCCAACACCGGTCTGCTGCTGTTCGCCCACGGCGCGCGCGATCCGCAATGGGCCAGGCCATTCGAGGCGGTGGCCAATCGTTGCGCCGCGGCGGTCGGCGGGCAACGCGTGGCGCTGGCGTTTCTGGAATTCATGACGCCAGACCTGATCACGGCGGGCGCCAGCCTGGTCGGCGCAGGGTGCACCGAGGTCGACGTGGTGCCGCTGTTTCTGGGCTCGGGCGGTCATGTGCGCAAGGACATCCCGGTGTTGATGGCACGCCTGGCGGCCGAGCATCCCGGAACACAGTTCAGGCTGCGCCCTGCCATCGGCGAAGCCGAAGGGGTGATCGCCGCGATGGCCGCTGCCGCGCTCGATTGCCACCCGGTCGAGGTGCCGGTCAAATGACCAGCCGGCTCACGTCGTTCGCGGCGTCCGAAGGGCGCTGAGATGAACCTGCACCAGTTCCGTTTCGTGCAGGAAGCGGTGCGCCGCGATCTGAACCTGACCGAGACCGCGAAGGCTTTGCACACCTCGCAGCCCGGTATCAGCAAAGGCATTCTCGAACTCGAAGAAGAGCTAGGCGTCGACATCTTCGCGCGCCACGGCAAACGGCTGCGCCGCATCACCGAGCCTGGCCAACTGGTGCTGCAGTCGGTCGAAATCATCATGCGCGAGGTCGCCAATTTGAGGCGCATCGGCGAGGAATTTTCCAAGCAGGATGCCGGCACCTTAGCGATTGCCACCACCCATTCGCAGGCGCGCTACGTGCTGCCTGGGCCCGTGGCGCAGTTGCGCCGGCGCTTCCCCAAGGTGCAGGTGGTGATGCACCAGGGCACGCCGGGCGATGTCGCGCGCATGCTCGCCGACGATGTGGCCGAAATCGGACTGGCCACCGAGGCGCTGGCCGATGTGCCGGGTCTGGTCACCCTGCCCTGTTACGAATGGCAGCATGTGCTGGTGGTGCCGACCCACCACCCGCTGGCCTCGGTCGAACGGCCCACGCTCGAGCAAGTCGCAGCCGAGCCGCTGATCACCTACCACCCCACTTTCAGCGGCCGATCGCGGATCGATGCCGCATTTGCCAAAGCCCGCATCAAGCCCAACGTCACACTCGAAGCGATCGATGCCGACGTGATCAAGACCTATGTGCGGCTTGGCATGGGCGTCGGCCTGGTGGCGGAGATGGCGGTGCGCGACGACCCACCGGGCGGCGACCTGGCTTGGCGCCCGGTCGGCCACCTGTTCGGCCCCAATACCCTGCGGGTGGCGTTCAAGCGCGGCGCCTATCTGCGGCATTTCGTGTTCGCCTTTGCTGAATTGCTCAGCGAACGCCTGACCCGCGCGCTGATCGAGCGAGCCATGGCCGAGCGCCCTGGCAGCCATCCCACGTCCTACGAGCTCTGAAGCGATGACCCAATTTCGTACCCCCCTGCCCCCGAGCCGCCTGCCCAAGGTCGGCACCACCATCTTCACCGTGATGTCGGCGCTGGCTGCCGAACGCGGCGCGGTCAACCTCGGCCAGGGCTTTCCTGATTTCGAGGGCGACCCGGCGCTGGTCGACGCGGTGGCCCAGGCCATGCGCGAAGGCCACAACCAGTACCCGCCGATGACCGGCGTGCCGGTGCTGCGCGAGGCGGTGGCGACCAAGATCGAAACGCTGTACGGCAAACGATACGACGCGACCAGCGAGATCACGATCACCGCCGGCGCCACCCAGGCCATCATCACCGCGATCCTGGCCGTCGTCGGTCCGGGCGACGAGGTGATCGTGCTGGAGCCCAATTACGACAGCTACATCCCCAACATCGAACTCGCCGGTGGCATCGCGGTGCGGGTGGCGCTCAAGGCAGAGACCTTCAGGCCCGATTTCCCGGCGATTGCCGCTGCGATCACGCCGCGCACCCGAGCCATCATCATCAACACGCCGCACAACCCTAGCGCGACGATCTGGCGCACCGCCGACCTCGACACCTTGGCCGAAATCCTGCGGCCCACCGACGTGCTGCTGATTGCGGACGAGGTCTACGAGCACATGGTCTTTGACGGCGAGGCCCATGCCAGCGCCTGCGCCCACCCAGAACTCGCCGCACGAGCATTCGTCGTGTCGAGCTTCGGCAAGACCTTCCATGTCACTGGCTGGAAGATCGGTACGGTGGCCGCGCCGGCGCCGCTGTCGGCTGAGTTCCGCAAAGTTCACCAGTTCAACGTGTTCACCGTCAACACGCCGATGCAGCATGGCCTCGCCCGCTACCTGGCCAACCCGGCACCTTACCTCGAACTGGCGGCCTTCTACCAACGCAAACGCGACCTGTTCCGCGCCGGACTGGCAAGCACCCGCTTGCGCTTGCTGCCCAGCGAGGGCAGCTACTTCCAGGTGGTCGATTACAGCGCCATCAGCGACCTGGGTGAGGCCGATTTCTGCCGCTGGCTGACGACCCAGATCGGCGTGGCTGCGATCCCGCTGTCGGCTTTCTATGAAGACGGCCGCAACCAGGGCTTGGCGCGGTTTTGCTTTGCCAAGCAAGACAGCACGCTCAACACCGCGCTGGAGAGGCTGGCGCGTCTTTAGCGAGCGGGCCAACCGGGGGCTCAGAGGCCTGACTGCGAAGACCACCGCAGCCCCCACGCACCACAACGAGGCGGTTTGAGTTCGTAGCCGCCGACGCCAGTCGTGACCGAATCGAGGTCTAGCTCGGGCACGAAAAATCGCCCTTGGCCAAGTCAGGGCCGCGCGCAGCGATAGGATAGGGTGGAAGGCGCCGTTGTCGCGCCCGGGACAAGACATGAATACCCCAGTTCTTAGCATTGAAGAGCGACAAAACATCGAGTCAGGCGCATGGTTCTCCAAGCTCTCTCAGCCCTTGCGCCATGCGATCCTGTCGAGAACCTACGTCCGGCGCTTGGCCGACGGTGCGACGCTGGCCTCGCGCGGCACACCGGCCGAGGACTGGTGCGGTGTGGCGCGCGGCACGGTGCGGGTCTCGCTGGTGTCGCTCGCTGGCAAGCAGGTCACGCTGACCTATTGCGAGCCCGGCGTGTGGTTCGGCGACATCTCGCTGTTCGACGGACTGCCACGCACCCACGACACCGATGCCCACGGCGAAACCACCTTGCTGTGCGTGCGCAAGGCCGATTTCAAGGAATTGCTGGCCCAGCATCCAGAGCTCTACGACGCCTTGCTGCGGCTGAACTGCCGAAGGCTGCGGCTGATGTTCAACCAGTTCGAGGACCTCAACACCAAGCCGCTGTCGGCGCGCCTGGCCAAGCAGATCATCATGCTGGCCAAGAGCTACGGCATCGAGCAGGGCGAAGAAATCCGCATCGGCTTGCAACTGGCCCAGGAGGATCTGGCCCAGTTGCTGGGAGCGTCACGACAGCGCGTCAACCAAGAGCTCAAAGGCTTCGAGCGCGAAGGTGCCGTGAGGGTCGAACCCACCAGACTGGTCGTGCTGTCGCGCGACAAGTTGCTCGACATCGCTGAAGGCTGAAGCCAAAACTTATTGCCCGGCCCGCGGGCTCTTGCGCAGCCCAAGCGCTGCCCCCAAGGGCCAATCTGGAGACTGAAAACTTTATGGACCAATTCACCGGCAGCGGCACTGTGTCGCAGCGCAACGCTTTCGACGTCACAGCACTGCAGACCTGGCTGAGCCAAAACATGGCGGGCTTCAGCGGTCCGCTGGAGATCGAACAGTTCAATGGCGGCCAGTCCAACCCGACCTACAAACTGATCACCCCGGGCCGCGCCTATGTGATGCGCAGCAAGCCTGGGCCACGCGACAAGCTGCTGCCCTCGGCGCATGCGATCGAACGCGAGTTCAGGGTGATGGACGCACTGGCGCTCAGCGGTGTTCCGGTGGCGCGAATGCATGTGCTGTGCGAAGACGAGTCGGTGATCGGCAGGGCCTTTTACGTGATGGAGTTCGTCGAAGGTCGGGTGCTGTGGGATCAGTCGCTGCCCGGGATGACGCCGAATGAGCGCGGCGCGGTCTACGACGAGATGAACCGGGTGCTCGCCACCTTGCACGGGGTCGATGTCAAAGCCGTCGGGCTGGGCGACTTCGGTCGACCTGGCAACTACTTCTCACGCCAGATCGCGCGCTGGACCAAACAGTACCAGGCCTCGATCACCGAGCCGATGCCGGAGATGGACCAGTTGATGGCCTGGCTGCCCGAGCATTTGCCAGCCAGCGCGCTCGACGAAGACCAGGTCGCCATCGTTCACGGCGACTACCGGCTCGACAACCTGATCTTCCATCCGAATGAGCCGCGCATCATCGCGGTGCTCGACTGGGAGTTGTCGACCATCGGTCATCCGCTGGCCGATTTCAGCTACCACTGCATGAGCTGGCACATCACCCCCGGGGTGTTCCGTGGCGTCGCCGGGATGGACTTGGACGCGCTCGGCATCCCCGCTGAGCGGGCCTATATCCAGCGCTACTGCGAGCGCACCGGCAGGGGTTCGGCCGATGAGCTGATGGCCGACTGGAATTTCTACCTGGCCTACAACCTGTTTCGCCTGGCCGCCATCACCCAGGGCATCGCCAAGCGTGTGGTCGATGGCACGGCGGCCAGTTCGCAGGCCCGCAGCACCGGCGCGGCCAGCCGACCGTTGGCGGAACTCGGCTGGCGTTTCGCGCGCCAGTCCTGAGTCAGCGCGAGCGCGCTGCGCGCTGCGCGCTGCGCCCAGCGCTCTGCGCGCTGCGCGCGGCGTCAGTTTGAGCGGCCGGCCGACGGGATGTCAGCCGTGGCCCGCCGCCATCGCGCGGTCACCGGCAGACCTTCGGGCACCCAGCCGGGCAACCGCTTTCAGCGCCTGCTCAAACACCGGCAACCAGATCG
>RGQD01000481.1 GCA_010030205.1 Betaproteobacteria bacterium
AGCGCCGCGCTGATCGTGAGCCGTGCTGCCCGATCGAGCGCCTTCTGCTCGGCCGTGAGTTCCCGTGACCTCGGTCTGCCAGTTGCTGGCGCCGGAAACCGTGCATCCGGTGGGTGCCTGCGGCGGCGCACTGGTGCTTGGGCTTCAGGCTCGTGGCGATGAGGTGCCGAAAGCCCGCGTCCTCGATCTGCTTGGCGACGGGAACGAGCACACGCTCGCGATCGCACTGCGTGGCGAAGTTGCCGTCGCGGTTGCGGCGGCAGCGTTGCTTCAACTGGTCGTTCAGGTCTCGCATCCGGTTGTTGCCGGCGTTCTCCGTTGTCGGGTTGGTCAGTTGCCCTTTGGGGCGGTCGTGTTTGTTGTCGCTGGTGTGAAGTCGGTCTGGTAAGTGTTTCTGCCCGTCCCGAGCGCCTGAGCGCAACGAGAACCACGAGGGACACGGGACACCACTCCCGTCTTGTGCCGAGGTCTTGCTGCTGGCCGCCGCGGCACGCGACATTGGCCCCGACGGCGCTTGCTGCGGCAAGTTGGTTCGTCGGTTCGAGCCCATGCCCTGGGCTCAGCGGGTGCACCGCAGGGCGGTGCTCAGGTCGACGGTGCCTGCTGGTGCAGGCGTTCAGGCGGTCGTCAGCGACCGTCGCCGTCGCTCCGGCGGCAGCTTTTGGCGGGCGACGGTGGGAACGGCAGAGCCCGTCACTCGGCTCCGTCACTTGCGCCTGCACCCCGCAATCGCTTGCTGGGCGCGGCTTTCGGCGCGTCGTCACTACCGGCGCGCCGCCTAGTGACGACGCGCATCGCTGGCCCAGCGTCAGGTCGCTGAGGGGTTGCCGCAGGCCACCGAAAGACTCGGCAATTGGCGCAGCGGTCGACGAGTTCTCCTGCCTTACGGCGGCCGGCTCGCGGGAGACTTGCCGACTCGGGGTGCCCGAAGGTCGGGCGGGCGATGCTTGACGCGCATCAGGCGGGCTGACACAGCCAGCGCAGATTCAGTCCTTCGACGATAGCGCTGACCCGTGCCCTTAACCACCGGCAATCAGGCCCAGCGCGGGGCTCCGAATCGAGCAGCCAGCCGCTGTCGTCGTCGGCACGATGACCAGCACGGACCGTCAACTCCCGGTCGCATTCGCAGCCGTGCCCAGCGTTCCGCCAACTGTCATTGCTCATCAGGAGACGACCGCCATGCATCCCAAGCCCTCGAACGAACCCATGCTGCTACGTCGCCCGCAGGTGCAGCAGCGCACCGGGCTCTCGCGCAGCACCCTCTACGAGTACATCAAGGACGGCGAGTTCCCAGCGCCCGTGCGCCTCGGTGCGCGTGCGGTCGGCTGGCTCGAATCCGAGGTGAGCGACTGGATTCACGCACGGGTCAGGCTGACCCGCCAGAGCCGCGCGAACGCTGTTCGCTGAGCGCGCGTGCAGACGATCGATCCCAAGGCGGGGGCATCAATGTTGCGAGTGCCTCCCTTCAGCGTCGCCCAGGTGCTCGACCAGTTCCGGGCCGCGCTGATCGCGCGCGACATCATCCCGCCCGATCCCATCCTGGCCGATGGCTGCCTGCATCGGTGCCATGCCGCCGGCCGGAACGGTCGGGGCGACGCCGCCTATGTGCTGCATCTGGACGGGCTGCCGGCAGGCGGCTTCGAAAACCATCGCGACGGGCGCGACTGGGAGACGTGGTGCTTCGATCTCGGGCGAACACCCACCGCCGCCGAGCGCGAGGCCTTCGCTCGCGTCACCCATGCCGCCCGGATCAGGCGGGACGACGATGCGCAGCAACATCTGGATGAAGTTCGCCGTAAGGCTGAGCACATCTGGGCCCTCGCTCGGCCAGCGCCGGACACTCACCCCTACCTGGCACGCAAGGCGGTCGCCGCACACGGAATGCGGCTCTACAAGGGCGCGCTGGTGGTGCCGGTGCGGGACCTGGCCGGCAAGCTGCACGGGCTGCAGTTCATCAGCCCAGGGGGCGTCAAGCGCTTCCTCAAGGGCGGACGCATGCGGGGACTGTGCGGCTGGCTCGGCGATCTGCCGTTGCCGCCCGGCGACGAACAATCCACGCTGCTGGTCGCCGAAGGCGTGGCCACCGCCGCCAGCCTGCGCGAGGCCTCGGGCCACGCCGTGGTCATCGCCTTTCACGCAGGCAACCTCGGCCCTGTCAGCGCCGCGCTTCGCGCTCGGTACCCCGGGGCTCGCATCGTCGTGTGCGCTGACGACGATCACCTAACGCCCGGCAATCCTGGACACACGCATGCGGTTAAGGCGGCACGCGCAATCGGCGGCCTGGTCGCAGTACCGGACTTCGGTGGCGACCGGCCCGCAGACGCCACCGACTTCAACGACCTGCACCAGCTCCATGGCCCATCAGCGGTGTGGACAGCGCTGGCCGCAGCGAGCGCACCGCAACCGGTTTCCTGTATGAATTCGTCTACACCTGCCACCGACATCATCGCCAACGACACCAGCATCCCAAAGTCGTCCTGGCCCGACCCGGAACCGCTGACCGCGCCGGTCGACTGCCAGCCCTACCCGATCGAGGTGCTCCCCGCGTTGCTGCGCGACGCAGTGCTCGAAGTGCAGGCCTTCGTCCAGGCGCCTGCTGCACTTGTGGCCTGCTCTGCACTCACGGCGTTGTCAATCGCA
>RGQD01000482.1 GCA_010030205.1 Betaproteobacteria bacterium
CTGCTCGGCCCCTCGGGCTGCGGCAAGAGCACGGTGCTGAGGCTGGCCGCCGGCCTCGAGAGCGCCAGCAGCGGCACGCTCAGCGCACCCGCACTGCTGCCAGGCCGTGACAGCCAGACCGCCTGCGTGTTCCAAGAGCCCACGCTGATGCCCTGGGCCAGCGTGTTCGACAACGTCTGGCTGCCGCTTCGGCTGCAAGGCCGCTCGCGCGCCGACGCCGCGACCGAGGTACGCCAGGTGCTGGCCAGCGTCGGCCTGGCCGACTTCGAGCAGGCTTACCCGGCTGCGCTGTCGGGCGGCATGAAGATGCGGGCCTCGATCGCGCGCGCGCTGGTGACCCGGCCACGCGTGCTGCTGATGGACGAGCCCTTCGCCGCACTCGACGACATCACGCGCCAGAAGCTCAACACCGACTTGCTGGCCTGGTGGCATGGTCGGGCGATGGCCGCGCTGTTCGTCACCCACAGCGTGGCCGAGGCGGTGTTCCTGAGCCAGCGCGTGCTGGTGATGGCAGCGCGCCCGGGCCGGGTGGTGGCCGAGCTGGCGATAGACCAGCCCTACCCGCGCCAGCCCGACTTCCGCCACTCGCCGGCTTTTGCCCTAGCCTGCCGCCAACTGGGCGCAGCGCTGGCGAATGCGCACGAAGCGCGCGAAGCGATTCGGCCAGCCGCGCGGGAGCCGGTTTGAAACCCATCTGGCGCGAACAGGGCTTGCCGATGGCGGTGATGCTCGGCCTGATTGCCGCCTGGGAGCTGCTGGTTCGCGCCGCCGACATCCCCGCCTACACGCTGCCTGCGCCCTCGCTGGTGGCGCAGACGCTGGTGGCGAATTTCGGCTCGCTGGCCGGCAGTTGGTGGGTCACGCTCAAAATCACTTTCGGCGCGCTGGCGCTGGCCTGCGCCGGTGGCGCGCTGATCGCTGCGGTGTTCGCGCTGTCGCCCACACTCGAGCGGGCGCTGTTCCCGGTCGCGGTGGTGTTGCAGGTCACGCCCATCGTCGCGGTCGCGCCACTGATCCTGATCTATGTCGAGAGCACCCAGGCCGCGCTGCTGCTGTGCGCCTGGATCGTCGCGTTCTTCCCGGTGCTGTCCAACACCGTGGTCGGCCTGCGCGCGGCCGACCCGCAGCTGCGCGACCTGTTCCGCCTGTACCGCGCCACACCCTGGCAGCGGCTGCGGCTGCTGCGCATGCCTGCGGCGCTGCCCTATTTCATCGCCGGCCTGAAGATCTCGGGCGGCTTGAGCCTGATCGGTGCGGTCACTGCCGAGATGGTCGCCGGCGCTGCCGGCCGCGAGACCGGCCTGGCCTCGCGCATCCTGGAAGCGAGCTTTCGCACCGAAACCCCGAAGATGTTTGCCGCGTTGAGCCTGCTGGTGGCCACCGGGGTGATGATCTTCTGGCTGTTCAACGCCTTGTCGCGCTGGCTGCTCGGACCCTGGCATGCGTCAGAATCAGCGCGCCAGCTTTGATGAACCCCCCTACCTGACGAAGGAGACGCTCATGCGGATTTTTTGGTCCCTCTGCCTCACCACCGCCGCCCTGCTGGCCGCCAACGCGCAAGCCCAGGCCCAGGACAAAGTGGTGTTCGCCACCAACTGGAAAGCCCAGGCCGCGCACGGCGGCTTCTACCAGGCCTTGGCCGATGGCACGTACAAGAAGTACGGCCTAGACGTGACGATCCAGCCAGGCGGACCGCAGGTCAACAACCGGCCGCTGCTGCCGGCCGGGCGGGTCGACTTCCTGATGACCGGCAACCTGCTGCACAGCTTCGACAACGTCAAGAACCAGGTGCCCACGGTCGTCGTGGCGGCGATGTTCCAGAAAGACCCGCAGGCGCTGATCGCCCATCCGGGTCAGGGCTATGAGAAGTTCGAGGCGCTCAAGAATGCACCGCTGGCGCTGATCGCCAAGGATGGCCAGTTCAGCTGGTGGCAGTGGCTGAAAGTCACGCATGGCTTCAGGGACGAGGCGCTCAAGCCCTACAACTACAACCTCGGGCCTTTCTTGGCCAACCCCAAGTCGATCCAACAAGGCTATTCGGTGGCAGAACCGATCTACGTCGAGAACCAGGGCAAGTTCAAGCCGGTGGTCCACCTGCTCGCCGACCATGGATTTTCGACCTACAGCACGCTGATCGAGGCCCGCACCGAGGTGGTCAAGAGCCGGCCAGACCTGGTACAGAGATTTGTCGACGCATCGGCGATCGGTTGGGTGAACTACCTCTACGGCAACCGAAAAGCCGCGGCCGAGATGATGACCCGCGACAACCCCGAGATGAGCGAGGCCGAGATGGAGGCTTCGGTCGCGCTGATGAAAGCCCAGGGCATCGTCGACTCGGGCGAGGCCGCGACCCAGGGCATAGGCGCGATGAACGCGCCGCGCATCGCCGACTTCTACGCCCAGATGGTCAAAGCCGGGCTGTACAAGCCCGGCGATGTCGACCTGTCCAAGGTCGCCACGCTGCAATTCGTCAACAAGCGTGTGGGCCAGGACATCAAGGCCAAGCTGACCGGCAAGTGAGCGCAACGACCGGCGCCAGCAGGCGCCGGACTAGTGCTGCGACCCGGAAGGATCGAAACAAGATGAAAGCGATGGATTCGGCCCGATGGCTAGGCGCAAACCGCAGCG
>RGQD01000483.1 GCA_010030205.1 Betaproteobacteria bacterium
TCGACCCCGGCTGGGGCGAGCCCGGGCTGAGCCCGGCCGAGCGCGTGTTCGGCTGGAACACGTTGGAGGTGCTGGCGATGGGCTGCGGCAACCCGGCGCAACCGGTCAACGCAATCCCGCCGGCCGCGCGTGCGACGCTGCAACTGCGCTTTGTCGTCGGCACAGCCGCGAACCGGATCCGCGAGCATGTGCTGGCCCGGTTGGCCGAGCTGGGCCATGCCGACATCACGGTCAGCGAGCCGGTGGTGATGGCAGCGACCCGGCTTGACCCCGACAACGCCTGGGTTCGGCTGGCAATGGCCAGCCTGGCGAAATCGACCAGCGTGGCGCCCGCGCTGCTGCCCAACCTGGGCGGCAGCCTGCCCAACGACGTGTTCGCCGACATCCTGGGGTTGCCGACGGTCTGGGTGCCGCACAGCTACCCGGCCTGCTCGCAACACGCACCCAACGAGCATGTGTTGGCGCCGCTGATGCGCGAAGGCTTGACGATGAGTGCGGCGCTGCTGTTCGAGGTCGGTGAGCAGGCAGCCGAATTGCCGCGCATTGTTCGCTGATTCGCGCGCTGATTCAGGCACTACCGCAGGCCGCGCCAGGCAAGACAAACCCTTGGAGGAAGATCCGATGTCAGACACCGAACAACGCTTCTCAGTCAGCCACCTGGACGAAGCCGATTTCAAGACCGGCGGCCTGCGCCCTTATTCGGCCTACCGCGACCTGGGCGTCGCAGCAGCCACGCAAGGCCTGGCCACCGCGCAGGTGATCCGGATGACCGCGCCCTATGCCGAGGCCTTCGGCGGGCGCCATCATCACGAGGTCCAGTTCCAGATGGCCTATGTGCTCAAGGGCTGGTTCAAGACCGAGTTCGAGGGCCAGGGCCCGCAGCTGATGCGCGCGGGCTCATGCTGGACCCAGCCGCCAGGCATACGCCACCGGGTGCTGGGCTGGTCGGACGACTGCGAGCTGCTCGAGATCATCCTGCCGGCCGAGCACCAGACCGTCAACGACGACTGAGCGGGTCAGAGCCGGTAGACCCGGCTCGCGGTGCCGCTGAACAGCGCGGTCTTCGCGTCGGCCGATGCGCCCGCGGCGATGCGCTTGAAGGCGTTCCACAGCACCGCATAGCCCGACGTGATCTTGTCGACCGGGAAGTTGCTCTCAAACATACAGCGGTCGGCTCCGAAAGCCTCGATGCAGGTCTCCATCCAGGGCTGCCAGGCCTGGGCGATCTGCTGCGAGCTCGGCGGCTGGTCGCGCAGGTGCAGGTCGAACATGCCAATGCGCATGCCCAGCCCGCCGAGCTTGACCGTGACGTTGGGGCAGCGCGCGAGCTCGACCATGTCACGCTTCCAGCGCGCAAAAACCAATTCAGTCTGCCCGGCGTAAGGGCCAACGCCCAGCGGCCCGCCGACATGGTTCAGGATGATCGAGGTCTGCGGGAATGCCCGTGCCAGCGCGATCACCTCGGGCAGCTGCGGGTGGTACTGCCAGGCCTCGAACGACAGTCCCAAGGGCGCGAGCTGCGCGAAGCCTTCGCGGAAAGCGGCTTGGCCGTACAGGCCTTCGGGCGGATGGGTGTGGCTGTTGCGGATCTCGGGGCTGGCGTCCCAGCCGCCGGCGTGGCGTATGCCGCGAAAGCGCCCGTTGCCGGCCCGGATCTGGGCTTCGAGCACCTCGCGCGCCGCCGCTCCCCTTGTCAGATCCGCATGGCTGACGATGGCCGCGCAGGCCTGCGTGTCGCCATAGACGCCACTGGCGGCCATCGCCGCGACGCCGTTGGCGAACTCGGTCTCGCCGAGCGGCTTGAGCTCGGCCGGCCCGTCTTGGCGGTAAAAAGCCACGCAGTCGACGAACACCGTGGCCACCACTTTGTGGCCGCTGCCGGTGTCGGCGAGCAGCTCATCGAGCAGGTAGCGGTGGCCGGCGCGGTCCCAGAGGTGGTGGTGCGGGTCGACGATAGGCAACGAGGGCTCGAGAATTTCTTCGCTCGCCTGGCGCGCCAGCCAGTCTGCCGGCGGTGTGCCGCCCGTGCCTATCGCCGCCTTAGACTTTTCGCTCGCCATGCTGAGATCCTCCGGAAAAGCTTGAAGTGTGGGGGATTGGCGCGGCGCTGGCAATCTAGGTCTTGTACCCGGTTCGACGGGCTGGCTTGCGCGCTGTGGATGGCCGTACGAGCCAAAACGACAGGCCTCGCACTCGCGCGGGGAGTTCTGGCGTCACCCCGCAGCCACGACCCGCCCTTGGCTCAGGTCACCGTGGCCTGCCAGAAGGCCGTCGACCGAGATGTCCTCGTCCAAGGCTTCCCAGTGAACGCCGCGCGGGCTGAGTTCGAAACGCAGGCGCTGTTCTGGCGTCGCAGCCGACAAACGAGGGAACCATGCCAGCGCGACCGCGATGACACGGCCATCGTCCAGGTCGACCCACAAGCTGTCGGGCAAGCTCAAGGCGAGCGCGGCAAAGCCGAAATGGGCTTGGGCCCACTTGCAACTTGATGCAAGGCCGGGAGTGGCCCCTTGCCCGGCCGTGCCCTAGTCGGAGTAGGAATGCCAGTCACCCAGCACCCCCTCCACAGATCCGTACGTGCGGCACTACCGCATACGGCTCCTGCCTTGGG
>RGQD01000484.1 GCA_010030205.1 Betaproteobacteria bacterium
CACCGCAACAGGCAGCGCCACTTTCAACAGCAAAGACGTATCGAGCGCCAATCTGGTGACCGTCAACAGTAGCGCGCTGGCCAACGGCATCAACGGCGGACTGGCCAGCAACTACAGCTTGGGCGCTGTCCAGACGGTGTCCGCATCCATCACACCCAAGGCCTTGGTGGCGATCGCAACAGTGCCGGACAAGGTCTACAACGGTGACACGCTTGCAGTGCCTTCGCTGACCATTGCCTCCGGTCTGGTTGGTAGCGAAACACTGGTCGCCAAAGGCGTGGCAAGTTTCGACAACAAGAACGCAGGGGCCGCCAAGCTGGTGACCGTCGACAGCGTCACCCTGTCCGATGGCAACGGCCTGCACACCAACTACAGCTTGACGGCGGGCCAGCAGGCGACCGCGGACATCAGCCCCAAACCCGTGACGCTGATGGCTGCAGCGGCGATGAAAGTCTACGACGGTGGCACGGCTTACACCGCGAGTGCGGCCGATCTGGCTGTCTTGAGCACGCAGTTGGGCGTCAGCGGTGACACGGTAACGGCCATCACGCAAACCTATGACAACAAGAACACAGGCGTCGCCAAAACCGTGACGCCTTCGGTCGCCTTGGTCAGCGACGGCAACAACGGCCGCAATTACAGTGTTCGCTACGCCGCCAGCAGCGCGAACACCATCACCAGACTGAGCAGCGTGAGCTGGACCGGCGGGGCTGACGGCAACTGGTTCGATCCGACGAATTGGGCAGGCGGTGCGGTACCCGATCTGTCCAACGTCGCCAAGGTCGTCGCACCGACAGGTGTCGAGATCAGCTTTGGAAATGCGGTGGTCGCGCCCGCCCAGGGCGGCGCGACGAACGTGGACAGCATATTGTCCGGCGGCGGACTTCGCATGGCGTCTGGAACGCTCAATGTGGGCAGCGGTGGCCTGACGCTGGCGACATGGGTTCAAACCGGTGGCAGCCTGAGCAGCGCGGGGCCACTGACTGTCACCGAATCGTTTGTTCAGGGAAGTACTGGGTCTGTCATCGTCGATGGTGCGATCAGCGTCAACGCCAAGACCGGCGCGATGACCGTGGGCAACCTGCGCACCAACAGCACCCTGACCGTGGCCGCGAACCTTGGCATCGTTCAGGCGCCAGACACCCGCATCGAAGCGGACGGGGCCGCCAGGTTCTCCGCCAACAGCGGGCTGATACGACTCGCCGCCACCGGCAATGTTTTCAAGGGTGGTGTGACACCTGCGCAAGCCGACCCAACAGTCATCCAACCAGTGATGCACGCGTCAAACCTCGGGGTGCAGTGGTTGGATCGACCGAGCGTGGCCTCCGGGCTGATCGACGTCGTCACCAATGCCGCAGCGGGTACCAGCGGCCCCGTAGTTTCCGGTGCGGCGCCATTACCGAGCAGCAGGCCAGAAGACAGCCTCAACATCGCCTCCGGCGCTGCCAGCCCAAGACCTGCGGCTACCGCGATCGTCAGCAGCGACGCAGCGGTCGCCAGCAACACCTCGACGGCGATGCTCACACCGGCGTCCGTTGCTGTCGCCGAAGCGGCAAGCAGCAATGCTGGGTCGAGCAAAGGGTTTGCCCCTGTGGTCGGTGCAAACGGGGTCAGCGTTTCGCTAGACGGCCTGGCAAGCTCGTCCCAACAAGGGCTGGTGACCGCGATCATTCCGGCAGGTGCGGCGATCAGCGGACGAGCCCTGATGGTGCCGCTCCCGGTTGAGATGGTGTTGACGGCACCCGGTGCAGGCGCTGCAGTCAGGGTGACGCAAGCAGACGGAAGCCCCCTGCCCGCCTGGATTCGTTACTCCATGGAAGAAAAATCTCTGGTCTTGGGTGCCGTGCCAGATGGCGCTTACCCTTTCCGTCTGATGGTCACGATTGGTGACCAAAAGACCCTGATGCAGGTTTCCGAAGCCGGTGCGAAGTGATGGCAAGATCGGCGTGCCTGCTCGGATCTGTGCGCAGTCCATCAAAATGCGAAGCGGTTCAAAAATTCTCCACCTGTTGAAACAAGTCATGATCATCACGAAAACAAGATTGGTGCCAGTGCTACGAACCATCGCCATCGCGCTCAGCGCTGGTTTGCTCGCCGGTCAAGTGCTGGCGCAGGCCAAAACGCCTGTGCTGACCACGGTCAATGGCGCGGCGCTGAGCGATGGGCTGCTTGAGCTGCTCGTGAGCACCAATATCGCCCAGGGCGCCAAGGATTCGCCAGAGCTGCGCCAGATGATCAGGGACGAACTGATAGGTCGCGAGGTGCTGGCGCAGGAAGCGCAGCGGCTCGGCCTCGACAAGCAGCCACAGGCGCAGTTGCAGATGACGCTGCTGCGACAGAACCATCTGGTCGAACTGCTGCTGAGAGACCGTGCTGCCAAGAACCCGATCAGCGATGAGGCTGTGCGCGCTGACTACGACCGCCAGATCAAGGCGCTTGGCGATGTGTCGCAGTACAGGATCAGCCACATTGTGCTGTCGAGCGAGGCCGATGCCCGAGAGGTGTTGGCGCGGGCCAAGAAGGGCGAGTCGTTCGACAAACTGGCCCGCGAGAAGTCCATCGACGCCAGCAAGAGCGAGGGCGGCAACCTGGGCTGGTTGCTACCGAACC
>RGQD01000485.1 GCA_010030205.1 Betaproteobacteria bacterium
AGCCGATCACCGGCATGCACGCTGTAGCGGATCTGGCTGCCCGACATCGGCGTGTAGCCCAAGTAGTGGTACCGCGCCACGTACTCGTTCCACAGCCGCGAGGCCGCGCCGCGCCCCTGCACGATCTGCATGCTCAGCGCCGGCAACTCGTGCACGGCAGCCACCACCGAGGCCTGCGCATCAGTGGCCGGCGTGGCGGCGAACTCAGCGCGCCGGCGTGGCTTCGATATTTGCGAAGCCGGCAGCGTGATCAAGCCGTCGGCCTGCATGCGCAGCATCGCCACCCGGCAACTCATCTCGCGCAATTGCCCGTCAGGGCGGCGCCAGTTCAGTTGCTCGCACACCAGACGCGACAGCGGCGTGCGTTTGACTTGAGGGTTGTCCTCGATCGCGCGAACGATCATCTGCAGATCATCTGGACTGAACTCTCGCCCGCAATATCGTTTCATGAGCTGTCGATCGTTGGTATGCCGGTGGCTGCGCGCATGGCTGCCAATTGCTGTTCATCCATTTGCCAGGGCACGAACCGAGCCCAATCATCGGGTGCTTGCCCACCGGCTTGGGCGCAGGCTTGCAGGTAGGACGTCAGCCACTGGCGCGGGTTCAGTCCCCATAAACTGACTGTGTTCAACAAGCTCATCATCGTAGCGGCCAACTGCCCCGACCACTGGCTGCCCGAGCCGTAAAAATTCTTGCGCCCGACCACTGCGGGTCTGAGCGCGCGCTCGGCAGCGTTGTTGTCCAGGTCGAGCCAGGGATGTTCCAGGAACAGCACCAGTCCTGGCCAGTACCTGCGCATGGTGCGCAGCACCTTGCGCGCCGGCGCCGCGAGTTGCGCATCGGCTACGCCGGCTTCGCATTGCTGATCCATCGTCGCAATGATCTCGCGCAGTTGCCCGTCGCATGCGATGACGGTGGCCTCACCGCCAGCGCTGTCGTCTTGGTCGCGCCGCAGCGCATGCAGCCGGTACAACTGGGCAATCTGCTCGACCCAGCCCATCGCCCAGCTCCACAGTGCGGGGTGGTCATTGGCCAGGCGCAGGAAGTCACGACGCTGGTGCGCCCAGCAGATCGCCAGGCTCACGCCCGGTGTCAAGCGGGCGAACTTGCGGTACGACGCATAACGGTCGACGCTGAGGATGCCTTGATTGACACCTTGCAGCGCCTCGCCGGGCACCTTCGCAGATCGGGACGGGTCGAGCACGAAGCACACCACCGTGGCCGACTTGAACACCCACAGGTACCAGCGGTGGCCGATCTTGCCGTCGAGCTCTTCGAAGACCTCCCAGCGCGTCTCGTCGGCGTGCCAGTGCGAAGCGCGCCGCAACTGCGCTAGGCCGGCTTCGACCAGTGGGGCAAACAGCGGCAGCAAGCGGCGCAGTCCGTCGGTGAGCGTGCCCTGGGCGATGTGCAGACCCTGGTCGTTCCAGTCGCGCAACAAGCGAGCGCTGGGCTGGCCGTAGACGAACTTCGACAGCAGCGCCTCCACCCAGATCGACACGCCGAGTTTGCCGCGCGGGAACAACTGCGGCGGTGCCGGCGCCGTCACGATCCCCGGCAAGCAGCCGCAAGCGCACACCGGTCGGTAGCGGTGACGCCGAATGAGGCGGCGGTAGGCCTTGACCTCGACCTCCAGCACTTCGGCGTCCTGCGTGCCGGGAAACTCGCGCAGGCCCACGCCGCAGCGCGGGCAGCAGGCCTGAGACGTCAAGTCCTCCATCTTGGCCGGCAGCTGAGGCAGTCGAGTGCGACCATGGCCTGGTCGACCTCGTTGCTGACCACGCGGGCGGGCGGGCCCATCCTTCGGCCGGGTTCCGGCATTGACGGCGTTCGATTGCTCCGTCTTTGAGCCGAACACCCGCTGGCGCAGATCGCGAATCTGGGCCAGAGCCTTGTCCAATTCGATCTTCAAAAGCTCTTCGCGCTGGCGCACCAGCGCGAGCTCAAACTGGTGTCGCTTCTCGGCAAGCTCAAGCCGAGCAATGGCTCTCTCATGCAGCGATTTCCACTGCTTGGCCTGGGTGCGCAGTTCGATATGTTCTCGCTTGGTCAGGGTCACCAGCACTTGATCGAACGGCTTGGGCGACGCCGCCGCCGGGTTGGGAGAGCTCCCACCGGCTGACTCGAGGACATCAACGCTGCGCATGCGGCGTAAGGTAGCGCAAAACGGTGTACGTGTCCAGTGGTTTCGTCGGCCCTCTCAGTGAGACTACGTGCTCACCGAATGTTTACCAAACACCGTTTGCGTGAAGCACCTGACAACCTGCCCCGTCGCGTCGCGCCACCATCCATGCCCGGCACCGCGTCGCGCGATACCGTCAGCGTGCCGAGGAATCTCATGCCCGACCACGACAACAGCTACAAGCTTTTGTTCTCGCACCAAGAAATGGTGCGCGACCTGCTGGTGGGTTTTGTCCAAGAGCCGTGGCTGGCCGAGATCGACCTCAGCACGCTCGAGAAAGTCAACGGCAGCTACGTCTCAGACGACCTGCGCAGCCGCGAGGACGATGTCATCTGGCGCGTGCAGTTCAAAGACCGCTGGCTCTACCTCTACATCCTGCTCGAGTTCCAGTCCAGCGTCGACGCCTACATGGCGCTGCG
>RGQD01000486.1 GCA_010030205.1 Betaproteobacteria bacterium
GGCAAGTGGGACAAGATCCCCGGCAACCAACGCAGCACTGCCAAGCCCGAGACGTGGCTGACCTTTGAGGCCGCACAGGCCGAGTTGCAGGCCTTTCCCGCCGGCTTCTTCCCGGGCCTGGGGTTCGTGGTGACAGGGCTGCCCGAGTTCACGTTCATTGACATCGACAACTGCATCGACGAGTCGGGCGTGTTCTCGGCCCGAGCGATCGAGATCATTGCGGCGGTCGGCAGCTACACCGAGATCTCACCGAGCGGTCGGGGCCTGCGCATTGTCGCCAGGGGCGCGTCACCCACAGACTGGAACAACCACGACCTGGGCGTTGAGGTCTACGCCGGCCACGCCGCGAGGTTCCTCACCATCACCGGGGACGCCTGTAGCGATGGCGTCGCGATTCGCGACATCACCGAGGCCACCCAGGCAGAGCTGCGCAGCCGGTACGGCAAGAGCAGCGCGCCCAGGCTCACCGTCATCCCCGGGGGCGTACCGCCGATGCCCGAGGTGTGGCCCGAGATCGTCCTGCCCGACATCAGTACGCTGGACCTGCCCGCCGACACCATGGCCTTCTTGCTGGAGGGCCTGGACGAGGGCGACGGGTCCGCCGCGTTGCACCTTGCGGGCGTGCGCCTGTACAGCCTGGGCCTGTCCGACCAGATGGTGCTGTCGCTCCTGGCGAGCAGCTACGCGATGGACGTGGCGATGCGCCATCGCGGCGACAACGAGTTGCGCGCCCAGCAGTACCTGTGGGTCGAGCACTGCGTCAAGGCCAAGCCCAAGGCCACCGCCCACGCGGAGATCAACGCCATGTTCGACGACCTGGGGCCGCCCCCGGGGGAGAACCCCGGGGTTCTACCCCGGATCGGAGCGGCCCCCAAGGCCGAGCGATTTCGCATCGAGACCGCGCCCGAGTTCTTCGTGCGTCGCAAGTCGACATGGCTCTGCAAGGGCATCGTCCCCCACGCCACCCTGGGAGTGATCTACGGGGCCAGCGGCTCCGGCAAGACATTCGTGGCGTTCGACTTGATCGCCACCCTGACCCTTGGGCGGGACTGGCGCGGCCACCGGACCCCCAGGCCGATCGCGCCCCTGTGGATTGCCGCCGAGGGCGTTGAGGACATGCGCAAGCGCGGCTTGGCGTACTGCCAGCACGTGGGCATCGCGCCCGAGTTGTTCAACATGCGGTTCATCGGCGACGCCCCGAACTTCCTGGAGGAGATCGACGTCAAGGCCCTGCTCGCGCAGATCAAGCGCCAGGGCAGCGGGTTTGACGTGATCATCATCGACACCCTCGCCCAGGTCATGCCCGGCGGCAACGAGAACAGCGGCGAGGACATGGGCAAGGTACTGGGGTACTGCAAGGCCATCAGCCGGGCCACCGGCGCCATGGTCATCCTCATCCACCACAGCGGCAAGGACGAGTCCAAAGGCGCCCGTGGCTGGTCAGGGCTGCGCGCGGCGTCGGACTTCGAGATCGAGGTGTTGCGCCTGGACGACGATCGCGTTGCCACCGTCACCAAGATGAAGGGCGGCCTGGACGGCGGCGAGTACGGGTTTGAGCTCCTGACCGTTGTCGTTGGGCAGGACGCGGATGGGGATGACGAGACGACTTGCGTTGTGCATTTCACGGATGTCGGTAGGCAGGCGGTGGTGGGCCAGAAGGGCAAGCCCAAGGACATCGACCCCAAAGCGGTCTGGCAGCCTCTGGTGCTTGAAGAAGCCACGACCCTGTTGGCGACTAACACGGGGATCCTGACCCAGGCCGAGCTGGTCAAGGCGGTGCTGGCCCGGCGCCCGTTCGTGCCCGACCCGGACAGGCCGGACAAGCGGGACCAGCGCGGCACCAAGATCAACGGCGCGATCGTTGAGCTTGTGGCGGCTGGGCGCCTGTCGGTAGACGAGGGTGGAAGGGTCGAAATGCCCAACAATGAGGCAGAAATGTGGGTCTGAGGAGCATGCAAAATTTTACTGTTCCAGATGTTCCAGACTGTTCCAGACGTGTTCCAGATGTGATCTAGAGCAAATGTGCATGCTCTACTTGTTCCAGATACCACCTGGAGCACCCCCTGACAGGGGTGCTCTAGGTCTGGAACATAGAGCAGGGGTTCGGAACAAACCCCTGGTGAAAAAAAAGTTGAGGAGGGGGCTTGTGGGCCACAAAGATCTTGTTGTATGATCTCTACATCAGCAACCCACCCCGAAGGACTTGACCATGAACGCAATCGCAAACACCGCCGCCAACGCCGACGAGCTCGGCTCCCTGCTCTCCCAGATCGCGGCCCTGACCGCCAAGGCCGACGCGCTGAAGGAGTCCTTCCGAGACGCCGCAACGGCATCGGTGGACGCGCCAAAGGCTTTCGAGGGCGAGTTCTTCAAGGCCACGGTCGTCCAGGCCGACCGCACCACGGTGGCCTACAGCAAGTTGGTCAAGGACCTGGGCGTGGCGCCTGAGATCGTGGCGAAGTACGCCACCCTGTCGGCGGTGTTCACCGTCAAGATTTCCCTCAAGTAAACCCCGGGGCTCCGGCCCCATTCCAAGGAGAACCACATGTACGCTTCCCTCTACAAGGCCCCCAAGGGCTGGCCCGCAAAGTTCCGGGTCAT
>RGQD01000487.1 GCA_010030205.1 Betaproteobacteria bacterium
ACCGCCCGACGAGCCACCGGGCGTTCGGGTCAGGTCCCAGGGGTTGCTCGTGGTGCCGTAGACCTTGTTGAAGCTCTGCCAGTCGGCCAGCGAGGCCGGCACATTGCTCTTGCCGAAGATCACCGCACCGGCACCGAGCAGGCGCTGCACCGTCACCGCGTCGGTGGCCGCGATGTTGTCGCGAAAAGCCTCGTGGCCGAAGGTCGTCGGCAGCCCGGTGACGTTGAACGACTCCTTGACCGTCATCGGCACGCCGTGCAGCGGGCCCCAGGACTCGCCTCGCGCCAGCGCCTCGTCAGCCGCGCGGGCACGGGCGCGTGCACGCTCGGCGTCTAGCACCGGCAGCGCGTTGACAGCGCCGCCCAGACCGCCCCCCAAGCGTGCGATCCGGCTCAGGTAGAGATCGAGCAACTCCAGCGCCGAAATCTGTTTGCGACGGATTTGCCGCGCCAGCTCGTGCGCCGGCAGAAATACTTGTTCAGTCAACGATCGCTCCTCTGGCCTGCGGGAAGCCGGCCTTGCAAGAGTTTTGCCGATGATGGGCCGCAACCGACCCCGGGAAAGCCCTGAGATCTTGGCGCTGCGGCATCATTGGCGGATTCAACCTGGAGATCCTTGCGATGAAGCTCGTCATAGCGCAGATGAAACACGAGACCAACACCTTCTCGCCGGTGCCCACCGGGTTGGCACGCTTTGCCACTGCAGCGGCCGCACCGCCCGAGGGCGACGGGGCCATCGCCGCCTACCGTGGCACCGGCTCGGCGATCGCTGCGTTCATCGAGCTTGCCGAAGCCGCTGGCGCCGACTACGTGGTGCCGATCGCCGCCAACGCCTCGCCCAGCGGTCCGGTGGAAGACTCAGCCTTCGAGCACATCGTCCAGCGCATTTGCGACGCCGTGGCCCAGGGCTGCGACGGTGTGCTGCTCGACCTGCACGGCGCGATGGTGACCCGGACCTACGAGGACGGCGAAGGCGAGCTGCTGCGCCGGCTGCGCGAGATCACCCAGGTACCGATCGGCGTCGCACTCGACATGCACACCAACCTGTACGACGGCATCGCCGAGCACTGCAACGTGATCGCCGGCTACCAGACCTACCCCCATGTCGACGTCTACGAGACCGGCCTGCGCGCCGGCCGTGCGCTGCTCAAGATGCTGGCCGGCCAGGCCGCGCCTGCGATGGCCTTTGGCAGGCGGCCGATGCTGCCGCACGTGATGCGCCAGGGCTCGGACGACTCACCCAACCGCGAGTTGCAAGCACGATGCCGGGCGATGGAGGCCGAGGGCGCGCTGTGCGCCAGCCTGTTCGTCGGATTCCCCAACGCCGACATCGAGTACGCTGGCTTGTCGGCGGTCGTGGTCTGTGACGGCGACCCGGCCCAGGCCAAGCGCTGGTGCGATGAGTTGCTCGACATGGCCTGGGCCGCGCGCGCGCAGTTTGTCTACCAGATCGAGTCGCTGGCCGAATCTATGGCCCGCGCCCAGGCGCTGGCCACAGCCAAACCCGCCGGCAGCGGGCCGGTGATCCTGCTCGACCACAGCGACAACTGCGCTTCAGGTGGCACCATGGACACGATGACGGTGCTCGGTGCGATCCTGGACGCCGGGCTCGAGGGCGTGGCCGCATTCGCGATCTTCGACCCGGCGGCGGTGCAGCAGATGATCCAAGCCGGCGTCGGCGCGCAGGTCACGATCAGCCTGGGCGGCAAACTCGACATGCCGGCGATTGGCCTCAAAGGCCAGCCGCGCAGCGTCAGCGGTCATGTCAAGCTGATCTGCGACGGTCAATACCGCAACCTTGGGCCGATGTCGCGCGGCACACTCAACGACATGGGGCCGACCGCGGTGCTCGACACCGGTCGGGTCCAGATCGTCGTGATCTCCAACCATGTCGAGCCCAACGACCTCGCGGCTTTCACCGCTGTGGGCATCGCGCCGACAAACCAGCGCTTCGTGATGCTCAAGAGCCGCATCCACTGGCGCGCAGGTCTGCGGTCCTTGGCGCATGCGGTGGTCGAGTGCGCAGGAACGGGCGTGTGCAGCTCGGACTACGCCTTGCTCGGGCTGCACAAGGTGCGGCGGCCAATCTACCCGCTCGATGCGATCTGAACCCGGCAGGTCGGGCTCAACGTGGACAACGGCTTGCGCGGTGGAAAATACCGACAATTCACCCACTGACCTGGACACCTGATGACGAGCCCATCCTCCTTGACCATCCAGCCGCTGGGGCCGGCGATTGGCGCGCTGGTCAGCGGTTTGCGGCTGGCCGACGCCGCCGACGACAGCGTTCGCGATGCGTTGCAGGCCGCACTGCTGAAGCACCATGTGCTGTTCTTCGAGAATCAGCCGATCAACCCCTTGCAGCAGCGTGCGCTGGCCGCGCGCTTCGGTGAACTGCACATCCACCCGGTCTACCCGACGGCGCCCGGCGTGCCCGAGATCATCGTGCTCGACACCAGCAACGACAACCCGCCCGACAACGACAACTGGCACACCGACGTGACCTTTCTGGCCGAGCCGGCCATGGGTGCGATCCTGTCGGCCCAGATGTTGCCCGCAGGCGGCGGCGACACGCTGTGGGCCAGCGGCAT
>RGQD01000488.1 GCA_010030205.1 Betaproteobacteria bacterium
TCGGCGATCAGCGCCGCCACGTCTTTGGGATTGGGCACGAAGCGCTCCAACACCGCATCGAGAATCGCGCCGTGCTGCGCGGTCAGGCTGACGTCTTGCGGCGTCGCGGCGTCGCCGGCCTGTACCGACGCCGATGCGCCGTTCAAGGCGGTCGGTGCGACCAAGCGCAGGTCGCCATTGGCTTCGGTCACCGTGACGCTGCCCAAGGCACGCGCCGCCACGCCGCCGGCGCCCCCGACATTGCTGTCGACCCGCACATTGATCAGCCCTTGGCCGCCGTCGAGCTGGACTTTTTCGCCGACGATACGCGAGGTCGAGGTCAAGCCCCAGATACCGTCGGTCGACAGCACGGTGACATCGTAGGCAGTGCCCACCGTCAGTGCCGCGAAGTTATCCAAGCCCTGGCCAGCCCGCTGCGGCACACCGTTCAAGTCGTAACTGACCGCGATGATCTGGCCGATCTTGAGCGGCGCGCTGGGCTTCTTAGGGTCGGCGATCTGCTCGATCACCACGTTGCCGGTGGCGACGATGTTGAGCTTGCCTTTGGGGTCCTTGACGCGGACCGTCACATCGCTGTTGGCCACGATGCTGGGCACCGCGCCGCTGAACACCACCGTGCCGGCAACTTCCAGCGCGTCAGACGACAGCGCGATGGGCTTGAAGTCGTCCGAGTCCTCGTTGGCCGTGCTCTGGCCGAAAGACACGCTACCGGCCAGCAAGAGCTTGCCGGGGGTCTGGATGTTGACCACCGGCTCGCTGCGGCCGAGCATCGGCTTGATGGTGACCGGCTTGTCGGCCGCCAACGCATAGGTGTAGAAGTCCTTCAGACCGGTGACCGTCGTGGTCTTGGTCGTGATGGTCTTTTCGCGCAACCAGCCACCGCCGCTCTCCGTCGTGACAACGGTGATTTCCTCGTTGGCGAAATTGCTGTCAAAGCGGTTGTCGGCCTTGGCGGAGGTCCAGCTGCCGTTGGCGCCCGCGTAGAGCCCGGTAGGCACGCCCGTGATCTTGTCGTCCGGTGAGGGCGCGTAGTAGTAAGTTCCCGACACAGCGTCGAGCAACTTCTTGCCACCGCTGAGTTGCGCGACCCGATTCCACTTGCTCGTGTCGCCGAAATCGGTCACCGGAAAGGCCACCGACTTGGACTCGCCGACATAGCGGTACAGGCTGTTCGTGACCACGTCGCGAACCAAGCTGACGTTGTTGACCAACGCAACGGCCGGGTTGCTCTTCTGGACATAGTCGACCACCAGCACGTTGCCCTGCAACGCGTTGCGCACCGCGGCTGAAACGCTCGGGTCGCTCAGGCGGATCAGCAACTCGGATTCGAGCAGCGGCGATCCATCGGTGAAATTGGTGTCGACCGACTTGGCCTCGGTGTCGGGCACCAACCCGTCCCAATCGAAGCCCAGCAGGTTGAAGCTCTTCTGCTCGTAGATCTTGATGGTGGTGCGGGTCTTGGCCTGGCCCTCGGTCCAGAGGTAGTAGCGACCCAACTCAGGTTGGTAGACCATGGGCTGACTGGCGTCGACCCCGATTTGGCCGCCTGCCACTGCGTTGTAGGTGATGCTGCTGACCCCACCGCTGCCGGACTCCAGCACGCCTTGTTTGACCACATGGTCGGTCTTGCCGTCCAGCACCTGGTATTCATCACGACGCAGCGTCGCAGTGTCAGTGATCGTGATCTTGCCGATGCGGTCGGTCGACACGTCGATGGTGTCGACCGCCAGCGAGAACTTGCTCTGGTTGATGATGTTGACCGAGGCATAGCCGCTGGCCACGCGCAGCTCGCCGTTGCCGGTACTCAGGATCTGGCCGGTCAGGTTGATCACCCCGCCGGTGGGCTTGATCGGGCTGAGGATGATGGCGCCCGCGTCGACATCGAAGAAGCCATCGACCGTCGCGAGACCGGCTGCGCCATAGGAGATGCCAGGCAGCAGGCGACCGCTCGCATCGGTGAAGTTCGACGAACGGCTGGGGTTGAAGTCCGCGCCGATCGTCAAGTCGACACTGTCGACACCGCTTTGCACCACGCCGTTGAGGTTGAGGTAACGGGCATTGATGTTGATCTCGCCCATTGCGAAGACGATCGATTGCTTGGTGGCAGCCGCATCCATCGCATCGAACAAGACCTTTAGCCGGGCGTCGCCGACATTGCCACTGGCTTGGCGATAGCGCACTTGGCCCTTGATGCCCCAGGGGTTGTAGGCCTGGCTGCCAAACAGCTCAAAGAAGCTGTTGAGACTTTGGTTGGGCACGGCTGACAGGTATTGGCGCGGGTCGTTGCCGACGTGGTACCAGTCGTCGGTGCTGAGGTTGAAGTCGCCCAGCGCAGTGAGCTTGACCGTGCCGGCGCGCAGCTCGCCGGTGACGTTGATGCTGCCCTCCATGTTGGTCAGGTAGAGCGCACCATCGGCATTCTTCAGGCTGCCGCGAACATACAAGTCTTGCGGCGCATCTGGAATCTGGACAGTCCCCAAGCTGTAATAAGCTTTTGGATAAGCGTCCTGCATCACCCGAATCTCGCTCTGGCCCGTTGAATTGGCCGCAACCGGCGTGATGCGGCGGTTGCCAAAGTAAA
>RGQD01000489.1 GCA_010030205.1 Betaproteobacteria bacterium
GGGCCGCTGAGCCAGGTCTCGGCACAGCCGGTCTGCCCGCAGTAGCAGGCCAGACGCGGCTCGGCCTCACCGAGCCAGGGCATCGGGTTGTGGCCCCATTCGCCCGCCAGGCCGTTCGGCCCGGTGAGCACCCGGCCGTTGACGGCGATGCCAGCACCGCAACCGGTGCCCAGGATCGCGGCAAACACCACTGCGGCACCGCTGCCGGCACCATCGGCGGCCTCGGACAGCACCAGACAGTTGGCATCGTTGGCAAGTTCGACGCGCTGGCCCAGGCAGGCCTGCAGATCGGCTTGCAATGCCCGACCGTTCAGGCACAGCGTGTTGGCGTTCTTGACCAGCCCGTCGGCAGTCAAGCTGCCAGGCGTGCCAATGCCTATGGTCGCGGGCAGGCCGCCCATGGCCTGGCGCGCTTGCGCCACCAAGCCGGCCAGCGCCTGAAGCACTGCGTCATAGCCTTGCGACTGGGGCGTGGCGACGCGCTGCCGCCAGCGTTCGACGCCCGCGCCGTCAAGCACCACCGCCTCGGTCTTGCTACCCCCGAGGTCGATGCCGATCGCCAAACCGGCATCAGGCCCGTTCGTCACCGGAGCGTCACCGGAGCGTCACCGGAGCGTCACCGGATCATCACCGGATCGGCTCGGTGCGCAGCCGCAGCCAAGCCAATGCGTCACCCGCCACCAAGGGTGCGAGCCGCTCGCGAACAGTCGCGTGGTAGGCGTTGAGCCAACCGACCTCGTCCTCGCGCAACAGGCTGCGGTCTATGCAACGCGCATCGATCGGACACAGCGTCAAGGTCTCGAACTCGAGCATGTCGCCAAACACCCCGCCCTCGGCCGTGGCCACCGGCACGTTGAGCAGCAGGTTTTCGATGCGAACACCCCATTGGCCTGGCCGGTAGACACCGGGCTCGTCAGACGTGACCATGCCCGGCTCCATCGCATGGTGGGCCTCGGGCAACGCCTTGCTGATGGTCTGCGGGCCTTCGTGCACGTTGAGAAAATAACCCACACCGTGACCGGTACCGTGGCCGAAATCCAGGCCTTGCTGCCACAGCGGCGCGCGCGCCAGCGTGTCGAGAAACGGGCTGAGCGTGCCGCGCGGGAAGCGCGCCCGCGCCAGGTTCATCATGCCTTTGAGCACCAGCGTGAAGTCGCGCCGGTGCGCAGCGCTGATGTTGCCGATCGGCCAGACGCGGGTGATGTCGGTGGTGCCGCCCAGGTACTGGCCGCCCGAGTCGATCAGCAGCAGGCCATCACCCTCCAGCCACGAATACGCGTCGGGCAGCGCGCGGTAATGCGGCAGTGCGCCGTTGGCGTTGTAGCCGGCGATGGTGGGAAAGCTCAAACCCACAAAACCAGGTCGTTTCGCGCGTTCAGCTGAGAGCTTCTCATCGACCGTGAGTTCGCTGATGCGCTCACCGCGCGCCAGCGAGGCCTCGAACCAGGCGTAGAACTCGCACATCGCTGCGCCGTCCTGGGCCATCGCCTGCCGGATGAAACCGGCCTCGGCATCGCTCTTGCGGCTCTTGAACAGCGTGCTCGGGTTGATCGCCTCGACCACCCGAACGCCCGCAGCGACCTGCTGGCGAAAACCCAGCGTGATGCGGCGCGGGTCGATCAGCAGCGTGCTGCCCGACGGCAACGCAGCCAGAGCCGATGCGGCTCCGGCGTAATCGGCCAACGCAAAACCATCAGCCGCGAGCTGCGCCGCCAAGGCCTTGGGCACCTTGCCCGCGCCGACAAACAGCGTCGCCCGGGTCGCGTCGATCAGCAGATGGGCCAGAAACACCGGGTTGTACTCGACGTCAGCGCCGCGCAGATTGCTCAGCCAAGCGATGTCGTCGACCGTCGAGATGAAGTGATGGCTCGCGCCTTGGCGGGCCAGCGCTTCGCGTACCCGGGCCAGACGTTGAGCGCGCGACTCCGGCGCTTGCGGCGCGTCGTGGGCATAGACCGCAGCCGTGGGCAAGGTCGGACGGTCAGGCCAGATCTCGTCGACCAGGTCGACGTCGGTGCGCAGCGCAATGCCAGCCGCTTCGAGCGCGCCGCGAAGCTGTTGCGCAGCGGCCAGGCCCAGCACCTGGCCATCGGCCGACAGGGTCTGGCCACGCGCCAGGTGCTCGACCAGCCACTCGATGTGGTGGGTCGCCGCGCCGGTCGGGATCTTGACCAGCGCGATCCCGCTGCCCGTCAACTGCGCCTCGGCCTGCTGCCAGTAGCGGCTGTCGGCAAACAGCACTGCGGCGTCGGCGGTGACCACCAAGGTGGCCATCGACCCGGTGAACCCTGACAACCACTGGCGCGTCTGCCAGCGTCCGGGCAGGTACTCCGACAGGTGCGGATCGGCGCTGGGCACCAGCAGCGCGTGCACGCCGTGCCGGGCCATCGCGCTGCGCAAGCCCGTCAGGCGTTCACGCACAGCATGCCCCGCAGGGCTTGAGCCGGGAGATTCGATCGTTGTGCGGCTGTCCATGCAGTGCTCCGTTGACAAGGTCTGGCCAGAATGGCCCACCCGGGAAGGATTCAGGTGCCAGGATTCTAGAAGCCGCTTCGTCACCAGCCCCGCGCCTGAGAAACGC
>RGQD01000490.1 GCA_010030205.1 Betaproteobacteria bacterium
ACATTTGTGCTTTATAAATAATAAAAACTAATAGCAATATAACAAACCGACGAACGCTTTTGATGTTAGCTGTTGGCGCCGAGTCAAATCCGAGTCACCGCGCCGACCGAATTTTGAGCCAGGGGTGGAAGCCGACTTTGAGAGGGTCGACTGTGGATAAGTGTAGGGGTTGAGCTGTGTCGTTGACCTCCGTGAGGCTGTATTGATCGCGCCGGGGAAGACGCGCAGGGCGTAGCCCGTAGCGACTACCCCGGCGCCGGGGTCCACGTCGCCCATCCCGTGGCGCTTCCAGCCGACCGGCAGGCCGCCCTCAGGTAGGCGATGCGGTTCTTGATGGTGGCCGGCTGAAGGGCGCCGACTTGGTCGGCGGCGCGACGACGGAGTGCTCTTGCACCCTTGGCGATCGTGCTTTGCTGCAGCGGCCGGGCCGGCGCTCAGTCAAACAATCGCTCTTGCAGGAATGCAATGAACACCGACGTCTTGTAGGCCAGCCACGACCTCGCTGGATAGACCAGGTAGACCGGTTGCCCTGCCCGAAAGCTGTATTCGGGCAGCACCGTCACCAGATCGCCATGGGCCAGCTCATCGGCCACCATCAGACTGTCGATGAGCAGCATGCCGCCGCCTTCACGTGCTGCTGCGACCAAGGCCATTCCATCGTCAATCTGGATCCGGCCCTGGACCTGCACCATGGTGGTGTTGCCATCGCGCACGAATCCCCACTCGTCAAACGCGCGCGCGCCGCTGGCGTACACCAGGCAATCGTGTTGCAGCAGGTCGTTGGGCACAGTCGGCACGCCACGCCGCGCCAGATACGCAGGCGCGGCCACCAGCACCCGAGTGGTGTCGATGAGTTTGCGTGCCACCAGGCCGGAGTCCTCCAAATGGGCGACGCGGATCGCGACGTCGATGTGTTCGGCGATCAAATCCACCATGCGGTCGGCCACGGTGAGCACCACCTCCACCTTCGGATATCGCTGGGTGAACTCGACCAACAGCGGCATCAGTCGCAACTGGCTCAAGGGGCGTGGGCAAGTCACGCGCAAGGTCCCGCTCACCTCCTGCTGGTACTGGCCGGTCAGCTGCTCGATGTTGGCCACCGCCCGTTCAATCTGCTGCGCCTGGGTCAGCACGAGCTGGCCGACCTCGGTCAGCGTCAGGCGACGTGTCGAGCGCTGGAGCAAACGCGTCCCCAGGTCAGTCTCCAGCCGGGCCAACTGCCGCGATACGACCGATTTGCTGCAGCCCAGTTTCACGGCAGCCTGGCTGATGCTGCCGGCGTGGACGATGGCCGAGAAGATGGCCAGATGTTGCGGGTTCATGGTGTTGATGTCGGTCTATGTTGCATTTTGCGCAACGGTATTTTGGCTTATTGAACGCTATTCAGGCAACGGCTTGCTGCCTAGACTCTCGTTCATTCCATCCATCCACGCCTGCTCAGGCCCTTCGGAGTTACGCCATGAACCGCATCAACCCCCAGTTCAAGCTCGCCAACCGCCCTGTGGGCACCGTCAAGGCCAGCGACTGGCAACGCACAGAAGAGGAGGTGCGGGCACTGCAAGACGGTGAAGTGCTGGTCCAGAACCTGTTCATCTCGCTCGACCCCGCCATGCGCGGCTGGATGAATGACAACAAGGCGTCGTACATCCCGCCAGTGGGCCTGGGTGAGGTCATGCGTGCCTTGGCCGTGGGCAAGGTGCTGGAGTCCAGGAACCCAAAGTTCGCGGTGGGCGACCACGTGTCGGGCTTGCTGGGCGTGCAAGGCTTCGCCATCTCCGACGGCGCGGGGTTGATGAAGATCGACCCCAAGCTGGCGCCGTTGCCGACCTACCTGAGCACGCTGGGCATGCCCGGCTTGACCGCCTACTTCGGCCTGCTGGAAGTCGGCAAGCCAAAGGCCGGTGAGACGCTGGTGGTTTCAGGAGCGGCCGGTGCCGTGGGTTCGGTTGTGGGCCAGATCGGCAAGATCCAGGGCATGCGGGTCATCGGCATCGCTGGCGGCGCCGACAAGTGCCGTTACCTGATGGACGAACTGGGCTTCGATGCCGCTATCGACTACAAGACGCAAAACGTCGCCAAAGCCTTGGCGGATCACGCCGCCAAAGGTGTCGATGTGTACTTCGACAACGTCGGCGGCGACATCCTGGATGCCGTGCTGACGCGACTGGCACGCGGTGCGCGCATCGTGATCTGCGGCGCCATCTCGCAATACAACGCTACCGCGCCGATCAAGGGGCCGGCGAACTACCTGTCCTTGCTGGTGAACCGCGCCACCATGACCGGCATGGTGGTCTCCGACTACTACGGCCGCGCCATGGAAGCCGCGATGGCGATGGGCGGCTGGATGGCCAGCGGCAAGCTGAAGACGCGCGAAGACATCGTTGACGGCCTGGATGCGTTCCCACAAGCCTTCGACATGCTGTTCAGCGGTGCCAACAACGGCAAGCTGGTGCTTCGCCTGAACGACAAGACCTGAACCTCAATGGTGAGGCGGGCGCCCGGTGCCCGCTCCAAGCGCCTCGCCATCACCGTGCCGAAGGCCTAAACCCACACAAAGGAAAATTCATCAAAGCCGCCATC
>RGQD01000050.1 GCA_010030205.1 Betaproteobacteria bacterium
ATTGCCACCGCGCCCAACTCCCAGGCAGCGAGCGACGAGAACTCCCCCAGCAGGCCGGCGATGGGCGTGCGGGCGGCAGAGACGATGACGATGGATTCAGACATGGTTTGCTCCTGGACAGTTGACAGGGTGGATGAAATGGTCGGCGCAGAGCGGTCGCTCTGGCACCGGGGCGCACGCGCGGCAGATCGGTCTTGTCGCGGCAAGACTCACATCGCTGGTGCACATCGTCAAGCCAAGCCCGCCCGGTGGTGGGCAAAACGCTTGTGCTGTTCGTAAGGAAACACGTCGTGCACATGGCCGGCCTGGATGCGGGCCTGGTGGCCTTGCCAGAAAGCGGCGTCGAGCAGGTCGCCGTGGTGCTTCATGAAGACCTCGCGCACTGCGTCGTTGCCCAGCAGGAACGGGCCGAAGGTCTCGGGGAAGACATCCTTGGGGCCGACCGTGTACCAGACTTCGGCCGACATCTCTTCTTCGTCGTTGCGCGGCGTGGGGACGCGGCGAAACCGGCAATCGGTGATGTATTCGATCTCGTCATAGTCGTAGAACACGACCTTGCCATGGCGCGTGACACCGAAGTTCTTCCACAGCATGTCGCCGGGAAAGATGTTGGCCGCCACCAGATCCTTGATCGCGTTGCCATACTCGATCACCGCGCGCTGAACCTGCTCGGGCACGGCGTCCTGCAAATAGATGTTCAGAGGAATCATGCGGCGCTCGATGTAGAGGTGCTTGATCACCAGCGAATCACCGTCAATCTCGATCTGGCTCGGGCAGAAGTGCTGCAACTCGGCGACCAACTCGTCGCTGATGCGCGAGCGCGGAAACGCCACGCTGGTGTACTCCAGCGTGTCGGCCATCCGCCCGACACGGTCATGGGTCTTGACGAGCAGGTACTTGCGCTTGATCTGCTCGCGGCTGGTGTCTTTTTGCGGCGGGTAGAAATCCTTGATCACCTTGAACACATAGGGGAACGAGGGCAGATCGAACACCAGCATCACCATGCCCTTGATGCCGGGGGCGATGCCGAACTTGTCGCTGCTGTGGCGCAGGTGGTAGAGAAAATCGCGGTAGAAATTATTCTTGCCCTGCTTTTGCAGGCCGAGCGCGGAATAGATCTCGTTGCGCGGCTTGCGCGGCATCATCGAGCGCAGAAACTGCACATAGGCGCTCGGGATCGCCATGTCGACCATGAAGTAGGCTCTTGCGAAACTGAACACCATCAGCAGGTCGTCCTCGGCAAACAGCGCTGCGTCGATCACCAGCAGCCCGTCCTCGCCGTGCAAGACCGGCAGCGCGAACGGCGTCTCGGCAAAGCCGTTGACGATCTTGCCGATGATGTAAGCGCCTTTGTTGCGGAAGAACATCGAGCTCAGCACCTGGATCTGGAAGTTCGCGCGCAGCCTCACCAGGTCGCCGACATGGCGGTGCATGGCCTCGAACACCGCGTCGATGTCGAGGTCTAGATTGCGAAATGGACGCTGCAACTGAAAGTTATCAACGATGCGCAGCAAGGTCTCACGCAGCGTCTCGCGCGTCGGGTAGTAGGCGCGGTATGTCGGCAGCGAGGCCGGCTCGTCGTTCTCGATGTACTCGGTGCTGACGGCGGGACGTACGAACAGAAAATCGTTGCGGAAATAGCTGTGGTGCAGGATCTTGGTGGTGACCGAGTTGAAGAAGGTCTCGGCCAGCTCGGGCTGGTGGTGGTTGACCAGCAGGCCGATGTAGTGCAGCTTGACCTGTTGCCAGGTGTCGTCCGACAGGTGCGCGGTGTCGAACTCGCGCTGCAGCTGTTCGACCGCCTCCTCGACCCGGATGTCGTAGAACTCAATGCGCTCGCGCTGGGCGCGCTGCTGCCCATGCCAATCGGCCTGCTCGAAGCGCTGCTTGGCGCTGCGGTTGGTCTCCGAGAACAGCCGGTAATGACGGTTGAAACCGTCCAGCATGGTCCTTGCGATGTCGAAGGCGCGACCGTCGGTCAAGCGGTGGGGAAACATGGGGCGCAGGCTTTCTTCAGCCCGCGGACGGCAGCGCGGCGCATAGCTCGCCCTGCAAGCGCCGGTAGCGCTGCTTGACCAAGGCCAGCGCGGTGTCATATGCCAGACCGACCTGGTCGGCTGACGCGGCGGTGATCTTCAGATCTTCGAGCAGGCCGTTGTGCAGGCCATAGACCCAACCGTGCACCACCACCAGTTGGCCACGCTGCCAGGCATCGCTGACCACCGTGGTGCGGCAGACGTTGCGCGCCTGCTCCAGCACGTTCAACTCGACCAGCGCGTTGACCTGCAGACTCTCGTGCAGGCTGGCCAGAAAACCTTCATGCGTGTCACGCACGTCCTGCACATGGCGCAGCCAGTTGTCCACCAGACCCGAGCGCTGGTTCGTCATCGCCGCTCGCACGCCACCGCAGTTGCTGTGGCCGACGACGATGATGTGGCTGACCTTCAGCGCGTCGACCGCGTACTGCACCACGCTGAGCGCATTGAGGTCCGAATGCACCAGCAGGTTGGCGACGTTGCGGTGAACGAACAGCTCACCCGGCAACAACCCAACCAAGTCGTTGGCCGGCACCCGGCTGTCGGCGCAGCCTATCCAGAGGTATTTAGGGTTCTGCTGGTTGAGCAAGCGGGTGAAAAAACCTGGCTCGCGCGCCTCGGTGGTCGCGGCCCATTGACGGTTGCTCTGGAAGAGCTCTTGCAGCTCGGTACTCATGGTCGGCTCGTTCAGGCGGTGATGTTGCAGTGCACAGTTTACGCAGCAGGGCCGGCAAGAAACAGCCGCCCAGCCCTCACATCGTCTCGGCGAACAGCTCCCGGCCGATCAGCATGCGACGGATTTCACTGGTCCCGGCGCCAATCTCGTAGAGCTTGGCATCGCGCCACAAGCGGCCCAGCGGGTAGTCGTTGATATAGCCATTGCCGCCAAAGATCTGCACGCCCTCGCCGGCCATCCAAGTGGCTTTCTCGGCGCACCACAGGATCACCGAGGCGCAGTCCTTGCGCACCCGACGCACATGCTCTAGCCCGAGCTGGTCAAGGTTCTTGCCGACCGTGTAACAAAACGCACGGCCAGCCTGCAACACCGTGTACATGTCGGCCACCTTGCCCTGGATCAACTGGAACTCACCAATGCTCTGGCCGAACTGCTTGCGGTCATGGATGTAGGGCACGACGTTGTCCATCACCGACTGCATGATGCCGATCGGCCCGGCCGCCAGCACCGCGCGTTCATAGTCCAGCCCGCTCATCAACACCCGGGCACCGCCGCCGACCGAACCCAGCACATTCTCAGCCGGCACCTCGACATCCTGGAACACCAGCTCACCGGTGTGGCTGCCCCGCATGCCCAGCTTGTCGAGCTTTTGAGCGACCGAAAAACCCTTCATGCCTTTCTCGATGATGAAGGCCGTGACACCACGCGCGCCGAGCTCAGGCTCGGTCTTGGCGTAGACCACCAGCGTGTCGGCGTCCGGTCCGTTGGTGATCCAGAACTTGGTGCCGTTGAGCAGGTAATGACCGCCCTTGTCCTCGGCCCTGAGCTTCATGCTGATCACATCCGAGCCGGCACCCGACTCGCTCATCGCCAGCGCGCCCACATGCTCGCCCGAGATCAGCTTGGGCAGGTATTTGGCGCGCTGCGCTTGGCTGCCGTTGCGCTTGATCTGGTTGACGCACAGGTTGCTGTGCGCGCCGTAGCTCAGACCCACCGAAGCGCTGGCGCGGCTGATCTCCTCCATCGCGATCATGTGCGCGAGGTAGCCCATGTTGGCGCCGCCGTATTGCTCTGACACGGTGATGCCCAGCACGCCGAGCTCGCCCATCTTGCGCCACAAATCCATCGGGAACTGGTCGCTGCGGTCGATCTCGGCAGCGCGCGGCGCGATCTCGGCGTCGGCAAATGCGCGCACCGCGTCGCGCAGCGCATCGATGTCTTCGCCGAGCTGGAAATCGAGTCCGGGCAGTTGGCTCATCAGAGGTCTCCTCAATCGGTGGACGGGGTTGCCGCCAAGTTGACGTTGACGTAAACGTCAATCATAACCAGGCGCTTCCAGGCGCTGCTAGACGCTGGCACGGCCTCACTTGCGCAGCTTGACCGCGCTCGCCAGCAGTCGGCGGCAGCGGTCTTCGTGCAGCGTGAGCTCGTCGAGCGTGATGCGGATGTCGTCGAGTTGCTGCGCGAGTTGATGGCGGTGCGCACCCAACACGGCCATGAATGCTTCGAGCTGCGCCGCGGTGTCTGATTCGGTGTCGTACATCGTCACCAGTTGGCGAATCTCCTGCAGCGCGAAGCCCAGCCGCTTGCCACGCAGCGTGAGCTTGAGCCTGGTGCGGTCGCGCTGGCTGTAGACCCGATTGCGGCCCGACCGGGTCGGCGCCAGCAGACCCATGTCCTCGTAGAAGCGGATTGCGCGAGGCGTGACATCGAACTCTCGCGCGAGCTCGGTGATCGTGTAGGTCGGGCGGGTCATGGCCTGGCTCGCGTTGACGTCGCTCGGGCGCCTGGCGCTGCGGCTCAATCGAAGGCCGGCAGCACCTCGGCGCGCAGCGCGCCGCGGCTGCGCTCGAAGTCAGGCAACACCGACCGCACCACGTCCCAGAAAGCCGGGCTGTGGTTCATCTCACGCAGATGGGCCAGTTCATGGGTGACGACATAGTCGATCACCGGCAGCGCGAAGTGGATCAAGCGCCAGTTCAGCCGCACCGCGCCGCTGGCGCTGGCGCTGCCCCAGCGGGTCGCCGCCGAACTCAGCGACAGCCGCTGAACCCGAACGCCAAGCTGTTGGGCGAAAAGGCTGCAGCGCTGCTCGAAGACCCGGCGCGCCTGACGCTGCAGCCAGCTCTGCACCAGTTCGCGGATCTGCTCCTGGGTCGCGCTTTGCGGCAGGCCCAGGTGCAGCGTCAGCCGCGGCACGCCAGGCAGCGACTGGCCGTCGCTGTTGAACTGCGCGCCGTTGACACGCGGATCGAGCAGCAGGATCAGCGTGTCGCCAAGATAAGGCAGCGTGCTGCCGTCACCCCACACCTGCTTGGCCGCCTGCAGACGCTGGGCCCGCTCATGCTGGTCGTGCAGCTTGCGAAGAATCCAGCCCGACTTGGCTTGCAGCGCGAGTTCGACTTCGGACAGCGCCACCCAGCGCGGCGCGCTGACACTCAGACCATCGAGCCCGACCACAAAGCCGATGCTGCGGCGCCGGGCCCGGCGAAATTCATAGCCCACCTGGTACTCACCGAGCGCGATCGACCGCTGGGCTCGAGGGTGCTGGAAACGAAGCACCGCCGGCGCGGCGACGGGTGCCAGCCGCGGTTCTGCCGGCTCGGCGCCAGCACCAGGCGGCAAGGCCTCGCCAACCGGCAGGTCGAACAAGGACAGCTGCTGCAGTTTCGCTGGGAGTCCGGGGGAAGGCATGACCGTGAATTCTACGAACGATAGCCTGCAAGCGCGCGGACGGGCTGCACAGCGGCCGGCACCGGATAGGCGTCAGGGTCGAGCCGACGCATCTCGGTCTCGATCCAGGTCTCGACCTCGAGCATCAATTCTTCGGGTCGACGGCCTTGGGCCGGAATCGGCCTGCCGATCGAGACCTCGATCAAGCCCGGCCGCAGCAACCAACTCCTGCGCGGCCAGCAACGCGCCGAGGTCACCGCGATCGGCACGATGGGCGTGCCCGTGGCCACGGCCAGACGCGAAGCGCCGGTTTTGTAATCGCCGCTGGCGCCACGGGCGATGCGCGTGCCCTCTGGGAACATGATCACCCAATTGCCTTGCCCCATCAGCCGGCGGCCCTGCGCCAGCACCTTGCCCCAGGCCGCACTGCGACGGCTGCGGTCGATATGGATCATGTCCATGCGGCCGATCGCCCAGCCGAAGAACGGAATCCACAACAACTCACGCTTGAAGACATAAGCCAAAGGGTGCGGCATCAGGGTCGGAAACGCAAAGGTCTCCCAGGTGCTCTGGTGCTTGGGGGCGAGCAAAACAGCGGCATGGGCGTCGGCCGCACTCGGCAAATGCCCAAGCCCCTGCACGCGGTAGCGAACGCCGCAGATGGTCTTGGCACCCCAGACCGCAGCGCGCAACCAGCCCACGCAAAGCCAGTACATCGGCGCGCCACGCACCAGGGTCGAAAACAGCACGGCGACCAGGGCCCAGGGGATCAGCGTGGCGAGCAGCCACAGGATGTAGAGCGCGGAGCGTAGGACGATCATCGGTTTCTGGATACAGAGCCGAGAGATCAATGCGAGGGCAGCGCAGCGCCACGCGCCAGCAGATCTTCGGCAAAGGCTGCCAAGTCGGCATGGACCCGGGTGCCGGGCACTTGATCGACCAAGGCCTGGATCTGCTGTGCATCGAGCCCGGCAGCGCGGCCGCTGCACACCAGATGCGGCTCGCAAGCGCTGGCCTGCGCGGCCTGCAGGTCGCGCAAGGTGTCGCCAACCATCGGCACCTGCTTGAGGTCTATGCCGTAGCGTTTGCCGATCTCACGCATCAGACCGGGCTGCGGCTTGCGGCAATCGCAGCCATCCTCGGGTGTGTGTGGACAGAAAAACACCGCGTCGATGCGTCCGCCGGCCAGTTGCAACTGCTTGAGCATGTGCGCATGGACGGCATTGACCGATGCCATGTCGATCATGCCGCGGCCGATGCCGGACTGATTGGTTGCCACCACCACATGCCAGCCGGCATGGTTCAGCCTCGCCACTGCCTCCAGTGCGCCAGCGATGGGCGACCATTCCTCGGGCGCCTTGACATGGTCATCCCGGAAGTCGTTGAGGATGCCGTCACGGCCCAGAATCACGAGTTTGACAACCGGCTGCATGCTCGCTGCCGTTCAGGAAGCCAGCCGAGACAGGTCGGCGACGCGGTTCATCGCCGCGTGCAAATCGCCCAACAGCGCCAAGCGGTTGGCGCGCAGCGCAGCGTCCTCGGCGTTGACCATCACAGCTTCGAAAAACGCGTCGACCGGCGCTTTCAATCCTGCCAAGGCCTGCAACGAGGCACTGTAGTCGCCGGCCGCAAACGCAGCGTCGGCCAGCGGCGCGATCGCAGCCAGCGCGGCGTGCAGCACGGCTTCGGCCGGCTCGACCAACAGTGCCTGCTCGACCGCCGCGCCAAGCACAGCGTCGGATTTTTTAAGAATATTGCCCACGCGCTTGTTGGCCGCTGCCAGCGGCGCGGCCTCGGGCAGCGCGGCAAAGCTGCGCACGGCCGCCAGCCGGCGCGGCACGTCGCCGAGCCGGGTCGGGTGCAAAGCCAGCACCGCATCGACCTCCTGCGCGCTATAGCCCTGCTCGCGCAGCAGCACAGACAGCCGGTCGGCGAAGAACACCATCAGCGGCGAGAGCAGCTCATGGGTCTTGTGCTCGGACGCAAAAACGGCTTCAGCGGCCTGAACCAGCGCATCGACGGCCAGCGGCAGGTTCTTCTCGATCAGGATGCGGATCACGCCCAACGCATGGCGGCGCAACGCGAACGGGTCTTTGTCGCCGGTGGGCAAGGCGCCGATGCCGAACAGCCCGACCAAGGTCTCGAGCTTGTCGGCCAGCGCCAGCACTGTGCCGGTGTGATTTCGCGGCAGCGCGTCGCCAGCAAAGCGCGGTTTGTAGTGGTCCTCGATCGCGATCGCCACGCCGTCGCGCAGGCCTTCGTGGCGGGCGTAATAGCCGCCCATGATGCCCTGCAGCTCGGGGAACTCGCCCACCATGTCGGTGACCAAGTCGGTCTTGGCCAGCCGGGCTGCCTGGCTGACCTTGCTGGCCAGCACGTCGAACTGGTCGCGGGCCTCTACTGTGTAAGGCAGCGTCGCGTCGCCCAACTGCTTGACGATGGCCAGCGCGATCGCGCCGACGCGGGCCGCACGATCGCCTTGCGAGCCCAGCTTGCCGTGGTAGACCACCTTGTCCAGCCCCGCGACGCGCGACTCCAGCGTCTTCTTGCGGTCCTGGTCGAAGAAAAACTTGGCATCGGCCAGGCGCGGACGCACCACGCGCTCGTTGCCGCCGACCACCGCGCTGGCGTCTGGCGGCGTGATGTTGCTGACGACCAGGAACTGGTGCGTGAGCTTGCCCTCCATGTCGAGCAGCGGGAAGTATTTCTGGTTCGCCTTCATCGTCAGGATCAGGCATTCCGGCGGCACGGCCAGGAACTCGGGATCGAAGCGGCACAGCAGCACGTTCGGCCGTTCGACCAGCGCAGTGACCTCGTCGAGCAGCGCGTCATCGTCAATCGGGCGCAAGCCTTGGCCGGCGCTGGCCGCCACTGCGGCGAGCTGGCGCACGATCTCGGCCCGGCGCGCGGCAAAGCTGGCGATCACCGCACCCTCGTCGGCCAGTTGCGCGGCGTAGCTGTCGGCATCGCGCAGCAGCAGCGGTTGCCGCAGCGCCTCGAAGCGGTGGCCCTGGGTGGCGCGGCCGGCCGCCAGGCCCAGCACCGACACCGGCACCACCTGGTCGCCGTGCAGCGCAACCAGACCATGCGCGGGCCGCACGAAATGCACGGTGGTCCAGCCCGGGCGGACCTCGGCACCCGCGCCGGCGTCCAGTTGGTAGGCCATCACCTTGGGAATCGGCAGCTTGGCCAAGGCCTCTGCCAGCGCCTTTTGCAGGCCATCGGCCAGCGTCGCACCGGCCACCTGGCTGTCGAGAAACAGCGCCTCGGTCTTGCCGTCAGGCGCGCGCTTGAGCTGCGGCAGCACCTCGGGGCCGGCGCCGAGTGCGGCCAGCTTCTTCAACAGCGCCGGCGTGGCCTGGCCTTGCGCGTCCAGCGCCACCGCCACCGGCATCAGCTTTTGCAGCAGGCTGCGGTCGGCGGCCTTGGCCGCCACATCGGTCAGATGCGCGGCCAGTCGGCGTGGCGATGCAAACGGCGTGGCCACGCTGCTCTGGCCGGCCAGGCCCTGGGCTTTGAGGGATGCCGCCAGCGCGGCCGCAAACGCCTCGCCCAGTTTCTTCAGCGCCTTGGGCGGCAGCTCTTCGACAAACAGTTCGACCAACAGCGGGTGGGTGGATGTCATCACGGTGTGCTTCATGGCTTCAAGCCGCTTTCTTCAGCGCGATGCTCGCCAGCACCTCGTCGGCCCAATCGGTGGGCGCCATCGGAAATCCCAACCTGGCCCGGCTGTCGAGGTAGCTCTGGGCCACGGCGCGCGCCAGGTTGCGGATGCGGCCGATATAGGCCGCGCGCTCGGTCACACTGATCGCACCACGCGCGTCGAGCAGGTTGAAGCTGTGGCCCGCCTTGAGCAACTGTTCGTAGGCCGGCAGCGCCAGCTGCTCGCCCATCAGGTGCTGACTCTGGCGCTCATGCGCGGCAAAAGCCTGCAGCAGGAAGGCTACATCGCTGTGCTCGAAGTTGTAAGTGCTTTGCTCGACTTCGTTCTGGTGGTAGACATCGCCGTAGGTCAGGCCAGGCGTCCAGACCAGGTCGAAGATGCTTTCCTTGCCCTGGATGTACATCGCCAGGCGCTCCAGACCATAGGTGATCTCGCCGGTGATCGGCTTGCAGTCGATGCCGCCGACCTGCTGGAAGTAGGTGAACTGGGTCACTTCCATGCCGTTGAGCCAGACCTCCCAGCCCAGGCCCCAGCAGCCTAACGTCGGGTTCTCCCAGTCGTCCTCGACAAAACGCACATCGTTGTGCTTCAGGTCGAAGCCCAGCGCCTCGAGCGAGCCAAGGTAGAGCGCCAGGATGTTGGCCGGTGCGGGCTTGAGCACCACTTGGTATTGGTAGTAGTGCTGCAACCGGTTCGGGTTGTTGCCGTATCGACCGTCCTTGGGCCGGCGGCTGGGCTGGACATAGGCGGCCTTCCAGGGCTCGGGGCCGAGCGCGCGCAGGAAGGTGGCGGTGTGGCTGGTGCCCGCACCCACTTCCATGTCGTAGGGCTGCAGCAGGGCGCAGCCCTGTTGGTCCCAATAGTCTTGCAGGCGAAGAATGATTTGCTGGAAAGTGAGCATGGGGGTCGCCGGGTGAAGAGGCACAGGCGCCGCGCAGCACGCCAGGGGGTCGTCGAGGCAAAGCGGTCGAGTTTAGCGGGCCGGCGGCGAGGTCAGCCGTCCACGCGGCCAGGCAAGGCCCAGCCCGGCCAGCAGCCACAGCGGCCACAGCCCGGCGGCGGAACACCAACGCGCAAACGGTGTCAGACCCTGGCGGCCCTGCACGCTCGCTTCGAGCACCGCGCGGGTGAAAGGCGCCAGTTGCGCCGTCACGACGCCTCGATGGTCGATCACTGCGGTCGCGCCCGTGTTGGTCGCGCGCAGCATCGGACGCTGCAACTCCAGGCTGCGCAGGCGCGAGATCTGCAAGTGCTGGGCCACTGCGATGGTGTCGCCAAACCAGCCGATGTTGCTGACATTGGCCAGGATGCTGGGCGCGCTCGCCTCATCGGCAAAGCGCAGCGCCAACTCCTCGCCAAACAGATCCTCGTAGCAAATATTGGGGCCAATGCGCTCGCCGAGGACCTCGAACGACGGTGGCTTGAGCGGGCCGCGGTTGAAGTCGCCGAGCGGGATGCTCATCAACTCGGTGAACCAGCGAAATCCGGTCGGAATGAACTCGCCGAATGGCACCAAGTGCACCTTGTCGTAGCGGTAATCGCTGCCCGCCGCCGAGATCCCGACCACCGAATTGGTGTAGCCCTGGCGCAAGCTGCCCAGCGGCACCCCGACCAGCGCGGCCCGACCGGGGCCGGCGAAATGCTGCTGCAAGTCGGCCCAGTAGCCCGGCACCAGTTCGGCAAGTTGATCCGGCAGCAGCGGCACCGCCGTCTCGGGCGCGAGCACCAAGTCGGCACGCGCGCCGGTCAGTGCGCTCGCTACCCAGGCCAAGGCCTCGGGCAGGTATTGGGCGGCGAACTTCTCGTCTTGCGCCACGTTGGTCTGCAGCATCACCACTTGCAGCGTGCGACCCGGCCGCGTGAACTCGGGCGTGCCGCGCCACAGGCCCCAGGCAGCCGGCAATGCCAGCAGCGTCAGCGCCAGCCCGACCGGCGCAGTCAAGCCGCGCCGCCAGCCCGCACCCGGCTGGATTCGCGCAGCGCCAAACCCCAGACAGGCTGCGGCCCAGGCGACCCAGGCGCCGATGCCATAGACGCCGATCCAGGGCGCGAGCAGAGCCAGTGGCCCATCGACCTGGCTGTAGCCGGTCGCGGCCCAGGGGAATCCGGTGAAAAACACCCCACGCGCCAGTTCTGCGGCCAGCCAGGCAGCGGCAAAGCGCGCGGCGTCGCGAAGCCCTAGGCCGCTGCGCTGCCTTGCCACCCAGGCCATCGCGAGGGCCAGGTACAGCGCCAACAGGCCCGACAACAACAGCACAGCAACAACGGCCAACGGTGCTGGCAACTGGCCGTAGCGGTGCAGGCTGATGAACAACCACCAGGTGCTGGCACAGCCCCAGGCACAGCCGAAGGCCCAGCCGAGCGCGGCGGCCTGGCGCGGCTTGGATTGACCGACCTGCCAGGCCAGCCAGGCAATCGCCAGCAGCGGCAGCGGCCAGGCTGCGGTGTGGACAAAGGCCAGGGTCTGCAGCGCGCCGGCGATGCCTGCGCACGCCAGTCGCGCCGCGGTCTGTGGCTTCAAGCGCGTGCGCCTGCCGGCGCTGCGGCCCGCCGCGCCACCTTGAACCAGCGCACCGCACCGCCCCGGGTCAGCATGACCTGGAATGTCAGCCCATCGGCCTGGGTCGATTCGCCGCGCCGCGGCACCCGCCCAAGTTCATGGGCGATCAGACCCCCGATGGTGTCGAAACAGTCCTCGGGCAAGCGGGTGCCAAAGACCTCGTTGACCGCACTGATGTCGGTGTCGCCGGCCACCCGGTGGCTGCCATCGGCCAGGGTGTAGATGCCGTTTTCGGCGGCGGTGGCGTCCTGGTCAAACTCGTCCTCGATCTCGCCGACGATCTCTTCGAGCACGTCCTCGATCGTGATCAGCCCGGCAGTGCGGCCGAACTCGTCGACCACCATCGCCAAGTGGTTGCGGTTGGCGCGAAAGTCGCGCAGCAACTCGTTGAGGTTCTTGCTTTCGGGCACGAACACCGCCGGCCTCAGCAAGGTGCGCAGGTTCAGATCGGGCGAGCGCTGGACCTTCAGCAAGTCCTTGGCCATCAAGATGCCGATGACGTTTTCGCGCTGCCCCTCGTAGACCGGAAAACGCGAATGCGCGGTCTCGATCACGCTGTGCAGCAGTTCGTCATAGGGTGCGTCAATGTCGAGCGAGTCGATCCGGGGCGCAGCCACCATCACGTCGCCGGCACTCATCTCGGCCATGCGCAACACGCCTTCGAGCATGACCCGGCTCTCCGGTGCGATCAGCTCACGCTGCTCGGCATCGGCCAGGGTTTCCATCAACTCGTCTTTGGAGTCGGGTCCCGGGGACAGGAATTCAACCAGGCGCTCAAAGAAGCTGCGTTTGCTGGTCAGAGCTGCCGCCGCGCGCTGCGGCGGTCGACTAGAAGGAGGTTCTGACACATTGGGTGTCGGTGGTGAAGGTGGCGCAGAATAACCGATGGATCCGGCGCGACGGCCGCAGGACCTCCTGGCTTGCGCTACGCTCTCGCGTTCGGCCGAGGCTGACGCGGTGCCGCTTGAAGTCTGGCCGTTCGACCCAACATCACTCGACATCCTAAGTTTTCACCTCGATCCCAAACCTTGTGGTTGTCGTCGCAGCCTCCAGGACGAGCAACCCTCACAGCACTGCATCGGAATCACCATGTCGTCAGGTCTCATCCCAGCAACCATCCTGACGGGCTTTCTGGGCTCGGGCAAGACCACGCTGCTCAAGCGCGTGCTCAGCGAACACCACGGCCAGAAGATCGCGGTGATCGAAAACGAGTTCGGCGAGGAGAACATCGACAACGAGATCCTGGTGGCCGACACCAAAGAGCAGATCATCCAGATGAACAACGGCTGCGTCTGCTGCTCGATCCGCGAGGACTTGCGCACCACGCTGTCGGACTTGGCAGCCAAGCGCCGCAAGGGCGAGCTCGATTTCGACCGGGTGGTGATCGAGACCACAGGCTTGGCCGACCCAGGCCCTGTGGCCCAGACATTCTTCATGGACGACGAGATCGCCGAGAGCTACCTGCTCGACTCGATCCTGACCCTGGTCGACGCCAAGCACGCACAGTCGCAACTCGACACTCGCCTGGAAGCACGCTGCCAGGTTGGCTTTGCCGACCAGATCTTCATCAGCAAGACCGATCTGGTCAGCGAGGCTGATGTCGGCGCGCTGATCCACCGCCTCAAACACATGAACCCGCGCGCGCCACAGCACAAGGTGCATTTCGGCGAGGTGCCGATCGCCAATGTGTTCGACCTGCGAGGCTTCAACCTCAACGCCAAGCTTGAGATCGACCCCGAGTTCCTGAACGCCGATGATCACGCAGCGCATGACCACGTGCACGACGAGAACTGCGACCATCCGCACCACCATGCCCATGACGACGACGTCAAGTCCTTCGTGTTTCGCGCCGAAAAGCCCTTCAACCCGGCCAAGCTGGAGGATTTCCTGGGCTCGATCGTGCAGGTCTACGGTCCCAAGATGCTGCGCTACAAGGGCGTTCTCTACATGAAGGGCAGCGAGCGCAAGGTGATCTTCCAAGGCGTGCACCAACTCATGGGCAGCGACCTCGGTCCGAAATGGCTGCCCAACGAGAAGAAGCTGAGCAAGATGGTGTTCATCGGCATAGACCTGCCCAAGGACATCCTTTTGCAAGGACTGGAAGGATGTCTCGTTTAAGCCGTGGCGTAACGCCTTCGGGCATGGCTACAATCCGCGCGCCTCTAGCGACGCGGCAGATCGACAGGCCGTGGCGGACCACAGGTATATCGCCACTGCGAGGAGTTCCGACGTGAGTAAGCCATTGGCCAAACCCCCGACCGCCAGCACCCCCCTCGACAAGCCGGTCACGGCGAGTGCGCCCAAACCAGGCGCCAAGTCGAGCAGCAAGCACAGCGCCAAGACGACGGCACCAGCGCCAGCGCCGTCCACCAGCCGATTTGCCGAGCGATTCGCACCTCCCAAGCCGCCTGCACGTGGATACCCTGAACCGATGGATTTCGTGAAGACTGCGCACAAAGCAGACCCAAAGCTCGTCAATGCCTGGAAGACCAAAGCCGGTCGTGATCTGACCGAGCCCGAGTTGTTCTCGATGCCCGAAGATGAGTACATGAACGACAAGCAGCTAGAGTTTTTCCGTGTGCGCTTGCAAGCGCTCAAGGACGACCTGCTGTCGAACGCGGGTGAGACCACCGAGCACCTGCGCGAAGACACGACGATCGTTCCCGACCCGGCCGACCGCGCCACGATCGAGGAGGAGCACGCGCTGGAGCTGAGAACCCGCGACCGCGAACGCAAGTTGCTCAAGAAAATCACGCAGTCGCTGGCCAGGATCGACGCCAGCGATTATGGTTTTTGCGATGAGACAGGTGAGCCTATTGGGCTGGGTCGCTTGCTGGCGCGGCCCACGGCGACCCTGTCGCTCGAGGCGCAGCAGCGCCGCGAGATGAAGCAGAAGATGTTCGGCGACTGAGCGTACGCCGGACGTCGTGACGCTTCAGGCCGGTCAAGCGAGGTGACCGACATGGCTGAAGCCAAATCAGCACCGGGCTTCTTCCGCAAGGTGGCCCGCTTCGTCGCCAACCCCACCGTCGATTGGGCCGCAACGCCCCAAAGCGTGGCATCGCAGCTCGACCGAGCCGAACTCAGGGCCATCGTCGAGCGCAAGCGACGCAACGACTTTGTTCGCAGGCGCGAGTTCGATACCTTGCGCCGTCTGCGCCGCGAAGGGCTGTCGCCTGAAAAACTGGCTGCGCTCGGCGGCTCATCCAAGGCCGCGGATTCTGAGGTCAGGGCGACAGAACACGACGTGCTCAGCCGCGGAGAGGCCGGCGTCAAGGCCAAGATCGATGCGATCGAGCAGCAGATGGCGGGTGAGGGCGGTCGCCGCGAAGCGCCGTCGCGCGCCGCGCCTCCAGCCTCGACGCTGACACCCAGTCGAGCCCGTACGCCAATCGCAGCGCCCGCTCGGATCGCCGCTGACACCATTCGCCCGACCGCCAAACCAGCCGACAGCGCGATGCCGTCAAACCGGCCGGCAGCCATCCGGATCACGCTGCGGCCAGACATCGATCTGTCAGACCCGGCACCTGCACCGAACGCACAGGCCGCGACGCTGTCTATATCGGCCAGCCGCTGGCCAGCGCTGCGTGACCCCGAACTCGACGAGGCGGCGATCGCTTTTGCCAACGCCGACTTCGGCCGCTGCGAGCAACTGCTGAGCGCGCTGTGCCAGCCGACAGCCGCGCGCCACCGCGATAGCCCAAGCTGGCAGGCGCTGCTAGACCTCTACCGGGCCACCGGTCAACAGCCCAAGTTCGACAAGCTGGCGATGGACTACGCGCTGCTGTTCGGCCGCTTGTCGCCCCTCTGGTGCCCGCTGCCCAAGCGCGTGGTCGACGCGGCGGCCTCGCTGCCGCCGAGCGTCGCCAGTGATCTCTCATCGAGTTTTCTGGCGCCTACACGGCTGGACGACAGCCTCGCCACGAGACAGGTCTGCACGGTCGAACTGTCAGGCCAGTTGAGCGGCGACATCAGCGCCCAACTGCAGCAGATCGACCGCCAGCTTGGCTCGGCCCGTGGCGTGCAGGTGTCATGCGCCAAGCTGATCAGGGTCGACTTCATCGCTGCAGGCGACCTGCTGAGCTGGCTGCTGGCGAAACAGGCCGAGCAGCGCAGCGTCAGCTTCATCGACGTCCATCGGCTGTTGGCCTTGTTTTTCGGAGCGATGGGCATCGATCAACACGCCCCGGTGTCGATCGTGAACGACTGATCTCCCCAAACGGCCCCGCCACCCACACTCTCACTCCGGATCCAAGCACCGAATGGACTTATTCCACGGCACCACCATCGTCAGCGTACGCCGACTCACCCCGCAGGGCTGGCAAGTCGCGCTGGGCGGCGACGGCCAGGTCACGCTGGGCAACATCATCATCAAGTCCACCGCCCGCAAGGTGCGGCGCTTGCACCGCGAGCAGGTGCTGGCGGGTTTTGCCGGCGCCACCGCCGACGCCTTCACGCTGTTCGAGCGCTTCGAGGCCAAGCTCGAAAAACACCAGGGCCACCTGGCGCGCGCCGCAATCGAGCTGACCAAGGATTGGCGCACCGACCGGGTGCTGCGCCGGCTCGAGGCCATGCTCGCAGTGGCCGACCGCGAGGCCAGCCTGATCATCACCGGCAACGGCGACGTGCTCGAACCCGAGCACGGCATCGTCGCGATCGGCTCGGGCGGCGCTTATGCCCAGGCCGCTGCGCGCGCGCTGCTGGCCCACACCGAACTCAGCGCCGAGGACATCGTCAAGCAAAGCCTGGTGATCGCCGGCGACCTGTGCATCTACACCAACCAGAACCACACCATCGAGGTTCTGGCATGAGCATGACCCCGCAGGAGATCGTCTCCGAACTCGACCGCCACATCGTCGGCCAGAACGCCGCCAAGCGCGCAGTGGCCATCGCGCTGCGCAACCGCTGGCGTCGCCAGCAGGTCGGCGATGCGCTGCGCAGCGAGATCACGCCCAAGAACATCTTGATGATCGGGCCCACCGGCGTGGGCAAAACCGAGATCGCGCGCCGGCTGGCGCGACTGGCTGATGCGCCCTTCATCAAGGTCGAAGCGACCAAGTTCACCGAGGTCGGCTATGTCGGCAAGGATGTCGACAGCATCATTCGCGACCTCGTCGACATCGCCGTCAAGCAAGCGCGCGAGGCGGCGATCAAGCGCCAACGCGGCCGCGCCGAAGACGCTGCCGAAGACCGCATCCTCGACCTGCTGGTGCCGCTGACCCGCGACGCGCGCGACGAGTCGGGTGCCGCCAGCCCGACACCGAGCACCGCGCGCCAGGTGATGCGCAAACGCTTGCGCGAAGGCGCGCTGGCCGACAAGGAAGTCGAGATCGAACTGGCCGAACCACAGGCCTCGATGGAGATCATGACGCCACCGGGCATGGAGGAGATGGCCTCGCAGCTCAAAGGCTTGTTCTCGCAGGTCGGCGCCGGCCGCAAAAAGACCCGCAAGCTCAGGATCGACGAAGCGCTCAAGCTGCTGGTCGAGGAAGAGGCCGGCAAGCTCGTCAACGACGATGACATCAAGACCCAGGCGCTGCACAACGCTGAAAACAACGGCATCGTCTTCATCGACGAGATCGACAAAGTGACCTCACGCAGCGACCAGGGTGGGCCGGAAGTTTCGCGCCAGGGCGTGCAGCGCGACCTGTTGCCGCTGGTCGAGGGCACGACCGTGACGACCAAACACGGTCTGGTCAAGACCGACCACATCCTGTTCATCGCCTCAGGCGCCTTCCACCTCGCCAAGCCCAGCGACCTGATCCCTGAGTTGCAGGGCCGATTCCCAATCCGGGTCGAGCTGACGTCGCTGTCGGTCGACGATTTCGAAGCCATCCTGACCAGCACCCAGGCCAGCCTGATCAAGCAGTACCATGGAGCGGCTGCTAGACGAAATCAGCTTCGACGCGCCAAACCTTGGCGGCCAGACCCGGTCGATCGATGCCGCGGCGGTCGACGCCAAGCTCGGCGAGCTCTCGCGCAACGAGGACTTGTCGCGCTACATCCTGTAGCCCCGGTGCGCCAGGGCCGGCCTGGCTAGAGCGCCAAGCGGTGCGATTGCATCGCCAGCAGGCCATCGAAGATCAGCGAGTCGATCAACTCGTGCTCGATGCTCAACCAGGGCGCGACCTTCCAGCCGGCACCGCCCGTCATCAGCGTGACCGGCGCCTGGGCGCAACGCGCCGTCAGGTGGCGGTGCATGCGCTCCATCGCGCCAGTGATCGCGTAAGTGCCCCCGCTGGTCAAGGCATCGCTGGTGTTGGTGGGAAAGTCACGCACCTCGCCAGTGGGCACGCGCAGCCCGGCGGTGCCGCCTTCGAGCGCACGCAGCATGATGCCGTGGCCCGGCAGGATCAGGCCGCCCAGGAAATGCCCATCGGCGTCGAGCGCGTCCACGGTCACCGCCGTGCCCACCATCACCACCAGCACCGGCCGCGGCCCCACCCGCGCCAACACATGGTGGCGCGCGCCGATCTGCGCCACAAAGCGGTCGCAGCCTAGCCGGCCGGGGTGGTCGTAGCCGTTGCTCACCCCAGCCGCGTGGGCCGAACTGACAACCCAACTGGGTGCCACGTCCCAGAGCTCGAGCTGCTCTTCGACGCGGCGCCTGACCGCGTCACCCGCGACGTTGCAGCCGAGGATCGAGTGCGGGGCGGGCAGGTTCTTCCACTCGGCCTCGGCCAAGCCGTCGATGTTCTCCAAAAACACCGCGCCCTGCGCCAGCATCGCAGCACCCGGCTGGGGGGACGCGTACTGGGCCCATTTCAGACGCGTGTTGCCAATGTCGATCGCAAAAAAGCTCATGCTGAACCCTGTCCGCTTGGCGCGGCTGATAGTGTGGAAAAGTTCGCGCACTGGCCGACCCAGGTGCGCTTGGGGCTTGCATCCTAGCCGGTGCCCACGCCCTCGGTGCGGGTCTGCTGACGATGCGCCCTCCCCAAGGCGGCCCAGCCACCATGCAAGCCATCACGCCGGCCCAGGCCGCCGCCCTGATCCCCGACGGCGCCACCGTGGCCACCGCAGGCTTTGTCGGCGTCGGCCATGCCGAGGCAATCAGCCGGGCGATCGAACCCAGGGTGCAGCGGGTGGTCTTCATGGGAACGCTGACCAATGACGGCCTGCGCATCGAGACCGGC
>RGQD01000491.1 GCA_010030205.1 Betaproteobacteria bacterium
TTTAGTAATTTATTTAGCGGTAATGGAACAACAGGAGGAATAAATAATTATTTAAAATTTGGTTCAGTATTTCCTTCAGGTTTTCCTTTATTAACTGAAATGTGTAATCATACGCATATTGTAAATGATAATGGACATTTTCATGATGGATGGAGTGAGGACCAACCATTTGCAACTATAGGAACTGAAGGATTTATTAAAAAAGCAAATCAAGATGGTAATTTTAATGTTGGTAGTTCTACAACAGGTCTTACATTAAAATCATCTGGGACAGATATACAACAGATAGATCCTTACAGTGGGTTAAGTGGAGTAAATATAACAGCACCTTTTATATCAATTAATTGGATAATTTGTGTAAATTAATTTAAAAAATGTAAAAAATTATAAATAAAAATATATTTATTTATAATATAATGTATGGAGGATTAGAAGGTACTTTAAATGAATTAGAATTTGTCGATAAAAAACTTTATCCAAGGAGAAAGAATGACCCTTTAAAAAAATTACGAGAGCATTTTACTGATACAGAAATTTTAGAATGGTTGGTTAAAGACATTCTTAAAGAAAGAAAAAAAAGAACTAAGAAAATAAAAATTATAGATGAAATCCCAGAGGAAGAACCAGCGGTTATTTTAGAAGATGAAAAACCAGAACCTATCTTAGTAAAAAGAGGTCGTAAACCAAAATATGCAACAGAAGAGGAAAGAAAAAAAGCAAAATTACAACAAACTCTTATTTCTAATAAGAAAAAGAGAGCCGAAAAAAAATTAAATAAAAAATAATATTATATTATATAATGGCACTTCGAAATGGTTTTAGAAACGAATTCACTCACTCAGTATTAACATATAATAAAGATGATGGAGACCCTAATGCTTATCAAGATTCAGCGAAAAATCTACGTGGTTTAGACACTTTAACATTTTTAGATAACAGCGTTCAAACTACAGCATTTTTGGGATATACTGGATATGGATTCACTGGACCACAAGGACCAACTGGTTTTACTGGTCCTCAAGGACCAATAGGTATTCAAGGAGCAACTGGAGCAACAGGTATTCAAGGAGCAACTGGAGCAACAGGTATTCAAGGTGAAACTGGAGCAACTGGTATTCAAGGTGAAACTGGAGCAACTGGTATACAAGGTGAAACTGGAGCAACAGGTATTCAAGGTGAAACTGGAGCAACTGGTATACAAGGAGAGACTGGAGCAACAGGTATTCAAGGAGAGACTGGAGCAACTGGTCCTCAAGGTGAAACTGGAGCAACTGGTATACAAGGTGAAACTGGAGCAACAGGTATTCAAGGAGAGATTGGAGCAACTGGTATACAAGGAGAGACTGGAGCAACAGGTATTCAAGGAGAGACTGGAGAAACAGGTTCAACTGGTCCTCAAGGTGAAACTGGAGCAACTGGTCCTCAAGGTTCTACTGGTTCATTTTCTGGAACTTTAAATCAAAATCTTGATGCAAATAATTATAATATTTCTAATGTTAATCAACTTGGAGTAACTGGGTCATTATCTGTTTCTGGAAGTTTAGCATCTGTATTATTACAGGATGGACAAATGAATTTTACAAGTTCCGCTTCTGGTAATCAAGTTAATATATTTGGTGGTGAAAATGTAAGTGTATATGATAGTACAGGAAATTATTCAGCATTTTTTCAACCCCCAATAAATTCTAATAATGGCAATAGTTTTATTAAAGCAAAAGGTATTAACTCAACAATGTATTTACAAGTCCCAGATAATAACCCAACTATCCAATTATCTAATCAACCTGAAACTACATATTCAAGATTAGATTTATCTTCTTTATATTATAATAATGGAACTATTGAGACTGCAAATTTGAATGCAACTGCTGGTAGTTTAACATTATATGATGGTACTAACACATCAATATTATCTACAACAGATTTAACTTTTAATGGTGTTTCTGTTTCTGGAATTGGTCCAACTGGTCCTCAAGGTTCTACTGGTTCAACAGGTCCAACTGGTCCAACTGGTTCTCAGGGTGCTTCTTTTAATATTGGTTCAGGAATTACTGGTCAAGTTATAACATCAACAGGCGGAACAGGTTATCAATGGTCAAGTCAAGTTATTAATAATACTTCTTCTATTAAAAATTTACAGTATGCATCCCCTTTAAGAGTTGCTAATAGTCCAACTATATATGGAACTCTTCCATCAAGTCCCCCAATGATTCCTTCTACAAATGCTATAAATTCAGGTTTTAATGGTTGGTATTATAAAAATGTTTCAGCAATTTATAATAATATTGGATGGTCATTATCATTTCAACCTTCAAATTATATTGTATCAAATTTAAAAGGTTTTTATTTTACATTTGTAAGTTTAACAACAACTTCTAAACCTTTTATCTCAGTTTATACATTACCAGCACAAGCACCTGGTGGTTTTTATAATAGTCGTCGTTCATATGTTCCAGCATCAGCTCCAGCAACAATCACCGCAGGAATACCATATATTTATTATTATATGTTTGATTCATCATACCCTATACCTTTTAAATATTTACATACACCAGTAGCATTAACATTAAGTCCAGTAAA
>RGQD01000492.1 GCA_010030205.1 Betaproteobacteria bacterium
GCCATCAGCGCTGATGGCGGGCCTGGGCCTGAAGCACCGTCACACCTTCCGCACCAACTACTTGCGGCCGGCGCTGGAGCGCCAGTGGATCGCCCCGACTCTGCCCGACAAGCCCAACAGCCGCCTGCAACGCTACCGTCTGACACCTGCGGGCCAAGCCATGATGCAAGAACTGCTCACCGGCAAGACGAGGCTGACATGAACGAGCAACAGAGCGTCGAGTGGAGGAATGCGGGTCAGTTGCCGCCTGACTGGTCGTTGGCGCGCTTGATGGCCAAGCATCCATCGCAACCGGCCAACCCGGACATTGCCAGGGCCTTGTTCCTGGCCGGCAAGATCGAATCCTGGGGCCGCGGCATCGAGCTGATCCGCAATGCGTGCCTGGCTGCAGCTTGCCCGGCCCCGCGCTTCGACTGCGACAGCACGGGATTCTGGGTCGAGTTTCCGTTCCCGGCGCTGACCGAAGGCGACGGAACTTCGGTGAAAACTTCGGTGAAAACTTCGGTGAAAACGCCGGTAGCGATTCTGAGCCTGTTGGCTGCCACGCCGGCTATGACGCTGGCCGAGGTCGCTGCCGAAATTGGCAAGACCTCGCGTGCGGTCGAGCTGGCCGCAGCCAAGCTGGTCAAGGAAGGCCGCCTGAAATATGTAGGTCCGCAAAAGGGTGGCCACTGGGAGGTGTTGAATTGAGCAGCCAGGCCAAAGAGGCTGAATTTGCGGCCTGCCGCGACAAGACCCGTGCCCTCAAGCAGGCCATGATGCAAGAACTGCTCACCGGAAGAGCCCGCTGGGTATGAGCGCCATCACCCCCCACTACCGCAACGTGCAGCAACTGCTGCAAAGCCAGTCGTTCTCCATCGACGAGTACCAGCGCGAGTACAAGTGGGAGAAGGAGAACATCGACGAGCTGCTGTCCGACCTGCAGGCCAAGTTCTTCAGCCACTACAAACCCGGCGACGAGACGCCTGCGGTCAGCAGCTACGGCGAGTATTTCCTCGGCTCCATCATCGTCAGCAAACGCAACGGCAAGAACTACCTGATCGATGGCCAGCAGCGGGTGACCTCGCTGACACTCTTGCTGATCTGCCTTTACCGCGCCGCGAAGGCGCAGGGCCTGCCGGTGGTGCAGACCCTGGCGCCGCTGATCTTCAGCGACAACCTCGGGCAGCCCAAGTTCAACCTCGACATCCCAGAGCGGCTGCCGGTGATCAAGGCGCTGTTTGAGGGCCAGGCTTTCAACCCGGATGGCAAGGACGAATCCATCCAAACGATGTATGCCCGCTACGGCGACATCGAGGCCAACGACTTGATGGCCGAGTTGGGTGCTTCGTTGCAAAGCTCGCTGCCGCACTTCATCTACTGGCTGCTGACGCAGGTGGGCCTGATCGAGATTTCCACCGACAACGACAGCTACGCCTACGCCATCTTCGAGACTATGAACGACCGGGGCAAACCGCTGAGCCCGGTGGACATGCTCAAGGCCTACCTGCTGGCGCCGATTGAAGACCCCCAGGCCCGCACCCTGGTCAACCAGACCTGGAAGCAGCAGGTGCTGGAGCTGATCTCGTGGGGCGGCAAGAGTGAAACCGATCGAGACGCCAACTGCATCAAGGCCTGGCTGCGGGCGCAGTACGCCGAGACGACACGCGAGCGTAAGGCTGGGGCCCTCGACAAGGACTGGGAACTGATCGGTTCCCCCTTCCATCGCTGGGTACGCGACCACAGCGACCAGTTGGGTTTGGGAAAGGCGCAGGCCAACCAGAAGCTGATGGCCGAGAGCTTTCCGTTCTTCGCCAAGGCCTACCGGCGAGTACTGCACGCAAGCCGGCACTACACGCCGGGCCTGCAGGCGGTCTACTACAACGCCCACAATGACTTCACTTGGCAGAGCACGGTGCTGCTGGCGCCGCTGGCGGAGACCGACGACGACGAGACTGTGCGCCGCAAGCTGGCGGTGACGGCCACCTACCTGGACATCTGGATCATGCGCCGGGCTGTGAACTACATCCGGGTCGGCTATTCCAGTGTGTCGTACGCGATGTGGAACTTGTGCCGCGACATTCGCCGCAAGCCGCTGGCCGAGCTGGTGACCGTGCTGGAGCAGAAGCTGACTGATGACGAGGTGACCTTCGTCGGCAGCGCGGCCAAGGGGCGCACCGGCATTCAGGGGTTGGGCCTGAACCAGTTCAGTCGCCGCTACATCGTCCACCTGCTGGCGCGCATCACCGAGGCCACCGAGACGGGTGCGGGGCGCACTGAGTCGTTCGACAAGCTGGTGAACCGCGAGGTGAAGAACCCCTTCGACATCGAGCACATCTGGGCCGACGATTTCGAGCCGGTGAAGGCGCTGTTCGCCAGCGAGCCCGAGTTCGTGGAGTGGCGCAACCATGTCGCGTCGCTGCTGCTGCTGCCGGCCGACGTGAACCGCAGCCTGCAGGCCAAACCCTTCGACCAGAAGCGGGCGCACTACGCCAAGCAGAACTTCTACGCGGCCAGCCTGGATGCCAGTGTGTACCAGCACCAGCCGCAGTTCCAGCAGTTCGCCGCGGCGCATGCGCTGCCGTTCAAGGCCTTCGAG
>RGQD01000493.1 GCA_010030205.1 Betaproteobacteria bacterium
GACGAAGTTGATCTGCATCGATCGATGGATCTGACCGAACAGCAGCAGCAACACGCCCAAACCATAGATCGCCATCAGGCTGATGAACAGTCGCCGGTAGGACAACGAGGGCCGATAAGGCGCCAACACCAGCCAGAAGATCATCGAGAGCGACGCGTTTCTGAAATTGAGCAGCAGTGCCGTCGCCCAGTCCAGCAACTCGAGATTTGATTCTGCAACCGATATAGCGCCAGTGCCGAGTAAAAAGAGACAGGTGACGACCACTTGATGGCAGCAGTAAATTTTCAACAGCGCTGTTCGCTCCAACACCAGCAACATCAGGCCGACCACCAACAGCACCGCGCCCGCGACCAAGGCCCCCGTCAGGAAGCGCGTGCGTTTGACGACGACTGCGAGCAGGTCCGTCGGCGGCACAAAATAGACAGTGACAAATGGAAAACCGGTGGTCAGGATCCGCAGGTAGACGACGGTCTCGTGCTGGCCGCGAGGGTCGACCGCGAAGCAGTACAGGTCGTCGTTGCAGGAAGTCTTGGTCCTGGGCCGCAGATCACCGACGTGCTCGACCACCCACCGACCGTCGACCCGCTGGTAGACGTCCAGCTTGTCCAGCGCGTACGGGCCTACGCGCAGCATCAGCGGCTGAGCGAGGTCGGCCGCCGGATCGACCGCCGGATCGACCGCTCGATCGTTGGGGCGCAAGGTCAGGCGCACCCAAGTGACGGGCGCATCAAAACCCAGGCCGAAACGGCCTGATAGCGGGCTGAAGCTGACGCCGGAGGCGGTGTCGATCGTCAGGTCCTGTCGAAGGTCCTGATAGGCGGCGATCTCGACGTCGTAGCCCGCGACCTGATCGCCCGCCTGCGCCCATCCCGGCACCAGCAACAGCAGCATCAACCACAAGCAATGTACTAGTTTGAACAATATTGCTCAATTTACAGTTGTTCGCATCAGCATGATCGTACTACCGTCCAAAGCCCGACAATCGAAGCCCATGCACCTGCTTTACCTGCACGGATTCCGCTCGTCACCCGACTCGTTCAAGGCCAGGCAACTCAAGGCCTGGCTCGACACGCACCGGCCCGATGTGCTCTGGTGGTGCCCGCAGTTGCCGCCGTCGCCGCGCCAGGCCTGGGCGCTGATCGAGCAAGGCACCGCCGACTGGCCCAGCGATGCGATGGCGGTGGTCGGCAGCTCGCTGGGCGGTTTCTACGCCACCGCCGTGGCCGAGGCCAGAGGCTGCCGGGCCATGCTGCTGAACCCGGCCACCGACCCCGCGCGCGACCTGGCGCGCCATGTCGGCGAGCAGACCCAATTCCACGCGCCTGAGCAGCGCTTCCTGTTCCGCGCCGAATACCTGGCCGAGCTGCGCGAATTGACCGTCCCCGCCATCACCCATCCCGGCCGCTACAGCGCGCTGATCGCCAAAGGCGACGAATTGCTCGACTGGCGCGAGATGACCGGCCGCTATGCCGGCTTGCCCGCCGCCAACCTGCGCCTGCTCGAAGGCAGCGACCACGCGATCTCGGATTTCGACGATCACCTTCTGTTCATCCTCCAATGCCTGAAACTATGCGACTGAAAAACAAGGTTTCCATCATCACCGGCGCGGCCCAGGGCATAGGCCTGGCCACCGCGCTGAAATTTGCCGAAGAGGGCGCGACCGTCGTCGTCTGCGACCTGCGCGCCGAGGGTGTGGACGCGGCGGTGGCTGCGGTCAACGCGCGCAGCGCCGCGCTACACGGTTCGGCAGGCGCGCAGGCGCTGGGCTTCGCGCTCGATGTCACCGACCGCGAAGCGCTAGACGCGATGGTGGCGGCGGTCACGCAGCGGCTCGGCCGAATCGACGTGCTGGTCAACAACGCCGGCATCACCAAGGACGCGCGGCTGCAGAAGATGACGGTCGCGCAATTCGACGCGGTCATCGACGTCAACCTGCGCGGCGTGTTCCATGCGACCCAGGCCGTGCTCGAGCCGATGCTGGCCCAGGGATCGGGCGTGATCCTCAACGCCAGCAGCGTGGTCGGGATCTACGGCAATTTCGGCCAGACCAACTACGCTGCGTCCAAGTTCGGCGTGATCGGCTTCACCAAGACCTGGAGCCGCGAGCTCGGGCCCAAGGGCATCCGTGTCAATGCGGTCGCGCCGGGCTTCGTCGAGACCCCGATCCTCGCCACGGTGCCCGACAAAGTGCTGCAGAACATGCGCGACCAGGTACCGCTGCACCGCCTGGGCAGGCCCGAGGAGATCGCCAACGTCTACGCCTTCCTGGCCAGCGACGAAGCGAGCTACATCAACGGTGCGGTGATCGAGGTCTCGGGCGGCATGACGGTGTGATGCTGCGCCAAGCTGTCAAAGCCATGAAAGGGCTACGATGAACGACGGCGCCAAGCGCGCCTGGCTGGCCGGTGCACTGCAGCACATCACGGCCGATGCGCGCCGCTCGGCCGACACCCACCTGATTCCGCTGGCACTGGCCGAAGCGCCAGGCGTGACGGTCTACCTGAAGGACGAATCGACCCACCCCTCGGGCAGCCTGAAGCACAGGCTGGCGCGCTCGCTGTT
>RGQD01000494.1 GCA_010030205.1 Betaproteobacteria bacterium
CACCACGCTGTAAGGCCGGCGGCGCACGGCTTCGGTCAGCACGCCGCCGCGTCCATAGCCCACATAGCCCGGCGGCGCGCCTTTCAGGCTAGAGACTGAATGGGCCTCCTGGAACTCGCTCATGTTGACCGTGACCATGTTGCGCTCGCCGCCATACAGCAGATCGGCCAGCGCCGCAGCGGTCTCGGTCTTGCCCACACCGCTGGGGCCCACCAGCATGAAAACACCAACCGGTTTGCCCGGATCGTCGAGCTCGGCGCGAAAGGTTCGAACCCGGCGCGCGATGGTGTCTAGCGCCGCGTCCTGGCCCACCACCCGCTCGGCCAGCGTGTCCTTGAGGTGTAGCACGGTGTGCACCTCGTCGGCCAGCATCCGACCCACCGGAATGCCGGTCCAGCCCGAGATGATGTCGGCCACGACACCTGAGTCGACATACACCGGCACCAGCGGATCGTCGTACTGCAGCGCCTCCAGGCCTTTCATCAGACGCTGCAACTGGACAGCGGCGCCCTGCGGGTCTGCGCCTTCGCCCTCCTCCAACGCCGTCTGGCCCTCGGCGATGCGCCGACGCAGCGCGACGATCTCACCCACCGCCTGACGCTCCTGCGCATGCTGCGCGAGCAATCGACGCTGGCGCTGGCGCTGCTCATCCAGGTCGGCCCGCAGCGCCGCGCAGTCGGCGGCGCGGTCGATGCCGGTGGCCTGCTCGCGCGTGAGCACCCGCAAGCGGCCTTCGGCGGTGGCTATGCTGCGGGCCAGGTTCTCTAGCGGCTCGGGCAGGCCGCTCTGGCCCACCGCGACCCTGGCGCAAGCGGTGTCGAGCACCGATATCGCTTTGTCGGGCAACTGCCTGCCGGTGACATAGCGGTGTGACAACCGCACCGCGTCCCGCACAGCCTCGTCGAGGATCTCGACACCGTGGTGGCGCTCGAGCGTGGCGACCATGCCGCGCAGCATGTCGACAGCCACCTCGGGCGACGGCTCTTCGACCTTGACGACCTGGAAGCGCCGGGCCAGCGCCGGGTCGCGTTCAACATAGCGTTTGTATTCGGCCCAGGTGGTCGCGGCGATCGTTCGAAGCTCACCGCGCGCCAAGGCCGGCTTGAGCAGGTTGGCGGCGTCGCCCTGGCCTTCGGCGCCGCCTGCGCCGATCAGCTGGTGGGCTTCGTCGATGAACAGGATCACCGGCGTCGGTGAGGACTTGACCTCGGCGATCACCGACTTGAGCCGGTTCTCGAACTCGCCCTTGACGCCCGCGCCGGCCTGCAGCAGCGCCAGGTCTAGCGCACGGACCGACACCCCGCGCAAGGCCGGTGGCACATCGCCCTGCACCACCCGCTGCGCGAAACCCTCGACCACCGCAGTCTTGCCGACGCCGGCCTCGCCGGTGAGGATGGGGTTGTTCTGACGCCGGCGCAACAGCACGTCGACGATCTGGCGGATCTCGCTGTCGCGGCCGCGGATCGGGTCGATCTTGCCCTCTCGCGCCTGCGCGGTGAGGTCGACGGTGAACTGGTCTAGCGAAGGCGTGGTCGATCGCAAGCCCCGCCCGGCGCCCAGTGACGGCATCGCCACCTGCGGCGCCGCGCCCTGGGCCGGCGAGTTGTCGCCAGCCGCAGGCTGGCCAACGGCTGGGCTTACACCACCGACGCCCACGGCACGCGCCGCGCCACCGGCGTCCTCGGCCGAGGCAGCCAGCAGCGTGGGCAGATGCTCGCGCAGTGCGCCGCGCGGGATTTGCAGCAACAGCGGCGCGGTGTCGATCAACTGGCCGCGCAGGCTGTCGACCTCGAGCAAGGCCAGCAGCACCGTGCCCGAGCGTATCTGCTGCTCACCCAGCAGCATCGAGCTCAACAGCCAGGCTTCCTGGAACAGTGGTTGGAACTGCGGCGACAAGGCCGGCGTGCGACCGTTGCCGCGCTTGAACTGGTCAAGACTGGCTTGAAGCTGGATCAGGCGAACTGCGCCAGCACCAGCGACACATCGGGCGCCGGCGCCTCGATCAGCTGCATCAGCAGGTGTTCGACATCGACGCTGAAATGGGTCTGGCGCACGCACAGTTCGGCGGCCTGCGTCATCGCGTGCTTGCAAGCCGGGTTCAGCCGGGCCAGCAATGTGCGGATGTCGATGTCCATGGTGACGGCGATTCAGGCGGCGGCGCTCAGGCCGACGCCGCAGCGCGCGGGTGCAAAGGCTGGCGCACCGGCGGGTGTGACGTGCTGCCAAGCTGCAGCCGGATCGACGGCAACGCGCGCGTTTCGCCACGTCCCAAGCCAGGCCGCAGCCAACTGGTCCAGCCCAGCCTGGCAGCGCCCAAGCGCGGCAAAGCCTGGGCCGGGCAAGGCTCAGGCTGCAACTCCAGCGACAGCTGCAACTCGCTGGGCACATGCCGGCCGACCAACCAGCGCAGGCGGGCCAGGTCGGCGCCACCGGGCAACAAGCCAGGCAAGGCCTGTTGCGGCAGCGGGCCCAGCGCCAGCGAGATCCCAGCCGCTGCATCCCAAACCCGACGGCCGAGCATCGCGTTCTCACCCAAGACGGCGCCACGCCCTAGCA
>RGQD01000495.1 GCA_010030205.1 Betaproteobacteria bacterium
AAAATGTAAATGTTTTTAACAGATACTAGTCAAAAAAGTTAAATAAAAATATACTAAAGTATATCGATTAGTATCATTAGTTCCAGATTGATCTAAACAAGAACTTTTAGAAGAAGTACCACCTGGTATTAAGTTAACAAAGTTACTATTAATTGAAAAAGAAGGTTTAGCTGTGCCAAATTTGGTATTATTTGCACCAAAATATAGAACCTGATATGAATACGTAGAATTGTTAAATGTATAAATCGGATTTTGAGCCCATGCACTTACACTACCAACACCTATTTGATCCAAAGCATATACATAATTATATGAAACAGGCATTATTTGTGTAACATTTGAACAGTTATCATTTGTAATTCGTATACTTGATAAATTGGTAGTTGGTAAAGTAACTGTTTCAATTACAAAAGAACTTGGTAGATTAGTAGATATATCTGCAAATTGATATTTAGTATAATAAGGAGTAGTAGTTGCTCCGTTAACATTATATAAAAATGCAATAAAAAAGGTAGAAGTATTATATCCAAAAAGTGATCCACTTCCAATACCAGGTGGACCTTGTGGACCAGTAGATCCAGTATTTCCGGTAGATCCAGTATTACCCTTATTACCCGTATTACCGGTAGATCCAGTATTTCCGGTAGATCCAGTATTACCCTTATTACCCGTATTACCAGTAGATCCAGTATTTCCGGTAGATCCAGTATTTGTTGCCGATCCCGGAATACCAATAGGACCAGTATTACCTGTATATCCAGTATATCCAGTAGGACCAGTATTACCCGTTGGACCTATATCTCCTGCGGGTCCTTTTATAGCACCTACATTTACCCAACCAGTGCTATCTGGTGGATTATCAGTAACACAAACATATAAATATTCTCCTATTATATATGCATCTCCTACTACAGCACTTGTTTGAGCTGCATATAATTCAGTATCTGATAAATAATAACCTTTAATCATAATCGTTCCCGGATTTACACCCCCAATTGTAGAAGCAGCTGGTAATGATAACCCACCCGTTTCAGGTGAAAAACTGACAGTAGCGACTGTTTCTGTTAAAGGATCATAAAAATTTAATGATTGTCTAGTCATCCATACATCAATTGCATATAATGAATGAAAAGGATTCTCATATGACCCAATTGCAATACCTGTTTTTTTAGTTCCAGTAATACTCGGTAATATACTATATACATAACAATCTTCTATTTTATCATAATTGACTTCAGTTCTAATAAATCCATTTGTATTTGTGATTAAATTATCAGAATTTTGAAGTAAAAACGTTCCAGTATTATTTAAAATTTGAGAAGCATCCGTTACATTTAATGTAGGTCCAGTAGCACCAGTAGCACCTGTAGCACCAGTATTTCCAGTAGCACCAGTATATCCAGTAGCACCAGTATATCCAGTAGCACCAGTAGCACCAGTAGCACCAGTATATCCAGTAGCACCAGTATATCCAGTAGCACCAGTATATCCAGTAGCACCAGTAACACCAGTATATCCAGTAGCACCTGTAGCACCAGTATTTCCGGTTCCACCTTCAGATCCACCACTTCCAGTAGCTGAATATAAAGTAGTATATAAATTTGTATTAATATTGCGAACCCATAAAGTAATTGCATTTTGTCTTGTTACATTTTTACTTTGAAATACGTATAATTCTAATTTTATTCTATAGGTAATATCTGGTAATGTTAAGATTGGAATACTAATTTTATTTGTATATGACTCATTAAATGTTTCAATTGTAACAGCAGTTTCATAACCATTTCCAATTAATTCTGGATTTAGACCATCACTATCAACATAGTATATCTTTCCAAAGAGTTTAACATCATTTGTGTTATATTTAACACATGAATATACGTTTAATTCCCAAATTCCCCCAGGAACAACAACACTATTTAATGAATTTACTTCGGTTATAAATGTAGAAATGAGAATTGGGTTATATGAAGTATAACTATCACTAAAAGAGTAAGTAATTAATGTGCTTAAACTATCCGTCGGAACAGATAATAATGATCCAACAATACTACTCGTAAAACTAACACTTATTCCTCTTTGATAATTACTTAACATTAATGCATTTTGATCTTGATCTAAAAATAATACTAATCCAGAAGATGTTCCTTTATCACCTTTATCTCCAGTTGCACCAATAGATCCAGTTGGACCAGTAGGTCCAGTATTTCCCGTATTACCAGTATTACCTGTATGACCCCTATGACCAGTATTTCCCTCTACATAAATATGTTCGCAATTACAACCCAAATTACATTTACATGAATAATTACAGCTACATGTTTTATTACAATTACATGGTCTAGAAGGACAATTACATGGTTCGTTGTAACAATTATTACATAAGTAATTTGTAACACATGGATAATTGTCATAAATATAATCACCATTATCACATCCATCTGTTATCTGTTTTTTTTTAACGCAAGTAAATGTATTTGGTCCATTGATCGTAACGTTATTGTGTCCACATTTACGTATAGATGCATAATTATGTGCGCGCACTTTATCT
>RGQD01000496.1 GCA_010030205.1 Betaproteobacteria bacterium
CGTGGGCACCGAACTGCAGCAGATGCGGGCTCGGATGTTGCTCGCGCAGGTGCACGCATTGCTCGGCCTCGGGCCAACGGCGTGGGTCTATGCGCAGGACATGCAGCGCTATTTCCTGGCCAGCCCAGACACGCCGGACTGGGAGCTGGCTTTTGTCCACGCCATCCATGCCCATGCGGCTGCGGTGTCGGGCCATGCGCAGGCCCATGTCGAGTCGTATCGGGCGGCTCAACGAGCGCTTGAGGGCATCGCCGACCCGCAGGACCGCAGCATCGTGGACAAGACCTTCCGTCAGGTTCCTGTGCCTCGATCTCGCCCAAGCTCGGAGACCTCTTTGCACAGGGCCCTCACGATTCGTCCGATCGCCCACCAAGACCAGGCTCAGTGGCGTCCACTTTGGGCCGGCTACAACGCTTTCTACGGTCGCGAAGGTGCAACAGCGCTGCCGGCCGAGATCACCGCCGCCACCTGGGAGCGCTTCTTCGATCCCGATGAGCCGGTGCATGCCTTTGTCGCCGAGGACGGTGGCCAACTCATAGGCCTGGTGCACTTTCTGTTTCACCGCAGCACGACCCGTTTGAACGACGTGTGTTACCTGCAAGACCTGTTCACCGACCCCGCCCGCCGTAGCCAGGGAGTGGGCCGACAGTTGATCCACGCTGTCTACGATGCAGCCCGCCGCGCCGGCAGCAGCCGGGTGTACTGGACGACCCAGGTCACGAACCAGCCCGGTCGCGCCTTGTACGACCAACTGGCCCAGCACCAGGGATTCATCATCTACTCACATGAGCTGTGAGTCGGCGTGGACCGGCCTGCGGATCGCGCGAGCCGCCCGTGCCACCCGTGCCACCCGTGCCGCTGTGGCATCGCGCCTGCTGGACTGAACTGCCGGCGAGAATGGCAAGCGAGAACTGCCGGCGTCAATCCAGTTTGATGCCAGCGGCTTTGACGATAGCGCCGTAGGCCGCCAGATCGCGCTGCATCTGCTGGCGGAATTGCTCGGCCGTGCCCGGCGTCGGGTCTATGCCCAGCAAGGCCAGCCGCTCTCGCACCGCAGGCTCAGCGAGCACGGCGTTGAGTTCGGCATTCAAACGGGCCAGCACAGCGGGCGGCGTTCGTGCCGGCGCCAGCAGGCCGACCCAGGAGTCGACGACGAAGTCGCTCAAGCCCGGCACGCCGCTCTCGGCCACAGTTCGCACCTCGGGCAGCGAGCTGCTGCGCTGCGCGCTCGAGACCACGATGGCCTTGAGCTTGCCGGCCTTGACATGCCCTTGGGCGCCTGCCACCGCCGTGTAGACCAGCGGGATGCTCCCGCCCATCACGTCGATCATCGCCTGGCCGCCACCTTTGTAGGGCACATGCTCGAGTCTTGCGCCGGTGCGCTGCGCGAGCATCTCGCCGGCAATGTGCGGCGTGCCGCCGATGCCGGAAGTGCCGTAGGCCAGCGCCTGGGTCTTGGACAGCGCGATCACGTCCTGCAGCGTCTTGACCGGCAGGTCGGGATGGGCCACCAGGATCAGCGTTGCGGCACCGATCTTGCCCACGGGCGCGAAGTCCTTGAGTGTGTCGAAAGGCACTTTGGCGAAGACATGCGGGTTGATGACCATCGTGCCGTCGAATGCCAGCAGCAGCGTGTAGCCGTCGGGCGCAGCGGTGGCCGCCTGCGCCGTGCCGATGTTGCCCGAGGCCCCTGGCTTGTTGTCGACAACGACTTGCTGGCCCAGGCGACGGCCCAGCGCTTCGGCAATCAGCCGGCCGCTGGAATCCGTGACCCCGCCCGGCGTGAAGGGCACGACCAGACGGATCGGCCGGCTGGGGTAGGCCTCCTGCGCTTGCGAGAGCGTCGACTGGAGTGCCGCGACGGCCAGTCCCAGCAGCGCCAGGCGGGTGAGATTGAGTGCCATCATCGGTCTCCGGTCATTGTCATTCGGGATCCGCCCAGCGCCGTTCGAAATCGTGCACTTCGTCGAAACCCATCAGCTGGGTCATGTCGCCAAAGCGCATCAGCGGCAGCTGCAGGCCGGCGGTCGAGCCTTGCGACTTCAGCGCAGCATAGACCCCCTGCATCGCTTGCGCTGCGGCGAGCAAAGCGCTGACCGGAAAGATGGCAATTTTGTAGCCGATCTCGAGCAAGGCCTCGCGGTCTAGCAGCGGGGTGTAGCCGCCCTCGACCATGTTGGCCAGCAGCGGCAGGTCGAAGCTGCGGCCGATTTGCCGCATCTCCTGCTCGCTCTGCGGCGATTCGACGAACAGGATGTCGGCGCCTGCGCGCGCATAGGCCTCGGCCCGGCGCAGCGCCTCGTCCAGGCCCAGGCTGCTGCGCGCATCGGTGCGGGCAATGATCAGAAAGTCTTTGCTGCGCCGTGAGGCCACTGCGACCTCGATCTTTTTGACCATGTCGGCCATCGGCACGACGCGGCGGCCCGGCGTGTGGCCGCATTTCTTGGGCACCTCCTGGTCCTCGAGCTGGATCGCCGCCGCGCCCGCCGCCTCGTAGCCCTGCACCGTGTGTTGCACGTTGAGCAGACCGCCGTAGCCGGTGTCACCGTC
>RGQD01000497.1 GCA_010030205.1 Betaproteobacteria bacterium
GATTCGTCGGGCGGCGTCAGGTCAAGCCGTCGCGGGTGGGTGGCACATCAGAAGACGCCGTCAAGCCTCATCTGCTCGATCTGACCGGCGCCGTAACCCAGCCCGGCCAGCACCGACAGGCTGTGCTCGCCGAGCGCAGGCACAGCGTCCATGCGGGCCTCGACACAGCCCGGCGGCAGCAGCGCGGGCACCCGGCCGGCGGGGGTGTCGACCTCGGTCCAGCGTCCGCGCGCCTGCAGTTGCGGATGGACCCAGACATCGGCCAAGCTGTTGACGCTGGCGTTGGCGATGCCGGCAGCGTCGAGCCGCGCGACCACTTGCTCGGCCGTCATGGCCTCGAAAGCCACGGTGATCAGGCCGCGCAAAGCCTCGCGCGCGGCGGTGCGCCGCGCATTGGTGTTGAAGCGATCGTCGTCGGCCAAGCCGGGCTGCAGCATCACCTGCTGGCAAAAGATCCGCCACTCGCGGTCGTTCTGCAGGCCCATCATCACGACCTTGCCGTCGCCGGTGGTAAACGGGCCATAGGGGTAGATCGTCGCGTGCGCCGCGCCAGCGCGGGGCGGCGGGCTCGCCCCCTGGTAAGCGTAGTACAGCGGGTAGCTCATCCACTCGACCATGCTCTCGAGCATCGAGACATCGATGTGCTTGCCGCGGCCGGTGCGTCCGCGCTGGATCAGCGCGGTCAGGATGTTGCTATAGGCGTACATGCCGGCAGCGATGTCGGCGATCGAGCAGCCGGCCTTGGCCGGCTCGTCCTCGCTGCCGGTGATCGAGACAAAACCCGACTCGCTCTGGATCAGCAAGTCGTAAGCCTTCTTGTCGCGGTAAGGACCGGGCTTGGCGTCATCGTTGCCATAGCCCGAGATGTCGCAGACGATCAGCTTCGGATGCTGGGCCGACAAGACCTCGTAGGACAGCCCCATGCGCGCCGCCGCGCCCGGCGCCAGGTTTTGCACCAGCACATCGGCTTCGCTCAGCAGGCGCCCCAGCACCTCGGGCGCCTGTTCGTGCTTCAAGTCCAGCGTCAAGCTCTCCTTGCTGCGATTCGTCCAGACGAAATGCGAGGCCAGGCCGTTGACGCGCTCGTCATAGCCGCGCGCGAAATCGCCCACGCCAGGGCGCTCGACCTTGATCACCCGAGCGCCCTGGTCAGCGAGTTGGCGGGTGCAGAACGGTGCAGCGATCGCGTGTTCAAGCGCGACGACGGTGATGCCTTCAAGTGGCAGCATGGGATTTCTCCAAGGTGGCACTCACCACAGTCTGTGCCAAGCGGCGACCAAACCAAGCGGACGCCGCGGAACCGGCTATGCCGGGCCGCTGGCGTCTGCCCCCTTGAGGGGGAGCGGCGCCAGCCGCTACGGGGGTGGGCCTAGAAACTCCGCGGCAAGCCGAGCACATGCTCGGCGACGTAGCTCAGGATCATGTTGGTCGAGATCGGCGCCACCTGGTACAGCCGCGTCTCGCGGAACTTGCGCTCGACGTCGTATTCGCAGGCAAAGCCGAAACCGCCGTGGAACTGGATGCAGGCGTTGGCCGCCTCCCAGCTCGCCTTGGCCGCCAGGTACTTGGCCATGTTGGCCTGGGCGCCGCAGGGCTGGTGCGCGTCGTACAGCGTGCAGGCCTGCCAGCGCATCAGGTCGGCCGCCTCGACCTCGATATGGGCCTCGGCGATCGGGAACTGCACGCCCTGGTTCTGGCCGATCGGCCGGCCGAAGACGACCCGGTCCTTGACATAGGCGCTGACGCGGTCGATGAACCAGCGGCCGTCGCCAATGCATTCAGCGGCGATCAGCGTGCGCTCGGCGTTCAGCCCGTCCAGGATGTACTTGAAGCCCTGGCCCTCCTGGCCGATCAGGTTTTCCTCGGGGATCTCAAGGTTTTCGAAGAACAGCTCATTGGTCTCGTGGTTGACCATGTTGGCGATCGGGCTCACCGTCAAGCCATGGCCGATCGCGTCGCGCAGGTCGACGATGAACACCGACATGCCCGTGCCCATGTTGTACATCTGGCCGTGGCAGGCGCCGGAGTTGCCGCCCGCGCGGTTGATCTCCTCCATGATCACCGAGGCCTCGGCCAGACCCAGCCCGGAGCCGCCGTACTGTTCCGGAATCAAAGCCGACAACCAGCCCGCCTTGGTCAACGCCGTGACAAATTCGTCGGGAAAGGCATGCTCCCGGTCGATTTTCTGAAAGTATTCGCCGGTGGTCGGGATGATCGGTCATGGTTTTCAGCAGGAGGTCAGGAATATTCGGCGCTGGCTTGCATCGTCAGCCAGCCTTCGTGGTCGCGGGTCCAGAGCTGCAGGCCGCTGCCCGCCGGGTCCGGTCGGCCGCAGACGGTGAAACGGTGGATGTCGAACACCGGCCGCAAGGCCTTGAACGTGAAGCGCTTGATCCGCGCCGCGGGCTGTTCGCGTCGTTGCAAGTCGAGCAGCAGGGTCGCGATCAACGGGCCGTGCACGATCAGTCCGGGGTAGCCCTCGACCTCGGTCACATAAGACCGGTCGTAGTGGATGCGGTGGCTGTTGAAGGTCAGCGCCGAGTAACGA
>RGQD01000498.1 GCA_010030205.1 Betaproteobacteria bacterium
CGCACGATGTCGAGTTGCATCAGCACTGATTTGACCTCGGCCACATCCAGGCGCCGGGTGTTGTGCGAGGTGTAGTCGTCGATCTCGGCGATCTGTGTCTGCCCCTCGATAAAGTACTTGTCGTAGTTCAGATCCCGGCCGTCAGCCGGGATGCGGTAGTAGTCGCCCAGGTCGTCGGCCCGGGCCATCTCCTCTCGCGAGACGAGAGATTCGTACAGCTTCTCGCCATGGCGCGTACCAATGATCTTGACTTTGTTGTCGACACGCAGCAATTGCTTGAGCGCTGCCGCGAGGTCGCCAACAGTGGATGCAGGCGCCTTTTGCACGAAGATGTCGCCTGGGCGCGCGTGCTCGAAAGCGTAGAGAACCAGGTCCACCGATTCCTCCAGCGACATCAGGAAGCGCGTCATGTTGGGGTCGGTGATGGTCAGTGGCTTGCCCGCGCGCAACTGGTCAAGGAACAGCGGGATCACCGATCCGCGCGAAGCCATCACGTTGCCATAGCGAGTGGCCGACAGCACCGTCTTGGTGGGGTCGCACAGACGGCTCTTGGCCACCATCAGCTTTTCCATCATGGCCTTGGACAGGCCCATCGCGTTGATCGGGTACACCGCCTTGTCAGTGCTGAGCACGACGCAGCGGCTGACGCCTTGCGCGATGGCCGCGCGCATCACGTTCTCGGCGCCCATGATGTTGGTCCGCACCGCTTCCATCGGATAGAACTCGCACGACGGCACCTGTTTGAGTGCAGCGGCGTGGAACACATAGTCGACGCCTCTGAACGCGTCGTGCACGCTGTCGTGGTCGCGAACATCGCCGATGTAGAACTTGACCTTGCTGGAGTTCAGCGCGATCCGCATGTCTTCTTGCTTCTTTTCGTCCCGGCTGAAGATGCGTATCTCGGCGATGTCTGAGTCCAGAAAGCGCTTGAGCACGGCGTTGCCGAAGGACCCGGTACCGCCGGTGATCACGAGGACTTTGTCTTTGAACATGGTGCAGTGGATTGAGGAGGAAGGCTTTGGTCGGGGCCGCAGCGTCAGCCGAAGCTGTGCATGCGCTGCACCAGCTCGGGCCAATCGGGTGGCTTGTAGCCAGTGGCAGCGCGGAAACGGCTGGAGTCAAGTGAGCGGTCGATCGTCACCCGGTCGTCGGGCACGATCTGGATCGCGTGGCCGTAACGCTCGGCCACCAGTCGCAGCAAGGACAGCTTGTCGATGGGCGCTGCTGAAACCTGGTACAGACCGGTCAACTCGGGCCTGGGCAGCACGTGGTCCCGCACAATGCGCGCCAGTTCCACCGTCGGGAAGCCTGAGAACACGGCCCGCTGATAGCCTTTGACGAGACCGGCCTGCGACAGGAACCATCCCACCAGGCCATGGTTGCCGGCCAACTCATGGCCGATGATCGAGGTGCGCAGTGTCAACGCATGGGTGTCGTTGCAGACCTCGCCCAGCAGCTTGGAGCGGCCGTACAAGTCTTGTGCGTCTGGCGCGTCGGACTCCAGGTAAGCGCCCTTGGTGCCATCGAAGACGCAGTCGGTGCTGATGTGCACAAGTCTTGCGCCAGCCAAGGCGCACAGGCGTGACAAGCGGTGCGGCAGCATTGCGTTGATCGGCAGCGCGACCAGCGGGTCATCAGCTTCCGCCAGTTGCTTGACCAAGCCGACGCAGTTGATCACCACTGCCGGCCGCACCTGGGCAAACAACTCGACCAGTGAGTCGGAGTTTTCAACATTCACGTCCACTCGAACGCGCGCCTGCAGGTCTGGCCGCAACAGGCGCACCGCGCCTGCGCTGCGGGCTGTGCCGACCACGTTCAAGGTCTCGCTGTCTGCCAGCAGCCGCAGCATGGCATTGCCCAGCATGCCCGTGGCACCGAGCACCAGCACCGTGGTTTGGTTGGAAGCGGTCATGGTTTTTGGATTTTTGAGCTTGCGATTGTCGCAGCAGCCCCGCTGCGCTTGGCCGCAGCCCAGGACAGGTGATGGCGCAGTGCGATGGCCAACTGTGCTGGGTCGAAATGTTGGCGATAGTGCAACTGGCCAGCGCGGCCGAAGGCCAGCCTTTGCGCGTCGGTCATCGCGTGAAGGCTGCGGACAGCATCAGCCAGCGCTTGGGGCTTGGCGGCGCCACAGGCAATGCCCGCGCCGCAGGCCTGTACCAGGCGGGCGCCCTCGCCGTCCAGCGCGGCGATGATCGGCTTGCCGGCTGCCAGATAGCTCTGCACCTTGCTGGGCACGGTCAGCCGCATCGCCGGGTCGTCGACCAGGCTGACCAGCAGCGCAGAGGCCTGATCCAGGATGGCGGGCATGTGTTGAGGCTCGAATCGACCTGCCAATTGCACGTTGTGCAGCCCACGTTGCGCCACCTGCTCGGCCAGCCAGGCGCTCCGTTGGCCGCTGCCTACCAGCACGAGGCGAAAGCCCGGCAAGCCCAGCAGCAACTCGGCGGCATCCAGCACCGAATCCAGCGCCTGCGCCATGCCCAGATTGCCGGCAAACACCAGGTTGAATCCTGGTTGCAGCG
>RGQD01000499.1 GCA_010030205.1 Betaproteobacteria bacterium
ACACGGCGATGTTCAAGTTCGTGCGGGATGCTGTGTGAGCCTGGCGCAGGATCGGGCGGCGATCGGCTTGGCCTTGCTCGCCAAGCACCCCGATCGCTTTGTCGGCGCGTTGTTGCTCGAAGCACCTTATTGCTCGCCCGGCCTACGCTCGCCCTATCTCAAGCAGCCGGAGGCCCATGGCCGCATTTGGCGCAGCCGCTGCGCGAACTCTCGGAACAGTTCAACCCGACCGCCAAGGAGACCATGCTATGAGCCTCAGAACCTGGGAAGCCTATGCGATGCGCTACGCCACGGTGCCGCGCCGGCGCAGCGAGATCTTCATCACCAACGACTTGCACGACGAAGCCACCGACATGGACTACTTTGTCTGGTTTCTCAAGTCGGGCGACGAGACCATTCTGGTCGACACCGGCTTCAATGCGCAGGCGGCGCGCCAGCGCAAACGCCAGTTCCTGCGCTGCCCGATCGACTCGCTGACGGCTGCCGGCATCGCGCTGGCCGACATCCGCGAGACCGTGATCACGCACGCCCATTACGACCACGCCGGCAACATCCGCAAGCTGCCGGGCACGCGTTTTCACCTGCAAGAGCGCGAGATGGCCTACGCCACCGGCAAGGACATGCGCCATGCTTTTTGCAGCCATGCCTACGACGCGAACGATGTCTGCGACCTGGTGTTCGCCAATTTCGACGGTCGGGTCGACTTTCACGAGGGCGACTACGAGCTGCGGTCAGGCCTGACGGTGCATTGGGTCGGCGGCCACACCCGCGGGCTGCAGATCGTTCGGGTGCACACCGATCGCGGCTGGATCGTGCTGGCCTCTGACGCGTCGCATTACCTCGAAAACCTGCGGCGTCGCTCGCCTGGCCGACATGTTGCGCGGCTTCGAGCGCATCGAGTCGCTTGCCGATTCACCGCAGCACATCATCGCCGGCCACGACCCGCTGACACGAGCGCTCTATGCCAGCGCCGGACCGGCGGGGCTGGAGATCGTGTCGCTGACCTCGCCGCTGTGACGGTATTTGACTTTTCAGGAGCGAACGACATGCCCGATCGAATCTCGGCCCAGCGCGCCAAGCGAGTGTCGCGCCGTTTGATGCTGTGCTGCGGCGTCGCGTTGACTGCGCTGGGCCTTGCTGCGCCGGTGCTCGCGCAGTCCGATTACCCGGCCAGGCCGATCACCTTGGTGATCCCTTTCCCGCCAGCCGGCTCGACCGATGTGCTGGGCCGATTGCTGGCGCAGTCGCTGGGCAAGGCATTGCAGCAGACCGTGGTGGTCGAAAACGTTGGCGGCGCAGGCGGCACGATAGGCGCTGGCCGGGTCGCGCGCGCGCTGCCCGACGGCCACACGCTGCTGTTCCACAACATGGCGCATGCCAGCGCGCCCGCGCTCTACGCCAAGCTGCCCTACGACCCGATGGCCGACTTCGAGCCGCTGGGCATCGTCACCGAGGTGCCGATGATCCTGGTGGCGCGCAAGAACTTTCCAGGCGACAAGCTGCAAGACATCCTGGCCTATGCCAAGGCCAACCCGGACAAGCTGAACTTCGCCCATGCCGGCGTCGGCGCGACCTCGCAGCTGTGCGAGGTGTTGATGAAGTCGGCCACCGGCGCAAAGTGGACCAGCATTCCGTACAAAGGCACAGGCCCCGCGCTCAACGACATGCTGGGCGGCCAGGTCGACCTGATCTGCGACCAGCCGGCCAGCACGCTGGGGCATATCAAGTCCGGCAGCCTCAAACCCATCGCCGTGGCCACGCCGGCGCGGCTGAAGTCGCTGCCCCAGGTGCCGACCTTCGCCGAGTCAGGATTGGCCGGTTTCGAGCTGGCGGTCTGGCACGGTTTGTACGCGCCCAAGGCAACGCCCAAGCCCATCGTCGACAAGCTGGCTGCCGCGCTGCAGCAAGCGCTGCACGACGCTGCGCTGGTCAAACCCTACCAGGAGATGGGCGCGTCGATCGCCAGCCCCGAGCAGGCCAACCCGGACGCGCTGCGCCGCTTTCTCAAGGGCGACGTCGAGCGCTGGAAGGCGGCGATGAAGAATGCCGGGATTGCGCCCGAATGAAGCGCTGACCCCGTGCCTCTGGTGGCGGCCCGAAGTCGGGCCGTCCTTGCTGGTGGATCAGATCAGTACCAAAGCGCTGGCCCTGACCACGGTTCCGTGATGGCTGGCCTTGGTAGCCGCCGCCCGGTGCCGTTTACTTCACCGCAGGTGGGCTGGCAGGTCGACCCACTCGCCGAGTCCTGTCAGGTTCTCGGGCAAGCCTGCGATCAGTGGGTATTGATTGAAGAATTTGAAATTCTCACGAAAATTTGCAAAGCCCTTGCGCCACCACATGCGCTGACGCTGTTCTTCGGGCGGCAGATCGGCCTCGGTGGCGCCTTTACCGCCAAACTCTACGCGGGCTGCCATGGTATTGTGAAATGCGCCTTGATGATAGACCGGTCCGATAAATGCGAGACCGTAACAAAATAGCACGGTCGACATCGTCGCATATTCTTCGAAAAATTTCTCGTAA
>RGQD01000500.1 GCA_010030205.1 Betaproteobacteria bacterium
CTGCAATTCCTGCAGCAGCAGGTCCAACTGCTCGCGCAGCACCTGGTTGTAGTGCGCCAACCTGGCCTCGGGCAGCTTGATGAGATGCTGGCCGTCGATCTGCTCCAGGTCGAGTTGCATGGTCAGCAAGCCCAGCAGGTCGTTGCGCTGGTAGGCCTGGTTGGCCTGCTGCATCAGCCGGGTTTTGCGCTCACGCTCAATGGCGTCGGTCTCGCGGTCAGGGTGCAGCGCGCTGGCCAGCTTGCGAAAGACGTCGCGCACCGATTGGCCGGCCTGTTGCGTCGCCGCCTCCTGTCGCAGGCGCTCGGCCTCGGCCCAGAGCAGACGCTCGAGGTGGTTGGACGGCACCTCGTTCTGGTAGGCCGTCACGTCCTCGGCGGTGAACGCGTTGTTCTGGCCGCCGACGTCCTCGGTCAGGCGGTCGAACATCTCGTCGGCCATGTGCCGGGTGCGCTTGAACATCAGGTGCTCGAACAAATGCGCAAAGCCCGATCGGCCCACCGGGTCATCCTTGCCGCCGACCCGGTACCAGACCTGAACGCTGACGCTGCCGCCGCCCGTGGCCTCGGCCGAGCTGACCACCTGCAAGCCGTTGGCCAGCCTGCGCTGGCGCAAGCGCATCGCGGGCAGGCGGATCACCGCATTGGGCTGGACAGCGCCAGGCCTGGCGGCCCAGGCCGGGATGGTCGCGGCGCCCAGCAGCGCCAAGCCTTGGCGACGGGTCAACAACATCTTGGGGTCTCCGACAACTCGAAAGACCGAGATCATCGCCGAGGACCGCAGCATTCGCCGCGAGGCGCGTCAGTCTTCGAGCAGATCCGGTGGCAATCCACGCGCGCCACGCCAGCCGGGCAGATCCGCCAGGGTCTGGGCACCCTGGGTGACCTGGCGCCAGAACTGCGAGAACGAGCCGCAAAGCTGCTCAGGGTCGGCCAGCAAGCGCGGCGCGCTCTGGCGCCAAGCCGCAGGCCAGTCCGCAGGCAGGTGCTGGTTGTCGGTGCACTGGACCCGGGCCGCGCTGCCCAGCGCCAGCTGCAGTGACGCCGCATCGGCATGGACGACCTGGTGGCTGATCAAGGCCATGCGCTCGGCCACAAAACGCCAGCGCGCCGCCGACCAGGGCCAGCGGGCGTGGCACTCGGCGGGCCAAACCCCTAGCCGCAAGGTCTCGCGCGCGGCACGGTTGTCGGCCAGCGCCGCCGGGTCTGCCAGCGACCAAGGGTGGATCAGCCAGACCTCGCGCCCGGCCAGCGTGCGCGGCTTGGGCAGCGCCGAGATCGGCGGCAGATCGGGCGGCGGCGTGCGCCACAACGCCGGCTCGGTCACGCCGCCGCTGGCCTTGACCGGCGCCGGCGGCAGCGGCGCAGCGCCACTGGCCCAACGCTCGATCGTGGCATAGGCCGTGTCGACCACCGACCCTGGGCTGGCCCAGCCCGGTATCGCACGGGCGTAGCGCGCGACGTTCTCAGCGTTGAACAGATAAGGCTTGTGGCTGCCTGTGCCCGCCACCCATTGCCAGGACAGGTGGTTGCTGGCCAGGTCACCGTCGAGCAGGTGCGCCAGCATCCAATCGGCGCCGGCGCGCCAGTGCACGCCACGCACATGGACCACATAGCTGGCCAGCCACATCCTGACGTGGTTGTGCAGCCAACCGCTGGCGTACAGCGTTCGCACCGCAGTGTCGATCACCGGCACGCCGGTGCGGGCGCAGCGGATGTCCTCGGGCAGCGTCGCGGCATAGTCGGCATCGGGCCTGGGGCCGGCATGCAGCGACTCGAAGATCGCCTCGCCACGGTGGCGCCAGACATGCTGGAAGAACTCGCGCCAGCCCAGCTCCTGCAGCAGCTTGTGCTCCAGACCCAGCCCGTGCCGCAGCGCGACCTCGGGCACGCTGAGCATGCCGTGGGTGAGGTAGGGCGAGAGCCTGGTGACAGCGCCGTCGAGGTGGTTGCGGGTGCTGGCATAAGCCGCAGCGCGAACTGCGGCCAAGCGGTTCTGGGCGGCAGCGCGGGTGGGTGCGAAAGTGTCGTTCATCGGGCCGATCATGCCCCGGTTCAAAACGGGTCGGTCGACAAGGCGCCAGCCACGCCCGAGTCGATCGCCAAGTCCACCCGGCTGAAGGACTGTTTCAACGCCGCTTCTTGCGCCGCCCCGGCGCTGCCGGGGCGGCGGCCAGTGCCTCCATCATCAGCATCATCTCGAAGGCATCGGGCTCGTCGTCACCGGCGTCGGGCAGATCGAGCGCGTTGATGACCGTGCGGCGCAGCGCCGGGTCTCGCAGCAGCGCGGTGTCGCGCTCAATCGCCTCGGCGCATTGCCTCAAATCGGTGATCTCATGGGTCAAGTCGATCTCGACCGCAGCCGGTGTCAGCTGGCGATGGCCCGGACCCATGGCCCTGCGGTAGGGCTCGACGCAGGCCTGCAATTCCTGCAGCAGCAGGTCCAACTGCTCGCGCAGCACCTGGTTGTAGTGCGCCAACCTGGCCTCGGGCAGCTTGATGAGATGCTGGCCGTCGAT
>RGQD01000006.1 GCA_010030205.1 Betaproteobacteria bacterium
GCACAGCCCGCTGTCGATAGGCTTTGCGGTCGCAGCGGCCGTGATCCTGGGCGCCGGCTTGTGGCCGAGGCGGGTCGCCGCGCCTCGAGGCTGAACCGACGGCGTCACGGCGCCGCGCTTGGACAAGCTCGGTTCGCAAGCAAAGGCCTCCGATGAATCCGAACCCATCCGCCACGTCGGCTCACGCGATGCTGTCGGTGTTTGCCGCCAACGGCATCGACCGCATTTTCCTGGTGCCAGGCGAGAGCTATCTCGGCATCCTCGACGCTTTGAGCGATTTTCCGCAGATCGACGTGCTGACCTGCCGCCACGAAAGCGGCGCGGGTTTTATGGCCTGCGCGGATGGGCGATTGACGCACCGACCTGGTGTCGTGATGGTCAGCCGCGGCCCAGGGGCCACCAACGCGGCAATCGCGGTTCACACCGCCCAGCAAGACGCGGTGCCGCTGATCCTGGTGATTGGGCAGATTCCCAAAGCCGATCTGCGCCGGCAGGCGTTTCAGGAGATCGACTACCAGCAGATGTTCGGGTCCATCGCCAAGTGGGTGGTCGAAGTCACCGATCCTGACAAGCTGGCCGAGGCCGCTTTCAAGGCCTTGCGGATCGCGATCACCGGCACGCCCGGTCCGGTCGTGCTGGTCGTGCCCGAAGACATCCAGCAGCAGCCGGTCGCCCAGCGGACCTGGCAGTTGCCGGCGCGGGTTGCGAGCCTGTCTGACCAAGACGCGCTGGCGAAGATCCATGCGCTGTTGTGCCGTGCCGAACGTCCGCTGATCATTGCCGGCGGCGCGCTCGACTCGGGTCCCGGCCGCGCCGCGCTGCTGGCTTTGGCCGAGCGTTTCCAGGTGCCGGTGGCGGTGTCATTCCGCCAGCACGACCTCTTTCCGAATCGTCATGGCTTGTTTGTCGGTGACCTCGGTTTGGCCAACCCCAAGGACCAGATCGCGGCCTTCGACTCGAGCGACCTGATCCTGGCGATCGGCACGCGATTGGGTGACATCACGACCCAGGGCTACACCTTCCCCAGTCTGCCCAAACCCTCGCAGACCTTGGTTCATGTCTATCCCGATGACCGGGCGGTGGGGCTGCACTTCGCCGCTGATTTCGGCATCGTCGCGGACCCTGCACTGTTTGCCGCAGCCTTGGCCGCGATCGACGGCGCTGTGGTGTTGCCGCAGCGCAGGGCTTGGCTCAGCAGCCTGCGCAGCATCCACGACCGCATTGCCGCCTGGCCCGCAGCGCGTGCTGTTGCCGCGGATGGCGTGCCCTTCGTCAACGTGGTCGCCAGGCTAGACGCGAGCCTGCCGGCCGATGCGATCGGATGGGCTACGGCACGCCGGCGGCGATCGCCTCGCAGCTGCGCAGGACGGGTCAGCGAGTGGTCTGCCTGGTCGGCGACGGCGGCTTCATGATGACGGGCAACGAGATGATCGCCGCCGTCGACCGGCAACTGCCTATCCTGTTCATCCTGTCGAACAACCAATGCTACGGCTCGATCCGGGTCCACCAAGAGCGGCAATACCCAGGCCGCCATGTTGGCACCAGCTTGACCAACCCTGACTTCGTCGGCATCGCACGCTCGTTCGGCATCCAGGCCGAGCGGGTTGGCGCTGTCGACGAGATCGACGCGGCGCTGGCGCGCGGCTTGGCGGCGCGCCAGCCCTACTTCATCGAGGTGATGTCCAGTCTGTCCGCCAGTTTTTCGGCCCCACCCGCCGTCGATCGGCCGGGCGATTGACCGACTCGCTGCGGCGGCGCAGCCGATCAGAAAGGCGCGAGCCCCAGTGCGCTGCGGAAGCGGTTTTTCAGGTGCACGCCGTCGCGCGACGGCAAGGCGCGTGGCAGGTCTTCGGCACGAACATGGACTTGCGCTAACGCGCAAGCCTGGCGACGGTTGACCAGTGTGGCGAGCGCTGCGACCTCGGCTGGGTCGCGGATCTCCATCACCTGACGGATGCCGCAGCCGCGCGCGACGGCTGACAAGCTGGTGCCCAGGCTGCTGTGGCTGGCCTGCATGCCTGTCTCGCCGAAATGCCCGTTGTCCAGCACCACAATGCTGAGGTTGGCGGGCTGTTGCGCGCCGATCGTCGCGAGCGTACCGAGCCCCATCAGCTGCTCACCGTCGCCGGTGATCACCAGCACGCTGCGTGCCGGCTGCGCCAGCGCCAACCCCAGGCCCATCGCTGCGGCGCCGCCCATCGCACCCCAGAGGTAGAAGTTTTCAGGCCGGTCGCCGGCAGCGAACAAGTCGTACGAAGGCGAGCCCAGACCGCTGATCACCAGCGCATCGGGGCAGGCGGCCAGCAGGCGTGCGACGAATTCACGCCGTTCAATCAAAGCAGTGGTTTGAGTCATTTCGAACGGGTCCATTCTTTGCGGCCAATCAGGCTTTGCGCCAGCAGCACCGCGACCGGCTCGCCGCTGTCGAAGGCCGCGTCGAGTGCGGCGCGCACGGTCTCGGCCGCCTCTTCGGCTTTGCTCACGCGCAGCACCGTGATGCCCATCAACTCCAGCGTTCCCTGGGTCGCCTTGCTCATAGGCACCTGCCAGGGGTTGAATTCAGCCCATTCGCCGCGCATCGTGATCAGCGTGAGCAAAGGGAAGCGGCAGTTCTGGATCAGCGACAGCATGTTGATGCAATTGCCCACACCGCTGCTCTGCATCAACAGCGCAGAACGCTGGCCACCCAGCCAGGCGCCGCAGCAGATCGCCACGCCTTCCTCCTCGGTCGTCAGCACCTAGGCGACCTGGCGGATGCCGCCTTGCTTGAGGGTCGAGAAGATGTCTTCCTGCCATTGCGGCGCGGAGGCGATTGCACTGCTCATGAATCAAAGCCTTTCATTGCGGAGGTCTTGTCAAACCATCAGTCGATCTTCACACCGGTGTCGCGCACCAGTTTGCCCCATTTTTCCTGCTCGCTCTTGATGTGGGCGGCGAACTCCTCGGGCGTGCTCTTGAGCAGCTCCGAGCCCATCGCCAGCAATCGGCTTTGCGTCTGCGGCTCGTCGAGAATCGCATTGAGTTCGCGGTTGAGCTTGTCGACGATGGCCTTTGGGGTGCCCGCCGGCGCCAACATGCCCAGCCAGGCACCGGCGTCGAAGCCCGTGACGCCGAGCTCGTCCAGGGTCGGGATCTCCGGCGCGTACTTCGAGCGGTGCAAGGTGCTGACGGCCAGCGCCTTGAGCTTGCCGTTCTTGACATGCGGCATGATCGACACCAGCGTGTCGAAGGTCGCGTCGACCTGTCCGCCGATCAAATCGGTCTGGGCTTGCGCGCTGCCCTTGTAGGGGATGTGGGTGAGCATCGTCATCAGCAAATGGCTGGTCGTGCCGTTGCCGATCGACGCAAAACTCATGGTCGCCGGACGCGCTTTGGCGTTGGCCTGGAATTGTGCAAAGCTGTTGACCTTCGAGTTGGCATTGACCACCAGCGCATAAGGCAACCAGGAGTGCAGGCCTATCGGCGCGAAATCATGCACCGTGTCGTAGGGCAGCTTGGGGTAGACATGCTGGTTGATGGTCAGTGGCGCGGTCGCGCTCAGCAGCAGCGTGTAGCCGTCGGGCGCGGCTTTGGCCGCCACGGCCGCGCCGATGCTGCCGCCCTGGCCGGCCTTGTTGTCGATGATGAAGGTCTTGCCCAGGCGCTGCGTCAGGCGTTCGGCCAGCACCCGGCCGATGCTGTCGGTGGCGGTGCCGGGCGGGAAGCCGACGATCATCGTCACCTGTCGGCTGGGGTAGTCGGCGGCCGGGTTCTGCGCCTGCGTGCCTTGGGCAAGACCGAGCGCCGCCAGCACGCCGATCACCGTCTGGTTCAAGGTTTTCATGCGGTTCTCCGAGCGGGGCGATCAGCCCGAGACGTTGCCGAAGCCGTCGTCGACGATGACCTCGACCAGGTTGGGCAGCGCGCTGGCGATCGCCGTTTTCAGCACGCTGTCGAGTTCGGCCGGGTCGGTGACGCAGCGTGCCGCCAGACCCAGGCCGCGGGCGACCGACACGAAGTCGATCGACGGCTGCTTCAAGTCCATCGCGATGAACTGGTCAGACCCGCGACCAGCCAGCAGGCGCTCCTTGATGATCCGGTAGCTGCGGTTGTTGACGATCAGGTAAGTGATCGGCAGTTTCAGGTGGGCTGCGGTCCACAAGGCCTGGATGCTGTACATCGAGCTGCCATCGCCGACCACCGCGACGACGGGACGCCCGGGCTGCGCCAGGCTGATGCCGATGGCGCCGCCCATCGCAAAGCCCAGCCCACCGCTGGCCAGGCCGTAAAAGCTGTTGGCGTCGCGCATCGGCAGCAAGCTCGTCAGCGCCGGTGTCGCGGTCAGTGCTTCTTCGACCACGATCGCGGTCTCAGGCAAGGCCTCGACCAATCGCAGCATCAGCCAGCGCGGGTCTATCGGCTGGCATGAGGCGGTCGCGCTGGCCGCCTGCTGCGCCTTGACGCGTCGCGCCGCCCAGTTGTCTGCGCTCAGCGCTGCCAGTCTGGTGCTGGCCTGTTGAGCCTGCGCGGTCGATCGCGCGGCGCGCAGCAGCGGCAGCAAGGCGCGCAGGGTCTCGCGCACGTTGGCGCGGATCGCGATCTCGGTCGGATAGTTCTTGCCCAGTTCCCAGTCGCGCTCGCTGATGTGCACGACCGCGAGCTCGTCGGGCAGCGGGTCGACCTCGCTGTAGGGCGACATGCGCAACAGATCGGCGCCCAGGCACAGCAGCAGGTCGTGGCGCTGCAGGGTCTCGCGCACACGCGCTTGGTTGCGCGTCAGGTCACCCATGCAGGCTGGATGGCTTGACGGGAAGCGCGCGTTATAAGGCACAGGCTCCTGGTACACCGCAGCGCCGAGCAGGCTGGCCAACTCGCCGGCTTCTTCGAAACAGCCGTGGTGGGCCAGTTCGCGGCCCGCGATCAGCACCGGCCGGTCTGCGGCGAGCAAGCGGTCGGCCAGGCGGCGCAAGCTGTCGTCCGACGGCCGGGTCGACCCCTCGATGCGCGTCGGGTGGCCAAGGTCGAGGTCGGCTTCGTCGTCCAGGATGCTGCCGGGCAGGCTGATGAAGACCGGTCCGGTCGGCGCGGTCATCGCGATCTTCGCGGCGCGGCGCACGATGCGCGGCAGGTCTTCGATGCGCGTGACCTCGACAGCCCATTTCACCAGCGGCTGCGCAATTGGCACCAGCGGCTCGTACAGCAAGGGCTCAAGCAGGCCATAGCCGATCTCGTATTGCCCGGCCGTGATGATCAAAGGCGAGCCGGAGAACTTCGCGCTGTAGATCGCCCCCATCGCGTGTCCCAGCCCGGGCGCGCAATGCAGGTTGACCGCAGCGAGCCGGTTCGAAGCGCGTGCAAAGCCATCGGCCATGCCGACGACGATCGATTCCTGCAGTCCAAGCACATAACGCAGTTCAGGGAATTGCGGAACCGCCTCCATGATCGCGAGCTCGGTCGTGCCCGGATTGCCGAACAAATGGGTCACGCCCTCGTCGACCAGCAACTGCAAAAAGGCGGCACGGCCGGTCATCCTGCGCTTGGGCATCTGTGACGCACCTCATGACGACTGACGGGAACTTGACGGAGCCGCCGCGGCGGCTGCCGCAGATGGTAGCGCATCACGCACGGGGGCATGCCGCGACGCCGTCGATTGACAAGCGCCTGAGCCACAGCACAAGCCCCCCGCTGGGTCAAGCGTTATCGGTCGTGAAACCGGGCATGACTTCGCGGTGAAACAGTTTGACCGATTGCGTGGCTTCGGCCAGCGTGACAGTGCCGAACGCAAAGCGGCACAGCATGTAGTTCGCGCCGCTGCGCTCGATCTGCTCGGCCAGCATCTCGCGCACGGTCGCGGGTGACCCCACCAGCGCAACGCCGGCTTGTTGCGCCTGCGCGAGGTCGGTCGGAAACATCGCCAGCTGCGGCGCGCTGCCATGCTGGAGCCACAGCTTCATGAAACTGTTGTACCACTGCAGGTAGGCGGGCTCGGCGATCTGGCGCGCCTGCTCGTCGGTCTCGGCCACGACGATGTGGCGCGTCGTGCCGACAAAAGGCATGTCCTTGGGCGCATGGCCGGCCTCGGCCCAGCGTGCGGCGTACCGGTCGACGATGGCGCGCACCCGCTCCAGCGGGCCGTTGACCACCGCGTTGACGCGGTTCGCGACGCACCAGTCCACGCCCTCGGGTGCGCCCACGCCGTACCACAGCGGCGGATGGGGTTGCTGCAAGGGGCGCAGCACGATCGGCACCTCCCGAAACTGAAAGCGCTGGCCTTCGTGGTTGAGCACGTCTTGCGTCAGCGCCTTGATCAGCACCTCGAAGCTTTCGAAATAAATACCAGGTGCCTCGGCAGCGTCGACGCCGAAGTGGCCGAGTTCGAACGGCGAAACCCCCCGGCCCACGCCGAGTTGCAAGCGCCCGTTGCTCAGGTGGTCGAGCATGCAGACCTCTTCGGCCACGCGCAGCGGGTGGTAGAGCGGCAGGATGTAGACCAGCGGGCCGAAGCGCAGCCGTTGGGTGCGCTGCGCCACCGCGGACAGGAACACCGAAGGCGAAGGCGCCATGCCCAGAGGCGTTGAATGGTGCTCGGCGACATGGTAGGCATGAAAGTCGGTGCGGTCATACAACTCGACCAGCTTCAGGCGTTGCTCGTAGTACTGCGCCATCGGCAGTTCGTTGCGGTCCAGGTGGTCGAAAATGCCGAACTTCATCGTCTGCTCCGTCTGATGGCGCATCGCCATGGCCCTGGTTTTTACCATTGCACCGATACGGTCCGCGCTTGATGAGCGCATTGGCTCACGCGCAGCCGATCGATGGGTCCGATTCCGCCTACAGTCCTGTTGACACCAACCCTCACGAAAGCGCCGCATGAAGACCTACGCCATCGCCACCATCCCGGGTGACGGCATCGGCCAGGAAGTCATTCCTGCCGGCCGGCAAGTGCTCGAGGCGATGGCTGCGTCCAGTACCAGCTTGCGCTTCGAGTTCGAGAACTTCGGCTGGGGCGGCGACTGGTACCGCGCCCACGGCGTGATGATGCCGGCCGACGGGCTCGACGCGCTGCGCCACAAGGACGCGATCCTGTTCGGCTCGGCCGGCGACCCGGCGATCCCCGACCACATCACGCTGTGGGGATTGCGCCTGAAGATCTGCCAGGGCTTCGACCAGTACGCCAACGTGCGCCCGACCCGCATCCTGCCTGGCATCGACGGCCCGCTCAAGCGCTGCGGGCCCGACGACTTGAACTGGGTCATCGTGCGCGAGAACTCCGAAGGCGAGTACTCGGGCGTCGGCGGCCGAGTCCACCAGGGCCACCCGATCGAAGCCGCGACCGATGTGTCGATGATGACGCGCGCCGGTGTCGAGCGCATCATGCGATTCGCCTTCAAGCTGGCCGCGTCGCGGCCGCGCAAGCTGCTGACTGTCGTCACCAAGAGCAACGCGCAACGCCATGCGATGGTGATGTGGGACGAGATCGCGCTGCAGATCTCGCGTGAATTTCCTGACGTGCGCTGGGACAAGGAACTCGTCGACGCCTGCACCGCACGGATGGTCAACCGGCCCGCCACGCTAGACACCCTGGTCGCGACCAACCTGCATGCCGACATCCTCAGCGACCTGGCTGCCGCGCTGGCTGGCAGCCTGGGCATTGCGCCGACCGGCAACATCGACCCCGAGCGTCGCTACCCGTCAATGTTCGAGCCCATCCACGGCTCGGCATTCGACATCATGGGCCAAGGCCTGGCCAACCCGGTCGGCACCTTCTGGTCGGCGGTGATGATGCTCGAGCACCTGGGCGAGACCGCTGCCGCGCAGCGCCTGATGCGCGCGATCGAACAGGTCACCGCCAATCCGGCCTTGCACACCCGCGACCTCGGCGGCCCGGCGACCACGGCGCAGGTCACGCAGGCCGTTTGCGAAGGGCTCGCTGCTGGCGCGCAGCGCGCTCAGGGCTGAAGCGTTCTTCGAATCGGCGCCCGGCAGTCGTTTCGAGCGTGAAATCGTTTCACTGTCGGCTGCGGTGCCGGCACCGGTGCGATCGCCTGCTGGCCGTCAGTAGACAGCGTCGTGATCGCCAAGGTCCAAGGGCACGATCTCCCGCTCGGTGATCAACAGGTGGATCGTGATCCGGTAGGACAGGTTGATCGACACCGAATGCACACCGACCAAGCGCCCGCCTAGCGCGTGCAGGCGCAGCGAAGGGTGCTGCGGATTGACTTCAAGCAAGGCCAGTGTCTTCACGTAGGCCCGCGCCATGTCGGGGTGGCGCTGCAAAAAACGTGCGGCGATACGCGTATAGCGCTCGGTGAAGACGATCTTGTAGCTCACTTGCCGGTCGCTGCATCGCTGACGATCAGCGCCTGCAGGCGGGCCAAGTGCTGGTCCGGCGACTCGACCACAGAACGGCCGGCGGCGATGTCAGCCCGACTCTCGGCCAGAGCCGCTTCGAGTTCGCATTCGCGCAGGTGCTGGTACTGCGCCAATTCCATCACCACATAGCGATCGGTTCCTCGCACCGACACCACCGCCTCGGTGCATCCCGAGCCGAGCAAAGCCTCGATCGCGGCGATGCCGCGGGTCTTCAACTCATTGGCAGTGATGTGGGCCATGGTGAGAAACTCCAGATTTCCGATCAGCGCATTGTAAATCGTACGATTAATCGTGTTGTGTGGGGCTGGGCTGTTCAAGAGCCAATTTCCGTGGCTTTTGGGCCGGCCTTGGGTGGGTGACGCTGTGTTCTTCGCCTGCGCGGCGCTGCGGAATTCAAGCTTGGCCTTGGTGTTACAGCCGAAAACCTTCAGACCGCCTCAGGCCGGCCTGAAGGCCTGTCTCGGGCCTTGCTGGGGGAGGTTGAAATGCCTGTTCTTGCGCCACCGCATTGTTCTATGCTCAGACTCGTGGTCCCACTTGAGCCACAATGTAGCCCACCGTTGGGGGGAAGAACTTATGTCAGCAAATTCAGTGGTCCGAGCCCGAATCGACGGGCAAATCAAGGAAGAAGCGACCGTTGTGTTGGCCGCGATGGGCCTGACGGTGTCTGACGCATTTCGGATGTTGTTGACCCGTGTTGCCCGCGAGAAAGCGTTGCCGTTCGAGCCCTTGGTGCCGAACGCAGTCTCCATCGCAGCCATGATAGAAGCCCGGCGTGGTGCTGGCTTGAAGTCCTTCGCAAGCGTTGAGGATCTGACGGCAAACCTGAATGCGGACGATTGAGCAGACCGGCCAGTTCAAGCGGGACTTGGTGTTCGACCTGTCACCCCGGTGGAAGTGCCAGGCGAGCTGATTGCTTAGCATCGAGCCATCGCAATACCCCAGGGGTGACCAGATGGCCCACTTTCCCGGCAAGATCGGCAAGACGATTGCGCAGTCCACGCCTTGGTGGCCGCCGCGCGGTGACGGCGCGGCCAAGAAGCCCAACGTGCTGGTCGTGCTGTTCGATGACGTGGGTTTTGCCGATTTCGGCTGTTACGGCTCGTCGATCCGCACCCCGGCCATCGACGCGCTGGCCGCGCGGGGTTTGCGCCTGACGGGATTTCACACCACGGCGATGTGCTCGACCACGCGCGCCGCGCTGATGACCGGCTGCAACCACCACCGGGTGGGCATGGGCTGCCTGGCCAACTTCGATTCAGGCTACCCCGGTTACCGCGGCAAGATCGCGCCCGAGGCGGCGACGTTGGCCGAGATGCTGCGCCCGCAGGGCTATGCCAACTACATGGTCGGCAAATGGCATGTCACCTCGTTAACCGAGACCGGCCCGACCGGTCCGTTCGACGGCTGGCCGCTGGGCCGGGGCTATGACCGCTTCTATGGTTTCATGGATGCCGAGACCGACCAGTACGCGCCCGAGTTGGTGCGCGACAACACGCAGATTCCCACGCCAGGCAGCTTCGAGGCCGGCTACCACTTGAGCCTGGACCTGGTGGATCAGTCGCTGCGCTACCTGGCCGACCATGCCGCCGACCAGCCCGACAAGCCCTGGCATCTGTGGCTGGCACCAGGCGCCTGCCATGCGCCGCACCAGGCGCCGGACGCGCTGATCAAGAGTTATGACCCGTTGTTCGGCCACGGCTGGGACGAGGAGAAAGCCCGCCGTCTGGCACGCCAGATCGAACTGGGCATCGTGCCACCCGGCACTGTCTTGCCGCCGCCCAACGCCGGCGTTCAGCCTTGGGACAGCCATGCCCCGCCCTTGCGCGCGCTGATGACGCGGCTGCAGTCGGCCTATGCGGCGATGTTGGACCAGTTCGACGGCCAGATCGCCCGACTGGTGGATTTTCTCGAGGCCAGCGGCCAGTTCGACGACACCATCATCGTGGTGTTGTCGGACAACGGCGCCAGCCAGGAGGGCGGGCCGCTGGGCTTCATCAATGCGATGGGGCCTTACAACCAGCAACCCGAGGCCTTGGCCACCAAGCTGTCGCGCATCGACGACATCGGCGGGCCCGACACGCACAGCAACTTCCCCTGGGGCTGGGCGTCGGCGGCCAATACGCCGCTCAAGCGCTACAAGCAGAACACCCATGGCGGCGGCATCCGCGATCCGCTGGTCATCAGTTGGCCCAAAGGCCTGGCCGCGCGTGGCGAACTGCGCCACGGCTTCCACCATGCCACCGACCTGGCGCCCACCTTGCTGGAACTGATTGGCGCGTCCAAGCCCGATTGCCTGAAAGGCCTGGACTGCCTGCCCTTTGACGGCGAGAGCTTCGCGCCCGCGCTGCGCGATGAGGCTGCGGCAGCACGGTCGCGTCCGCAGTATTTCGAGATGTTTGGCCATCGCGGGATCTGGGCCGATGGTTGGAAGGCGGTGGCTTTTCATCCACGCGGTCAGGCCTTCGACGACGACGTCTGGGAGCTCTATCACCTGGACCAGGACTTCAACGAGAACCATGACCTCGCGGCCGCCCGCCCCGAGCAGTTGCAAGCGCTGCTTGCGCAGTGGTGGCGCGAAGCCGAGCGCTGTCAGGTGCTGCCGCTGGACGACCGCTTCGGCCAGCGCTTTGCCGAGAACGGCCGGCGCGTGCAAGGGTCTCGGCGTCAGTTCGTGATGCACGCCGGCATGGGACACCTGCCTAATGACATTGCGCCGGACATTCGCGGCCGCAACTATTCAATCGAGGCCGATGTCAGCCTGCCCGAGGGCGGCGCCGAAGGCGTGCTGATCGCCCACGGCGATGCCACCAGCGGCTACAGCCTGTACCTGCAAGGCGGCCATCTGGTGCATGACCTGAACATCGGCGGCGTGCACCGGGTGTTGCGCTCGGACCGACCCGTGACCGCTGGCCACCACCGGCTGGCAGTGCAGGTGGTGCTGGGCGCCTGGGTGCCCTACACCTGCCCGATGGCCGGACCGATCAAAGTGCCTGAGCATCGCACTGCCACCTTGTTGATCGACGGCGAGCCGGTCGGCAGTCTGGTCAGTCCGCACGGCTTCAACAATTTCATCTCCTGGTCCGGGCTGGACATCGGCCTGGACCGCGGCTCACCGGTGTCGCATTACGCAGCGCCTTTCGCGTTCACAGGCAAACTTCGTCGGGTCACGGTGACGCTAGACCCGCTGCAGGTGCTGGACGGCGATGCCGTCGGCCAGGCCGAGATGGCTCGCCAATGAGTGGATTGGGGCGCGTCTCAAACCATGTTTTTCAACCGGAGACCTTTTGATGGCCAACACCCAGGAACTGACGCTGATCGACATCGCCCAGCGCTACCGGCATATCCGGCCGGTGCCGCGAATGCCCAACTTCGCCGCCTGGATCGAGGGTGTCGACCTGACCCAGCCGCTGACCGAGCCGGTGCAGGCCGAACTGCGCCAGGCGCTCAACGACTTCGAGGTGATCTTCTTCAAGCCGCAAACCATCACGCCGGCCCAGCATGTGGCGCTGGCCAAGGTGTTCGGGCCGGTGTCTGGCGGCTCGTATTTCGAGCGCAAACCCGGCGCGCCCGAGCTCGAGATGATCGTCTTCGACCGAGACCGGCCGCCCTCGATCGACAACTGGCACACCCTATGACGGCTTGTCGCCGGGCATGCAGGCCTACCTCGAAGGCCTGAGCGCGGTGCACACCTGGGAGGTTTCGGGTTTTCGCGAGGCGCTGGGCCGGCGCGGCGACGACGCGCTGATCGCTGCGATCAAGGCCTTCAAGCCGGTGACCCATCCGGTCGTCAGAACCAACCCCGGTTCGGGCCGCAAGTGCCTGTTCGTCAACGCCGACTTCACCCGCAACATCGTTGGCATCGACCGCCACGAGGCGCGCAGCATGCTGAACTTCTTGCTCGACTGGATGCAAAAGCCCGAGTTCATGGTGCACCACCAGTGGGAAGCCGGCGGCATCGCCGTCTGGGACAACCGCAGCACCCAGCATTACGCGCTGGCCGACTACTGGCCGCACCAGCGGGTCAACCAGCGCGTGACCTTCGACGAACCCGGCACGCCGACGGCCACTGTCAACGTCAACCAGCAGGTGCTGCAAGGCGACAAGCGCTGAGCCAGCCGTGCCAGCGGTACCGAAGGCGACAGCGTGCACCGCCCGGCTGGCGTACGCTGAAAGCCGCAACGCTGGCCGTCGCGCCTGGCCGACAGAGGAGACCCCTTGCTGCATCCGTATTTTCATGCCCGCACGACCCCTGACAAACCCGCGCTGATCTGCGCCGGCAGCGGCCAGGTCGTCACCTACCGCGAGCTCGACGACCGCTCCAACCAGGTCGCGCAGCTGTTTCGCTCGCTCGGGCTGCAATCGGGCGACCACATCGCGCTGATGCTCGAGAACCACCCGCGCTACTTCGAGATCTGCTGGGGTGCGCACCGTGCCGGCCTGATCTACACCGCGATGAGCACCCGGCTGACCGAAGGCGAGGTCAGCTACATCGTCGACGACTGCGGCGCGAAAGCGGTGATCGCCTCCAAGGCGATGGGCGCGGCCGTGCAGCACCTGCCCGCCGCCTGCAAAGCCGTGAAGTCCTGGCTGATGCTCGGCGGTGTGATCGACGGCTGGGCGGCCTACGAGTCGGCTGTTGACGCGCAGCCCGTCGCCCGCATCGCCGACGAGCGCGCCGGCGGCGACATGTTGTACTCGAGCGGCACCACCGGTCGGCCCAAGGGCGTGTTCGTGCCGCCTGAGTTCACCGCGATCGACGCCACCGGTCCGATGACCGACACCCTGACCAATCTCTACGGCGTGGACCCGAGCACGGTCTACCTGTCGCCCGCGCCGCTCTACCACGCTGCGCCGCTGCGATTCACCTTGGGCGTGCAGCGCCTGGGTGGCACCGTGGTGATGATGGAGCACTTCGACGCCGAGGAATGTTTGCGGCTGATCGAGCGCTACCGCATCACCCACAGCCAACTCGTGCCGACGATGTTTGTTCGCATGCTCAAGCTGCCCGAAGCCGCGCGCAAGCAGTACGACCTGTCGTCGCTGCGCTGCGCGATCCACGCCGCAGCGCCTTGTCCCGTGCCGATCAAGGAGCAGATGATCGCCTGGTGGGGCCCGGTGATCTGGGAGTACTACGCCGGCACCGAGGGCAACGGCGTGACGATCGCGAACTCTGCGCAGTGGCTGGCGCACAAAGGCACGGTCGGTCGCGCGGTGATCGGCGAGCTGAAGATCTGCGACGACGAGTCAGGCGCGCTGCTGCCGCAAGGTCAGAGCGGTACCGTCTACTTCGCCAACGGCCGGCCCTTCAAGTACCACAACGACCCGGCCAAGACTGCGGGGTCTACCCATCCGCTGGGCTGGACCACGCTCGGCGATGTCGGCTATGTCGACGCCGAGGGTTATCTGTACCTGACCGACCGCAAGGCCTACATGATCATCTCGGGCGGGGTGAACATCTACCCGCAAGAGGCCGAGAACGTGCTGATCAACCACCCGCAGGTGGCCGACTGCGCGGTGCTGGGCGTGCCCAACGAGGAGTTCGGCGAGGAGGTCAAAGCGGTGGTGCAGCCGCGCGACATGCGCGACGCCGGCCCCGAGCTCGAGCAGGCTTTGATCGCTTATTGCCGGCAGCACCTCTCGCACATCAAGTGCCCGAAGTCGGTCGACTTTGAAGCCGAGCTGCCGCGCCACGCCACCGGCAAGCTGTACAAGCGCTTGCTCAAGGACCGCTACTGGGCCGGCCACGCATCGAAGATCGTCTGACAAACCGACAATCCTGCGCTAGCGCGGAGCGATTCGTGCTGCTCGCGGTGCCCGGCAGGCCGTGCACGCCATTGATCACCTCCTGCAAGCCAGGTCGGGTTTGAGAGATCCCAGCATGAACCCTTCCCGTCGACACAACCTGCAAGGCCTGGCTGCGCTGAGCGCCAGCGCGGCCTTTGCCTACCCGGAAGCCTTCGCGATGAACCTTGACACTGCCCGCATTGATGCCCAGGTTGACGCTGCTTTCGAGTACGCGTTTCCGCTGTATGAGATGGCACGCACGCGCTTCAACGCGCTGGACAACCCAGCCAATCCCCGGCGCGGCCAGGTCAACACCGCAGGCCATCAGCGCAACTTGGCTGATCATCGTGCGCGCGCCGTCACCACCCCGAACAACGACACGCTGTATTCATCGGCCTGGCTGGACTTGTCCGCCGGTCCCGTGGAGGTGTCGGTGGGCAGCTTGGACGCCGGGCGCTACTGGTCGGTGGCGCTGATGGACTTTTTCACCAACCACCCCGCCATCCTGGGCAGCCGATCGGAGGGCCAGGGGCCGGTACAGGCGCATCTGGTCGGGCCAGACTGGCGCGGTGCGAGGCCTAGCGGGCGTGTCATTGCCATGCCCGGCAATGACGTCTGGCTGTTGGGCCGCTGGCTGGCCGAGGGTCCGCATGATCTGGAGGCCGCCCGAGCCATGCAGGATGCCTTGCGGGTGACGCCCAGCGCAACGCCTGCCGCGCTCTCCCGCGTGGTGCCACGCAATTCGCGCGATGCCGAGAACTTTCTGGCCGTGGTCAACGAGGCACTGGCGCGCAACCCCGCGCCGGTCAACGAAGGCGCAGACTTGGCGCGCCATGCAGAGCTCGGCCTGCACGGCGGTCGCGGCTCAGCCTGGGCCGCGTTGGACCAAGGTGTGCGCAGCGCTTGGCAGCGCCGCATCGGTCCGGCGCATGACGCGCTGCGCAGCGGCCTGATGCGTGATGGTCGCCAAGTGCAGGGCTGGCGCCAGCCGTCGCCCGGCATCGGCAACTTCGACCGCGACCATGCGCTGCGCGCCAGCGTCGCGCTGGGTGGCCTGGCCGCGTTGCCGCCCGAAGAGGCGGTGTACCTCAGCCGCCAAACCGACAGCCTTGGGCAGACCTTGGACGGCGCGCAGGCCTGGCACATCCGCATGCCACGCGGTGGTGTGCCCTGCGACGCTTTCTGGTCGCTCTCGGTGTACGAGCGCATGCCTGACGGCCGACTGTTTTTTGCCGAGAACCCGATCGGCCGCTTCGCCATCGGCGACCGAACCCGCGGCATCGCGGTGCAAGCCGACGGCTCGATGGACATCTGGCTGCAGCGCACCGAACCGACCGATCCGCAACGCCGCCGCAACTGGCTTCCGGCACCGGCTGGGTCCATGCATTTGTCGCTGCGGGCGTACTTGCCCAAGCCGGCTTTGCGGGACGGGACGGCAGAGCTGCCGACCGTCGCTCGCGCGGACTGAGCGCGACGACAGCCCGCTATCCGTCGCAGCGATCACGGCGCTCTACCGAGCAATAGGCCACCCCGTTGGTGGGCTAGACTGTCGCGCACCGGCCAAGGTACCGTCAGATGTGCAGACCCGGGTCCCGCACAGCCTGCTGATCGCACGATACCTTTCCATTCAATATCAATAGAGCACCATGTTCCTCGGTCGTCATCTCGCTTTCGCCGGTCTCGCCCTTGCGCTTCTGGCGCCGCCCGCCGAGGCCCAACAGGCGCCGCCCACGACCGCCGATCCAAGGCTGGTGTGGGACCTGACCCGCTTGTTCCCTACCGATGCGGCCTGGGATGCCGAGCGGCTGGCCTTGTCTGCAGAGCTTCCCAAACTGGCCTCGCTCAAAGGCACGCTGGGGCGTGACGCCGCAGCCCTTCGCCACGCGCTGGACCAATTCTCGAACGCCGACCAGCGGCTGAATCGGCTGTGGGTCTATGCCAGCACCCAGGTTTCTACTGACAACGGTCAAGGTCGTAACCAGGAGCGCATGGGGCTGATGTCGGCCCTGTGGGGCCAGTTCAGCAGCGCACGCGCTTGGGCTGATCCAGAGATCCAGGCGATGGGCGCCGACAAGATCGCCGGCTTCCAGGCCGCCGAGCCTGCACTGGCTCGCCACGCGACCCGTTTGCGCCAAACGCTGCAGCGCGCGCAGCACACGCTGGCGCCAGAGGCGGAATTTGCGTTGGCCACCATGGCGCCAGTGATGGGGTCGTTCTCGAACATGAGGGAACTGTTGATCAACGCCGACATCGGCTGGCCAACTCTCAGCGTCGACGGCCAGCCCGTGCGCTTGTCCGACACGGGCTACGTGCAGATGCGCGCCCACCCTGACCGCGCGATCCGCAAACAGGCGTTTGACCTGTTCTGGAAAACCTACGGCCAATACGAGAACACGCTGGGCGCGTTGCTGGCGCAACGGGTGCAAGCCGGTGTGCTCAACGCTCGTCTGCGCAAGTACCCCAGCGCCGTGGCCGCGTCCTTGTCGTCGTCTGAGGTTCCCGAGGCGGTGCTGCGCATGCTGGTGGCCGAAGCGAACAAGGGTCTGCCTACCCTGCACCGCTACTTCCGGCTGCGCCAGAAGATGCTCAAGCTGCCCGATCTGCATTACCACGACATCTACCCAGACCTGGTGACATCCACCCAGCGCTATCCGGTGGAGGCGTCCTCCCGGATCACGATGACGGCCATGAAGCCGCTGGGCGATGAGTACCAGGGCGAACTTGAGATCGCTCTGGGTGCCCGCACCATGCATGCGCTGCCGTCACCCGGCAAGCGCGGAGGCGCTTATGCCACCAGCGTTTACGGGATGACGCCCTACATCTTCCTGAACCACGCCGACAACTTTCAGAGCCTGGTCACCTTTGCGCACGAATGGGGCCATGGCATGCACTCGGTGCTGGCGCAGCGTTCCCAGCCGCCAGAGACAGCGGGTTATCCGCTGTTCCTGGCAGAGATCGCCTCCACCACCAACGAGGTATTGCTCACCGACCACATGGCCAAGCAGGCCATTAGTCGCGACGAGAAGGTGTTCGTGCTCAGTCAGGTGCTGGAGCGACTTCGCGCAGCGTTCTTTCGTCAGACGATGTTTGCCGAGTTCGAGTTGCTGGCCCACGATGCCCAACAGCGGGGTGAGGCGCTGTCAGGCAAGCGCTTTACCCAGATGTACTGCGGGCTGCTGCGCAAGTACCACGGCGCTGATACCGGCGTGATGACGATCGACCCGCAGTATTGCCAGGAGTGGGCCTACATCCCGCACTTCCATCGGCCGTTCTATGTTTACGCCTATGCCACCAGTGCCACCGCAGCGCAGTTTTTCGGCGAGCGCATCCTGGAGGGCAAGCCCGGCGCCCGCGAGGCCTATCTTGGCGTTTTGAAGGCTGGCGGCTCGGTGCCGCCACACGAACTGCTGAAATCCGCCGGTCTGGACCTCACGACCGCCGAGCCCTACCAGGTGCTGATCAAGCGCATGGATGTCGTCATGGACGAGGTGGAAAAGCTGATCGAATGAGGTCGGCCTCTTTCCTGGGTGAATCAGCCGGGGACTGCGTCAAGTTGAGGTCGCTGCGCGCTGGCTGTTCGCGCTGCCCGCAGATTCAGGTTTTCGGGAAGTAACGCACACCCGGCAAATCCCGGTAGTCCTGATCCTGCGTCAGGAAGGTGGCCTGATGTTCCAAGGCCATGCTGTACATCACGGCGTCGGCCATCGCGAGTCGGTGGCGCTGCGCGACTTCAGAAGCGGCAATGGCGCGCTGGTCGCTGAGTTCGAGCACCAACCCCATCCGCATCACGTTCAGGCATGCCGCCAATGCCTCAGCGGGTATCTTGCGGCTCAGGACTCGGTGCACCTCATACAAGGCGATCACCGGCACCAGCAAGTGTTCTCGCTGCTCGATCGCCGCGGCAAACAACTCGGCTCGCGGCGTGTCGAGCAGGTACTCGATCCAGCCCGAAGAATCGACAAGGTTCACAAGATTTCCCGGTCCTGCTCCTTGGGAATGGCCAGATCTGCCGGATCAAGCTTGTAGCGCTTGAGCAGGCCTCTGTAAGCGCTCATGGGAGGCTCTGGCTTGATGACCAATTCGTTGCCACGCAGTTCGAAATGAATGTGCGATCCAGCAACGATACCCAGTATCTTGCGCATCGCTGCGGGCAATGTGACCTGCCCTTTACTCGACACAATAGCTTCTGATTGCATGCGATATTTCCAACAAATTGGTAGGTAAGGCGCTGAGAATTGTAAAGAAATCGGAGGCGTTTGAGTGCCTAAAAATTGAGGCGTAGTCGGCGCAAGGATCGAAACAAGCCTTGCCAAGCGCGGCTTTGCCCGAAAAAGCATACTCGGGGTAGCGCCGATTGCAAAGCCGACGTTCCTCTCGATCGGCGCCAAGGTTGCAAGCCCTGTCTATCCAAGGAGACTCCAATGCATGAATTCTGCAAGATCGAACGCGAAGGCCACCTGACCATCGTGACGCTGAACCGCCCCGACGTGATGAACGCGCTGCACCACCCTGCGCACCTCGAGCTCGAAGGCGTGTGGGACGATTTCGCTGCCGACCCCGAGCAGTGGGTCGCGATCGTCACCGGCGCTGGAACGCGAGCTTTTTCTGCCGGCAACGACCTCAAGTACCAGGCCGGCGGCGGTGCGCGCGGCTTCGTGGCGTCGGGCTTTGCGGGCTTGACGTCGCGCCAAGGTCTTGACAAGCCGATCATCGCTGCTGTCAATGGCGTGGCGATGGGCGGTGGTTTCGAGACTGCCCTGGCCTGCGACATCATCATCGCGGCCGAAAACGCCAAATTCGCGCTGCCCGAGCCGAAAGTCGGTCTGGCAGCGCTCGCCGGTGGTATGCACAGGCTGCCGCGCACCATTGGCATGAAGCGCGCGATGGGCATGATGCTGACCGCGCGCCACGTTTCTGCCAAGGAGGGTTACGAACTGGGCTTCGTCACCGCGCTGGCCGCCGAGGGTCAAGCGCTCATCGAGGCCAAGCGATGGGCCGCGATGATGCTCGAGTGTTCGCCGATGTCGCTGCGCGCGACCAAGCAAGCGGCGATGGACGGCATGGCCATCGCCGACGTCTTTGCCGCTGCAAAAGTGGAGTACGACGCCGTCGCTCGATTGCGCAAGAGCCGGGACTGGATCGAGGGGCCGAAGGCCTTCTCCGAAAAGCGCAAGCCGAACTGGATCTCGGAGTAATCGTCTCCGGGTCTGTTGCGTGGCCAGACTCTAAAGCCCCAGGCTGGGGTGGTCGAAACAGGCCAGCAGCGCCAGGATTCGCGCGGAGTCGCCGATCGCCTTGACCTCCCCGCTGGCCATCGCTTCGCTCATCCGGACCTTGCCCGACAGAATGTTGGCCCAGGTCGGCAGGTCGAGCTCGATCGCGAGTTGGGCCTGCGTGCCGTCGGTGATCGCAGCGATGCCGTTGCGCAGGTGCAAGCCGACCTGTTCACCGGGGTCTAGGATCACCCGCAGCGTGTGGACAAAGGCTTCGGGCGGGCTGGCCAGCACATCGCTGGGCGAGAAGCGGTGACGGCGGAAGCGGTTCAAGTCGAGCTTGCCTTCGAGGTCGAGCGCGCGCGTCAGACACCAGTTGCGGATGTTCGCAGCAGTGGTGCGCTGGCCGATCGCGCGCAGCACCGTCGCGAGCCGGGCACGGTCAGGCTGGCTGCCGGCATCGACCCGCGCTGTCGCGCTGGCATCCGACTGAACCAGCCACGCACTGAGCTCCAGCGCCCAGCGCAGGTCGTCATCAGCCAGCGCTTGCTCGGCTTGCGAACGGACTGCGTCAGCGCCGCCGAAGCCGGCGACCAATCGTGTCGCACGCTCTTGTGGCGGCAGAGGAAACAATGTCGATTCGTCGCCATCAAACCAGCCGCGCAGGCCATTGTGGATCTGGCGCACATGGTGTTCGACCACGCCGTAGTACTGGCTGGTGAAGTAGCTGCGGGCAAACACCGCGGGCAACTTCACGCTGTCGCACAGCTCACCCAGCGTCAGCCCTTTGTTGATGCCGCGAACAGTCTGGTCCCACATGAACTGGATCGAGTCGCGGTACGCAGTCACCTCGGCCATGATCGCGCCCTTGCCCGACAGCGGCGGCCCATGCGCGCCCAGCAGGTAGTCGGCCTGCAGGCCCCGGATGTGGTCGAGTCCGGCCAGCAGCACGCGCGGGTCGCGGTACTCCTCACCGCGGATCGGGAACACGTTGAACAAGGTCGGCCACACCATGTTGTTGACGCACAGGCCGAGTTCAGGGAACCAGATCGTGATCGAGTCGTCGCAGTCGGAAGGCGCTGGCGTCATCACGACGCGCAGACCGGCGATCGTCGCCTCGGTTGCGGCCTCAAAACTGTGGGTTGGTGGCAGGAATCCTGGCGTGTAAGGCGCATGGTCGGGCCGGCGGTAGGCCTGGCCCAGCCCGGTGCCAACCAGCCCATCGGGGCCTTGCGTGGGCAGGAAAATGCCGAATTGGTGCGCCATGCCGCGCGCTGCTGCGCCACTGACCTCGGCGCTCATGCGCAATCGGTTGGCGACGATGCGCTGGTGGCCCCAGATCGGCAACTCGCCGCCGTCAGCGGTCTTCACAAAGGGCAGCACGGCCTGGGTGCCGCCGACGTAGTGGAAATGGGTGTAGATCACCGCGGCAATCGGGCTGGCGCTGTGCTGCCTGACGGCGGCCAGCGCGTGCGCCATCTCCTCGATGCACTCGCCGGTGTCGATCGCGATCAAGCCTTGTGGGCCTTCGACAAAAGTCTGGTTGGACAGGCCGTTGCCGACCATGCACCAGACGCCAGGTCGCGGCGACCAGAGCTTGCGCTCGAACCGGTCGTTGTGCGTGATGGCATCGCGGTGAGCGCGCTGGCCATGCCGGTCTGTAGCGATGACCGATGCATCGTCGCTGAAGCTGGGTGGATAGCGCTGGTCGAGACGGGTCATGAGTGGCTTCCGGGTTGCGCGAATGGCGTGGTGTTTTGGGTCGACCGGCGAGCCTGTCACGGCGGGGGCGGTGTGGACCTGGGTAGCTTCGGTTTATTGTCACCGCCGAGTGTCACCGTCTAGTCGCGCGCGGGCGGCATCTCTGTCGAGCGATTGGCCCTCTCGCGAGACGCGCCGGGTTTGTTGCGCCACCTTGCAAGAAACGCCCGGTTCAGGCTGCGCTGTCGGGTTCTCGGAGCACAGGGGGTTCAGATTTGAGACCCGGTCCCAAGGAAGGTCACCGGTAATCCGGTGAGCGCCATAGGCCAAACCAGGATTGCCGCGGCGTGGTGCGGCGTGGTCTGATCGACGATCGTCTTTCGCTCGACAAGACCCCTCTGGAGTTCTGCATGTTTTTCAAGTCTGTCCGCCCCCTCGGCCTGCTGCTGATGATGACCTTGCCTGCTGGCGCTGCGCTGGCGCAGGCCTGGCCCAACCGGCCAGTCAAGATCATCGTGCCTTACCCGCCGGGCGGCCAGACCGACATCGTCTCGCGCTGGCTGGGTGAGAAGTTGCAGGCGACGCTGGGCCAGCCCTTCATCGTCGACAACAAGGCCGGTGCGCAAGGCGTGGTGGGCATCAGTGCACTCAAGCAGTCGCTGCCAGACGGCTACACCATCGCCTATGTCAACTCTTCGAACATGATCATCAACAAGTTCGCGATGGTCAAGCTGCCCTACGACGCGCCCGACGACTTCGAGATGGTCAACCAGATCGGGATGGCCGCGCTGGGCATGGTGGTGGCGCCGGCGCTGGGCACCAAGACGGTCGACGAGTTCCTGCGCTATGTTCGGGCCAACCCCGGCAAGACCTCGTTTGCGTCTTTCGGCATCGGCAGCAGTTCGCACCTGTACGGCGAGATGTTCAAGAGCGCTGCCAAGCTCGACATGGTGCATGTGCCGTACAAGGGCGCTGCGCCTGCGGTGCAGGACGTGATTGCCGGCACCGCAACGATGGGTATCCATGACTTCGCGACGATCGGCCCGTTGGTTCAGGGCGGGCGAGCCCAGTTGCTGGCCGTGACCGGACCCAAGCGCTGGCCGCACTTCCCGGCTGCGCCGACTTTTGTCGAACTCGGTTTTCCGCTCGACCTGGTCGGCTGGAACGGCTTCGTCGCGCCCAAGGGCACGCCGCGCGCGGTGGTCGACCGGCTCAGCAGCGAGATCAGCAAGATCATCCAGACCCCCGAAGGCCGTGCCAAGATGCTGGAGTTGGGGCTGCTCGCGACCGGCACCACGTCGGCCGAATTCACCGACATCGTCAAGCGCGACACAGTGCGCTGGGCTGAGGTCTGGAAGGCCGCAGGCATCGCGCCGCAGTGAGGCTGTGGCGGCCAATGGCGATCAGGCGAGGCTAGAGCTTGACGCGCTGGATCTTCAGGCCTGCGCGCTCTCGGTCCCAGGTGTCGGGTGTCACGCCCTCGGCGCGCAGCACATGCTTCATCAGCTTTTGCGTCGCGGTCTTGGGCAGTGAATCGACGACGCGTACATAGCGCGGTAGCATGAAGTGCGCCAGTCTGGGCTGCAGGAATTCAAGCAGCGCCTGCGGGTCTATCGTCGTGCCGGGTACTGCGGCCAGCACGCACATCACTTCGTCTTCGGACAGCTCGCTGGGCACCGGGATCACCGCGACCTCGTAGACCGCGGGGAATGCGGCGATCTCGGCCTCGACCTCGAATGACGAGATGTTCTCGCCGCGTCGGCGGATCGCGTCCTTCATCCGGTCGACGAAGTAATAAGTGCCGTCTTCGTCAACCCTGAAGGCATCGCCGGTGTGGAACCAGCCGTTGCGCCAAGCCTTGGCGGTGGCCTCGGGGTTCTTGTAGTAGCCACTGTTCAGGGCCCAGGGCGCGTCGGTTCGCACCAGCAACTCGCCGGCCTTGCCACTGACCACCTCGCAATCGTTGTCATCGACGACGCGCAACTCGACCCCGTCCCTGGGCTTGCCGCAGGACCCCAGCTGACTGGGGTTGATCTCGGAGACCAGCGGCGTCGAGATTTCGGTCATGTTGTACAGCGTGTAGACGTCGACCCCGAAGCGCGCAGCAAAAGACGGTGCGTCCTCGCACAGCGGCACGATGATGACCTTGCGCAGCGGGTGCTGCTGGTCCTGTCCATCGGGCGGGCGTTTGACGACGAAGGTCGCCATCACGCCGAGCAGCAGCACCACGGTGGTCTGGGTGTCGCAGATGCTGGACCAGAAGGTGTCGGTGGAGAAGCTCGGGACCATCGCGATCGAGCCGCCCCGCGACAGCATGCCCATCACTGGAATCGTCCCGCCGACATGGAACAGCGGCAGGTTGCACATGTAGCGGTCATCGGCGTCGAGCATTCGGAAGGCCTGCGGCCCAGCCATCGCATATAGGTGCGCGTAGGACGACAGCACGCCCTTGGACGGCCCGGTGGTGCCCGAGGTGTAGACGATCGATTGCGTGTCCCAGGCCTCGATCGGCCGCGGCGGCGCTGCCAGGTTCTGGCCAGACCCATCCAGCGCGCTCGCGGGCAGGACTTCCAGACCCTCGAATGGACCGCATTCGCGCCCGATCGCGACAACCTTCTTGAGCCTGGCGGTGTCGATGTCGCGCAGCAGGCTGATCAGCTCAGCGTGCGCGACGATCAGGTCGGCATCGGCGTTGGCCAGCACATGCTCGAGAACGCGTCCTTTGTAGGCGGTGTTGATCGGCACATAGACGGCGCCCAGCCAATTGATCGCGAACCAGACCCGCAGGCAGTCCAGGCCATTGGGCAGCCACACCACGACGCGGTCATCCTGTCGCACGCCCAGCGCGTAAAGGCCTGCGGCGGTATTGGCCGTCAGTTCCAGCATCTGGCCGTAGCAGATGCCCTGGCTGCCAGCAAACTGCAGGAACACCTTGTCGGGTTGGACCGCCGCCCACTTCTGCAGCAGCGATCTCACGACGCATTGGTCAGGGGCTGGAATTCGCGGATCGGGGGTGCTGGTCATCTGTCGACTCCTGGGTGGCGCGGTTTGCGGGTCAGGGCATCACGCCGTAGCGGGCCACCGGCGCGGGCGACTGCGTGCGGCGGTTTCTGGACAACTCGAGCGCCAGCTTGACCCGCTGGCGCGTCTCGGAAGGCTTGATCACATCGTGCACCGTGAACCTCGCGGCCGAATTGAATGGATCGGTGCCGTCCTTGAATCTTGCCTCAATCTCGCGCTGCATCGCTGCCGGATCGTCGGCAGCTGCGATCTCGGTCTTGAAGGCCGCGGCCACCCCGCCCGAGACCGGCAGCGACGCGAAGTCTGCGGTCGGCCAGGCGGCGATCAGGCTCTGCTCGCCGCCCCAGCCCCCCATCGCGCAGGCGCCAAAGCCAAAGGCCTTGCGCAGCACGATGGTGACTTTGGGGACGTCAGACCATGCCAGCGCATAGACAACGGCCAGGCCTTCGCGCAGCGCGCCTTCTTTTTCGGCCTGAGGCCCGGTCATCACGCCGGGCACGTCCTGCAGAAACACCAGCGGAATGTGATAGGCCGAGCACAGGTCGATGAAGCGTCGCGCCTTGCGGGCAGCGGACGCTGTGATCGCGCCGGCATAGACCATCGACTGGTTCGCGACGATGCCCACCGAATGGCCCTCAATCCGGCCCAAGCCGGTGACCAGCATCCTGGCCCAGTCGGGTTTGAGCTCGAAAAAGCTGCCGGCGTCGACGATGCCTCGGATCACCTGCTTGACGTCGTAGCCGCGTCGCGGGTTGTCGGGCAGCACCCGATCGAGGTCGATGTCTTCGGGCTCCGACGCTGCGGTCTGCGGCGGGTAGGCCCAGGCGTTGGTTGGCAGGTAGGACAGAAATGCTCTGGCGAGGTCGATCGCCTCCTCGTCGGTCTTCGCGACCCGGTCGACGATGCCCGACAACTTGGCATGGATCTCCGACCCGCCCAGGTCCTCCTTGGAGACGTCCTGGCCGGTGGCGGCCTTGACGACCGGTGGCCCGCCGGCGGCCATCATCCCGGTGCCCTCGCGCATCACGATGAACTCGGTCGCCGCTCCGACCAGCGCCGAATCACCGGCGCAAGGCCCGAGCACCAGCGAGACCTGCGGCGCCGTGCCCGACAGTCTGGCGATCTCCAGGAAGTGCGTGACGTCGGGCAGCCCGTCGTTCATCAACTCCTGCCCTCGCGCGCCGGCGCCGTCGACCATCCACACCAGTGGTACGCGCTCGCGGCGCGCCATCTGCACCATGTGCAACTTCTTCTTCGCGTTGATCACACCGTGCGATCCGCCCTTGACCGTGAAGTCTTCGGCGACCAAGGCTGCGAAACGGCCGCCGATCTTGCCGAAGCCCGCGACAACGCCGTCGGCGGGCGTGATCTCGTCGGTGCGCTGCACCGCTTCCGAGACATGCGAGCACAGTTGGCCGTACTCCTGGAACGTGCCCGCATCGGTCAGCAGGCCCACGCGCTCGCGAACCGTCAGCTTGCCTTGGTTGCGCTGGCGCTGGATGCGGTCCTCACCGCCCAGGGCGAGCGCGCGGGCTCGCCGCTGTTCAAGTTTGATCAGTCCGTCTTGCAGGTTCATCTCGTTCTCCAGGTATTTTCATGGACATCGCGGTAGGCCTTGCGTCGATCTGCAGCGGTCGATCGAGGATGGTCAGTGCGACGCTTGGTGATCTTGCTTCTCGATCGACAATAGCGCGCAGCAAGTGGCGCGGGTCGCGTTGTTCCCGACAGGCCATGTCGATGCGCCGGAGCATTCAAATGTCAAAGTTATTGCCACTCAAGGACGCGGTTTCCAACCTCAAGCGCCAGCGCATCCTGGACGTCGCGAGCGAGTTGTTCTTCGAACTGGGCTACAAGGGCACGAGCATCGATGCGATCGCCGAACGGATGCAGCTGACCAAGCCATTTGTCTATTACCACTTCGACAGCAAGGCCGACATCCTGGCCGCAGTCTGTGGTCGGACCACAGCGTTTGCCGCTGGTTTTGCCGAGCAGCAGGCCGACAAGACCGGGCCGGTTCAGGACCGTCTCGTCGATCTGGTTCGGCAACTCTGCTTGCGGATCATCGAAGGGCGTGTCTACCTCGCTGTGTACTTTCGCGAAGAGAGGCATTTGCCGCCGGCCGCTTTCAAGGAACTCGCGGCCGACCGCCGACGTTTCGACCGCGCCTTGTCCAGGCTGCTGCAGGAAGGCGCTGATGCCGGCGTCTTTCATGTCGGCACGGTCTCGGTGGCCGCACAGGCCATCACCGGCATGGCCACCTGGATCTTCAACTGGTACCGCGCCAAGGGCACGCTGACACCGGATCAATTGGCCCAGCAAATGGCTGAGATGACGCTGGCGATGGTCCAGCCGCCACCGCCTGATGATCGCCGGGCCAGCGCCTGATCATTTCTTGAGATAAGGGCACTGGCTGTCCTTGAGCGGCGTGAACGCCTCGTCGCCAGGGATCTTGGCCACGAGCTTGTAGTAGTCCCAGGGGTACTTGGACTCTGCCGGGCTCTTGACCTCGTAGAGATTCAGATCGTGGATGAACCTGCCGTCTTCGCGTATGCGACCTTCAGAGCCAAAGAACTTCATCGGACTGGCCTTCATCGCCACCATCACGGCCTTGGATTCGTCGGTCTTGGCGGTCTTGATCGCTTCGAGGTAGTGGCTGACGGTCGCATAAGTGGTGGCGTGCTCCCGCGTTGGCATCTTGCCAAAGCGCTTGAAGAAGCGCTGCGACCACTCGCGTGACTCGGCATTCATGTCCCAGTAAAAGCCTTCGGTCAGCATCAGCCCGTGGGCGTTTTGCAGGCCTAAGGCATGGATGTCGGAGATGAAGAGGATCAGCCCGACCAGGCGTTGCTTGCCGTTCTTGGTCAGGCCGAACTCAACCGCCTGCTTGATCGCATTGGTGGTGTCGTTGCCGGCGTTGGCCAGGCCAATGGCCTTGGCGCCAGAGGCTTGGGCTTGCAACAGATACGAAGAGAAGTCCAGCGCGTTTTGTGGATGCCTGCGCGACCCCAACACCTTGCCGCCGTTCTCGACGATGACCCGGCTGCTCTCGGCCTCCATCGCGGTGCCGAAGACATAGTCGGCGGTCAGAAAGTACCAGGTGTTGGCCCCGCTCTTGACAACGGCGCGCGTGGTGCCGGCCGACAACGCGGTCGTGTCGTCCGAAGTCTGGATGCTGAACGGCGAGCAGTCCTTGCCCGACAGAGACGCTGTGGCGGCGCCTGAAATCAGGAAGATCTTCTCCTTGTCGCGGGCGATGTTCTGCACCGCGATCGCGACCGAGGAGGTCGGCACGTCGACGATCGCATCGACCTCGTCGTTGTCGAACCACTTGCGGGCGACCTGGGAGCCGACATCGGCCTTGTTCTGGTGGTCGGCCGACAGAATCTCGATAGGCTGGCCGAGGACCTTGCCGCCGAAGTCTTCGACAGCCATCTTCGCTGCGAGCACCGACCCCGGACCGGCCAGGTCGATATACGGACCGGACATATCGTTCATCACGCCGATGCGCACCTTGCCGTGGGACAGTTGGGCCTGGGCACCTGCCGATGCGCCCAGCACAACGCCGATCAGAACGCTTGCGATTGTGTGTAGATTGCTCACTGCCGTCTCCATTTTTACTGTTTGATAAGGAAATAATACTGATTGGTATATTTGGTGTCAATGGTGGTTTTCGCGGGCGTCAGACGCCCAGGTCTTCGGCCCTGAAATTCGGCCCTGCCTGCCTTGTTGTGACCCGGGGCCTTGACTTGGGGCCTCGGCCGGCCCGTTGAGGGCCCCAGACGAGTCACCTTGGCGCCATCCCTGGCTTGCGAACGGGCGCTACGATGATCCGGGAGAGTCCGCGTTGCCGCTTTGTCGGGCTGCTGGCCCTGAATGTTCCCGGCTGCGCATCGATTTGCCGGCCGCGCATCCAAGGTCCTCGGGCTCGTCAAGCCGATCAGCGCGGGCTTTCGATCCGCATCCGAAAATTGACCGAAGTGGAGACCCCAACATGAAGCAACTCTTGAAAATCGCCGTCGGCTTGCTCGTTGCCGCGGCGACGATGCATGCGGCCTACGCGCAAAAGAAATACGGCCCAGGCGTCACCGACACCGAGATCAAGATCGGCCAGACCATGCCATACAGCGGTCCGGCGTCGGCTTATGGGTCGCAGGGCCGGGCCACGCTGGCTTACTTCAAGATGCTCAACGCCAAAGGCGGCATCAATGGACGCAAGATCAACCTGCTCTCGCTTGACGACGCTTACAGCCCGCCCAAGACGATCGAGCAGACGCGCCGTATGGTCGAGCAAGACGAAGTGCTGGCGATCATGAACGCGCTGGGCACGCCCACCAACAGCGCCACCCACAAGTACCTGAACCAGAAGAAGGTGCCGCATCTGCTGATCTCGTCGGGCGCCTCGAAGTGGAACGACCCCAAGAACTACCCTTGGTCCACGCCTTTCTTCCCGCCCTACATCGAGGAAGGCATGATTTACGCCAAGCACGTGCTCCAGCACTTCCCGAACGCCAAGATCGCGATCATCTCGCAGAACGACGATTCGGGGCGCGACTACGTCAAGGGCTTCAAGATGGGTCTGGGCGCGAAAGTCAGCCAGATCACCAAGGAAGTGACTTACGAGGTCACCGACCCGACCATCGACTCGCAGATCATCGACCTGAAGAACACCGGCGCTGACACCTTGTTCACGATGGCCACGCCCAAGTTCGGCGCGATGGCGATCCGCAAGGTCGCCGACCTGGGCTGGAAGCCGAACTTCTACATCGTCTCGGTCTCGAGTTCGCAGGCCTCGGTGCTCGAACCGGCGGGTCCGCAGAACGCGGTCGGTCTGATCACCGCGATGGCACTCAAGCTCGTCGGCGATCCGAGCTGGGACAACGACCCGGGCATGAAGGAGTTTCTGGCTTTCATGAAGCAGTGGCACCCCGAAGGCAACCTGGCGGATTCTTCGGTCGTGCTGGGCTATGTGTCGGCCCAGATGATCGAGCTGATCTTGAAGAACTGCGGCGATGACCTGACGCGCGAGAACGTGCTGAAGCAAGCCACCAGCATCAGGAACCAGCCTTTCAGCCTGCTGCTGCCCGGCGTGACGGTCACCGTGACGCCTGACGACTACTCGACCTTCTCGACCTTCCGCACCGCGCGCTTCGATGGCAAGCGCTGGGTGATCTTCGGCGAGCCTATCCACGCCGGTTCGAAATAGCCGGCGCGCTGCCACCCAAGGCCGTTTTGGCATCGGGCGGCAGAGTTTGCTTGGGCGCGCGAGGTCTTGGGATGGTCCCGGACCTAAAATCGCCCGCACAAGCGCCATGTGCCTGAGAAGCCCGCGCGGACCTTCACCCGCTGGGATCAGACCTCCAGGTCTCGATCCGGGCCACTCCAGGGACATGCAGACATGGGCGCGCAGTGGAAAGCCAAGCACAAGGACCTCGCCGCGAATGCCAAGGGCAGGCTGTTCGGCAAGCTGGCCAAGGACATCATGATCGCGGCGCGGCACGGCGCCGACCCGGCGGCGAACTCGCGCTTGCGGCTGGTGGTCGAGCAGGCGCGCAAGGTGTCGATGCCCAAGGAAACGCTGGACCGCGCTATCAAGAAGGGCGCTGGGCTCAGCGGTGAAGCGGTGCACTTCGAGCACGCGCTGTACGAAGGCTTTGCGCCGCACCATGTGCCGGTGATGGTCGAGTGCCTGACCGACAACGTCAACCGGGCGGCCTCCGAGATGCGGGTGCTGTTCCGCAAAGGCCAGCTCGGCAGCTCGGGTGCGGTGGCCTGGGATTTCGAACACCTGGGCATGGTTGAAGCCGAGCCCGCCGTCAAAGGCGCAGACCCCGAACTCGCGGCCATCGAAGCCGGCGCGCAGGATTTCGAGCCAGCCGATGCGGACGGCGCGACGCTGTTCCTGACCGACCCGGCCGATCTCGACCTGGTCAGCCGCGCGCTGCCGGCCCATGGCTTCACGGTGCTGTCGGCCAGGCTGGGCTACAAGCCCAAGAATCCTGTCAGCGCCGACAGCCTGAGTGCTGAACAGCTGGAAGAAGTCGAGTCCTTTCTGGCCGCGCTCGACGCCAATGAAGATGTGCAGCATGTCTTCGCGGGGCTGCAGGGCTGAGCGCCGGCTTGGCTTCGTGGCCTGGCATGCGCGGCGCATGAGCGCCGCTTGGGCGCGTTGCGCCGGCATCACCGTCCAGCTTGGAGCCCGATGAACCCAGACCTTCTCCCCCGGCGCCAAGCCATTGCAGGCGCCAGACGCCACGATTTGTCGTGCCGTTTGCGCCCGGCGGCAGCTCGGAGATCGTCGCGCGAGCGACCGCCGCCGAACTGGCCAAGCTGCTGGGTCAGAGTGTGTTCGTCGACAACAAGCCCGGTGGTGCCGGCAACGTCGCGATGGGCGAGGTCGCGCGTGCTGACGACCAGCACACGCTGATCCTGGGCCACATCGGCACCTTGGCAGTCAACCCCAACATCTTCGACAAGCTGCCCTATGACCTGGCCAAGGATTTCAGGCCGATCTCGCTGCTGTCCAAGGTGCCCAGCCTGTACGTGGTGCGGCCCGACCTGCCGGCCAGGAACCTGTCGGAGTTCCTCGCGCTGGCCCGGGCCAGGCCGGGCCAGCTGAACTACGGCTCGGCCGGCAACGGCAGCGCCGGGCATTTGGCGCTGGCAGCTCACCGACCTGATGGGCGGGCGGCTCGATGCGGCGGCCGTCGGCGCGCCGGCGGTGATGCAGTTCATCAAGGCCGGCAAGCTGCGCTGCATCGCCACCGGCAGCGCCCAGCGCTTGGCGCAGTTGCCCGATGTGCTGACCGTGGCCGAGCAGGGGTTCCCCGGTTTCGAGATGACGCAGTGGTATGGCATGCTGGCGCCGTCCTCGCTGCCGCAAGCCCATGCCGACAAGCTGGCCGCGGCGGCGGCCAAGGCCGTGCGCGAGCCCGCTGCGGCCAAGCTGCTCGAAAGCGAAGCCGCACTGGTGATCGGCAGCTCGAGCGCCGAGTTCGCCCGATTCATCGAAGCCGAGCAGCAGCGCTGGAAGCCGGTGATTGCGCGCGCGAAGATCAGGCCGGATTGACGCGGCCGCTCGGCGCAGCGGCCGAATCTGACAGGCTCAGCGGCTCGTCGCCGGCGGCGCCTTGTCGCCCGACACCTTGACGCTGGGCAGGTCGCCCTCGTCGATGTCGACGTCGAAGGTCTCGAGAAAGCGTGAGACCAGCATGTAGAAGCCGACGACTACCGTCAGCTCTTGCAGCGCCTTGTCGCCGAGCGCATCGCGCGCCGGCAGAAACGTTGCGTCGCCGGCCCGGACGTTCTGGACCAAGTCATCGGTGAATCGCATCACGAGCCGCTGGCGCTCGTCGAACGCCGCCGCGTCCGGGCCTTCGTGGATCGCCTGGATCAGCGCATCAGACATGCCCAGGCGCCGGGAGATCGCCTCATGCTGGAACACCTCGTAGCTCGCCTTGGACAGCACGCCAACCCTGACGATGGCGATCTCGCGCAGCACCGGGTCCAGGCTGGTGAGGTTGAGCAAGTAGCCGCCGAAGCGGCTGAATGCGGCCAGCATTTCACCCGAATGCCCCAGCATCCGGAAGATGTTGAGGTCGGGCAGCTTGGCATAGGCCTTGGCGGCGCGGTCGGTGGCGAGGGCAGGGTCGAAGTAGGGGATGCGGGCCATGGTGGGTCTCGTTGAGGGGTTCAGCGAAGGCTACCAGCTTGGCCGGGCCTTAGGCAATCGGGGTTGACGCGCTGGTGTAGGCTGTGCGGCGCCGGGTCAGCCATGCGCCCGCCACAGCTTTCAACCCACCGCCACCAGGACCGCCACGATGGACCAAGCCGAATTCACCCAACTGCTAGAGCGCTTCACCCGCGCCGCCGAAGCCGGCGACGGCGCCGCGTTTGCGGACTGCTTCACCGAAGACGCTGTCTACCACGACTACATCTACGGCCCGCACCGCGGACGCCAGGACATCGCCCACATGATGCAAAACGTGTTCCACCGCGACGCCGGGCCCGATTACCGCTGGGAGATGTTCGACCCGGTCTGTGTTGGCGGCACCGGTTATGCCTGGTCGCTGTCGAGCTTCACGTCGACGGTGGCGGGCTACGCTGGCCGGCCCGTGCTGATCGACGGCATGAGCCGCTTCGTGTTTCGAGGCAGCCTGATCGAGAGCTACCACGAGTCGGTCAACGGCTGTGTCGCGATGTCTCAGCTCGGCGTCGAGCCCGAGCGCATCGCCAAGGTCGCCAAGCGCTGGGCCGGCTGGCTGAACGAGCGGCCCGAAGCGGTCGAGTTCATGGCGCGCGCCAAGGGCACAAGGCGCGCGGGTTGAACCCGTCGGTCCAGACTCAGCCTTGCGGCTGTTTGTGCTGATTTGATAACTTCCAAAAAGAGCGCCTGATTGCCGGAAGTCCACAGTGACGGAAGGCGACCCTGGCGCTCAAGCCTCGCCTGCCAGCTCCTCGAGCTGCAGCGCCAGCAATCTGGCCAATTTCTTCAGCAGTGCGACGGATGGCTCCCCTTTGCCTGACTCAAGCTTCGAAATATGGGCGGGCGTGACGTCGACCGCAGCGGCGAGTTGGGCCGCGGTCATGCCACGATGCTCACGCCAAACCCTCAGTGCGCTGTCGCCTGCGAACAACCGATCGACGACTTCAATCGGAACAGTTTCGACTTCGCCCTTTGCATAGCGCTTGGCGAAACGAAGCAGCGCAGCCACGTCGTCGGCGTCGTCTGCCAGTTCGCGCAGGGCTTGATATTCGGCATAGGGCAGCACGGCGAAAGCGGGCTTGCCATTGGTTTCGAGAATCTGAACAGTCATCGGTAGACCTCTGCGCGTTGTGCGATCCGGATCACCTGGATCACGATGCGACCATGGTCCAGCAGGTAGACCACCCGCCAGTCGCCGACGCGCAATCTGAAGCCCGGATGCTCGGTCAGTTTCTTGACGTTGGGCGCGTTGTGCGGGTCTCGCGCCAAGTCGGTCAACCTGGCCCGAATGCGCAGCGCCTGGTCTCTGGGCATTCGCAGCATGGCCTTGGCCGCGTCCCGGCTGAGCTCAATACGCCACATGCTTCGATGTTAACTTATAGATTATTAAATTTCAACCATTTGGCAACATTGGCGCGCAGAAGCTGGCAAGGTCGGGCCAAACTGGGCCGGCTCGTCACGCGCCAGCCAGGCAGCGCGCAGCGATATTTGTCGCCGCCGGGACATCGAGACCCAGCGGCCGGATGACACGATCCTCAGCTCGCACAATGGCGCCGCTGGCGCTGCCGCCCACGATGAGCCCGAATGCCATGAACCCCTTGCCTGATGGTTTGATCGTCGTCGTCAAGCGCGATTGCCCCACCTGCGCCCTGGTCGAGCCCTTGCTGCTCGAGCTGGCGATGGGGCGTTTGCCGCTGACGGTCTATGTCCAGGACGAAGCCCGCTACGCGGCCTCGCTGCCGGGCGGTGTGTTCGACGACACGCTCGAGCGCTCGTACCGGCTGGGCATCGAGTTCGTTCCCACGCTGATCCGCGTCGCCGACGGCCGCGAAGTCGCGCGCACCCACGGCTGGCACCGCGGCGACTGGCGCGAGATCAGCGGCAGGCAAGACCTGGGCGCTGATCTGCCCGAGCTGCGGCCGGGTTGCGGCTCTAAGACGCTGGACCCCGGCATCGCCGAGGATCTGCTGCTGCGCTTCGGTGACTCGGGCCTGCAGTCGCGCGAGGTCGTGGTTGGCGACGCCGAAGACGACATCGAAGCCTGTTACGACCGCGGCTGGAGCGACGGCCTGCCGGTGGTGCCGCCAACGCCGGCGCGGGTGCTGCGCATGCTGGCCGGCACGACGCGCAAACCCGACGAGATTCTGGGTATGGTGCCGCCCGACCTGGTGCCCTGCACGGTCGAGAAAGTGGCGGTCAACGCGGTGATGGCCGGCTGCAAGCCCGAATACCTGCCGCTGGTGTTGGCGGCGGTCGAGGCTGCGCTGATCGACGAGTTCGGCATGCACGGCGTGCTGTGCACGACGATGTTTGCCGGGCCGGTCGTCATCGTCAACGGCCCGATGGCGCGCAGCGTCGGTTTGAATTCGGGCGTCAATGCGCTCGGCCAGGGCCACCGCGCCAACGCGACGATCGGCCGCGCGCTGCAGCTGGTGATCCGCAACGTCGGCGGCGGCCGCCCGGGCGAGCTCGACCGCTCGACGCTGGGCACGCCGGGCAAGTACAGCTTCTGCTTCGCCGAGGCCGAGGATCCGGCCTGGGATTCGCTGTCGGTCGAGCGCGGTTTCAGCCCCGAGGCCTCGACCGTGACGCTGTTTGCCGGCGAAGGCGTTCAAGGCGTGGTCGACCAGAAGTCGCGAACGCCCGAGTCGCTGGCGCGCAGCTTCGCGCTGTGCCTGCGGGTCGTCGACCATCCCAAGCTGGCGATGGCAGGCGATGCTTTGCTGGTCGTCTCGCCCGAGCACAGCCGGGTCTTCATCGAGGCCGGCTGGAGCAAGGCCAGGCTGCGCGAAGAGCTGGCGCGCCTGCTGCTGCTGCCTGGTGACGAGATGGTGGTCGGCGCTGGCGGCATCACCGAGGGTCTGCCGCCGGCTGTGGCCGGCACGCAAGTGCCCAAGTTCCGGCCCGGCGGCTTGATCATCGTTCGCGCCGGCGGCGGCGCTGGGCTTTTTTCAGCGATCATCGCTGGCTGGGCCGCCTCCGGCCCGGTGGGTTCCACCCCTGTTTCCAAGGAGATCACTGCATGAGCGCATCACAGATACTGCTAGACCCGACCTCGGAGCGCGCGCCCGTGGCGCGGTCGCTGACGGCGCGGCCCGCCGGGCTCGAAGGCCTGACGGTCGGCGTGCTCGACATCTCGAAGTCACGCGGCAACGTGTTTCTCGACCGGCTTGCCGAGCAGCTCGGCAGCCGCGGCGTTCGTGTCAAGCGCTACCGCAAGCCGACGTTCACCCGGCCGGCACCCACCGCGCTGCGCCAACAGATCGCTGCCGAATGCCAGCTCGTGATCGAAGGCCTGGCTGACTGAGGGTCCTGTACGTCGTGCTGTATGCATGACATCGTGGATCTTGAGTCGCGTGGCATTCCGGGAGTCGGCGTTGCATCGAGTGAATTTGTCGTGGCCGCTGAAATGCAGGCCAAGTCGCTGGGCATGGACCCGGCGATGGTCTTCGTCGCCCATCCGATCCAGGACCGCAGCGACGATGAGCTGCGTGCGCTCGCCGACGCGGCACTGCCTGACATCCTGCGCCGGCTGGTGGCCGGCTGAGGACATCACCGGATTGCCCTGCAGCTCGCCGCGCTCTGCGGGCAAGCGCTCATGGCCTTGATCCCGGCTGCGCTGCACCTGCCGGCGGTCGACCAGGTGCTGGCTTGGCCGGGCTTGGCCGGGCTGCTGGCATCGCAAGGCCGCCAGCCGGTGCTCGACGCGGTGCGCGCCGAGCTGGCCGAGCGGCGCGCCGCAGCGCGCTTGGCGCCGGCCGGTGCTGCGCCAGACCCAGCTGAACTGCTGGCCGGCATCACGGCCAAGCTGCAGGCCTGGGCCCAGCCCTCGCTGAGGCCTGTTTTCAACCTCAGCGGCACGGTGCTGCACACCAACCTGGGCCGTGCGCCCTTGCCGGCCCAGGCGCTGGCGGCGATCGCGCAGGTCGCCGCTGGCGCGTCCAACCTCGAATTCGACCTGGCCAGCGGCCGTCGTGGCGACCGCGACGATCATGTCGAGGCCTGGTTGCGGCGGCTGACTGGCGCCGAGGCTGCGACCGTGGTCAACAACAATGCCGCGGCGCTGATGCTGGTGCTGGGCAGCTTGGCGCGGCGGCGCGAGGTGATCGTCTCGCGCGGTGAGCTGGTCGAGATCGGCGGCTCGTTCAGGCTGCCCGAGATCATGGCGCTGGCCGGCTGCAAGCTGCGCGAGGTCGGCACCACCAACCGCACCCACCTGCAAGACCATGCCGATGCGTTCGGCCCGCGCAGCGCGATGGTGCTCAAGGTCCACACCAGCAACTACCGCATAGAGGGTTTCAGCGCTGCGGCCGACGAGCGCGAGCTCGGCGCGCTGTGCAAGCAGCAAGGCCTGCCGTTTGTGGTCGACCTGGGCAGCGGCTCGCTGGTCGACATGGCGCGTTACGGCCTGCCGCGCGAGCCCACGCCGCAGCAGGCGCTGGCCGCCGGTGCCGACCTGGTGACCTTCAGCGGCGACAAGCTGCTCGGCGGGCCGCAGGCCGGCATCGTGGTCGGCCGCGCCGACCTGATCGCCAAGCTGAAGAAAAACCCCTTGAAGCGCGCGCTGCGCTGCGACAAGCTCACGCTGGCCGCGCTCGAGGCCGTGCTGCGCCTGTACGCCGACCCTGAGCGCTTGCAGCAGCAACTGCCCACGCTGCGGCTGCTGGCGCGGCCGGCGGCGCAGATCGAGGCGCTGGCGCAGCGCCTGCAGCCGGTGCTCGCGGCTTGGTTGATGCTAGGGTTGAGCGACCTGGCGATCGCGGTCGAGGTCGTCGCACTGAGCAGCCAGATCGGCAGCGGTGCGCTGCCGGTCGAGCGCTTGCCCAGCCATGGCTTGCGGCTGACGCCGTCGGGTGCGAAGCGGCGGTCGGGCAGCGCGCTCGAGGCGCTCGCAGCCCGCTTGCGCGCGCTGCCTGTGCCGGTGGTCGGCCGCATCGCTGACGGCGCGCTGCTGCTCGACCTGCGCTGCCTGGAGGACGAGCCGGGGTTTCGCACGCTGTTCGAGACCGGCCGCGCATGATCGTCGCCACCGCAGGCCATGTCGACCACGGCAAGACCAGCCTGGTCAAGGCCTTGACCGACATAGCCACCGACAACCTGGCCGAGGAGAAGCGCCGCGGCATGTCGATAGACCTGGGCTTCGCCCATGCCGAGATCGGTGTCTCGGCCCAGGGTGAGCCGCTGACGCTGGGCTTTGTCGACGTGCCAGGCCATGAGCGCTTCGTTCGCAACATGTTGGCCGGCGTCGCGGCGATCGATCTGGCGCTGCTGGTGGTCGCCGCAGACGACGGCGTGATGCCGCAGACCCGCGAGCACCTGGCGATCCTGTCCTTGCTGGGCGTGCCGCGCTGCATCGTCGCGCTGACCAAATCCGACCGCGTCGCGCCGGAGCGGCTGGCCCAGGCCGGGCGTGAGGTCGCCGACTTGCTCGCCGATGGGCTCCACGCTCACTTTGCTGGCGCCCCGCAGTTCGCGCTGGTGGCCACCGATGCCGGCGACCCAGGCGTGCTGGCGCTGCGCCAGCACCTGGCCGATGCGGCAGCGCAGCTGGCTGCGCGCAGCACCGCAGGGCATTTCAGGCTAGCGGTCGACCGCAGCTTCGCGCTGGCTGGCGCCGGCCGCATCGTCACCGGCGCGGTGTTGTCGGGCCGTGTGCAGATAGGTGACGAGCTGGTGCTGTCGCCGCACGGCATCAGCGCCAGGGTGCGCGGCATCCAGGTCGGCAAGCAGCGCGCCGAGCAGGCCTTGGCCGGCCAGCGCTGCGCGCTCAACCTGGCCGGTGTCGACCTCAAGCGCCGCGACCCGGTCCGCGGCGACTGGATCTTGGCACCGGCAGCCCACGCGCCGACCGATCGATTGGACGTTCGGCTGCGCGTGCTGGCCAGCGAAGCGCGGCCCTTGCCTTCGCGGCAGATGCTGCAACTGCACATTGGCGCTGCGGCGGTCAACGCCCGTGTCGCCGCGCTGGCGGGCTGGGACGCCGCGCCCGGCAGCAGCGGGTTGGCCCAGTTGGTGCTCGAGTCCCCGATCGCTGCGCTGCACGGCGATCGGTTCGTGCTGCGAGACCCGGCCGCTAGCCGCACGCTGGCCGGCGGTCAGGTGGTCGACCCTTTCGGTCCGGTGCGTGGCCGAGACCGGCCGGCGCGCGCGCTGCAGCTGGCTGCGCTGGCGCTGCCCGAGCCCGCGCAAGCGCTGGCAGCGTTGCTGGCTGCCGAACCTGGCGGCGTGGACCTGGCCCGCTTCGCGCTGGCACGCAATCTGCGCGCCGACGAGGCCGATGCGCTGATCCTGGCGCAGGCGGTGCAGCGCATCCCGGGCTCGGTCTGGGGCCTGTCGGTCGGTCACTGGCAGGCGCTGCGTGAGCGGCTGTGCGAGGCGCTGGCGCGCTGGCATGCTGACCAGCCCGACGTCTCGGGTGTGGCGGCCACCGTGCTGGCGCCTGGCCTGCGCACCGTCTTGCTGCGCGCGGCGCTCGACTCGCTGGTCGAGGCCGGCAGCTTGCAGCGCGAGGGCCTGCGCTACCGCTTGACGGGGCACATCGCCCAGCTGTCCGAGGCTGACGCCGACCTGCTCGCGCGCGTGACCGATCACCTGGCGCCTGCTGGCCTGCGCCCGCCCATCGTCGGCGAACTCGCGACGCTGCTAGGGCTGCCGCAGCCTGCGCTGCTCGAGTTCCTGGGCCGCGCCCACCGGCTGGGGCACTTGCTGCGGGTCGCGCCGAACCGTTTCTACCTGCCGCCCACGGTGGCTGAGCTGGTCCGGCATGCGCGCGAGCTGGCCGCCGAATCCGCTGACGGTGGCGTTGACGCCGCAGCCTTCCGCGACCGCACCGGCATCGGCCGCAACCTGACGGTGCAGGTGCTCGAGTTTCTCGACCGCGAAGGCCTGACGCGCTTCGATGGCATCCGCCACCGGCCGGTCGATTGAGGCTGGCGCATGCTAAGGTTGGCTCGCTTCGGAAGGGCAGCGTTTCCCGGTGGAGCGCCCGGTCTTCAAAACCGGTGAGATGCGCCCAGCGTGTCTGGTGGGTTCGACTCCCACTCCCTTCCGCCATTTCTTTCCCGGCCCAGGCGTTTGCACCGGCGACCCGGCAGCTGAGTCTCAGCGCCTGCTGTTTTCGAATCCCTTTCCCATCCCTTTCCCCAGCCATCGGAGTTAGCCATGAGTCAGTCCCCCGCCCGCACCGGGCTGCAGCTTCGCACCCTCGTCAAGCCCAGCGCTGAGCTCGAGATCTCGCTGGTCAGCGTGGCCGTTCCCAGCCCGGCGGCCGACGAGGTCGTCGTTCGGATCGAGGCCACGCCGATCAATCCGTCTGACATCGGTCTGCTGCTGGGCGCGGCCGACATCGGCAGCGCCAAGCTCTCAGGCAGCGCTGCCAGCCCGGTGGTCACGCTGAGCATCGCCGAGCGGTCGATGAAAGGCCATGGCCGGCCGGCTGGGTCAGTCGCTGCCGGCCGGCAACGAAGGTGCCGGTGTGGTCGTCGAGGCCGGTGCTTCGGCGGCCGCGCAGGCCTTGCTGGGCAAGACGGTGGCGTTGATCGGCGGCGCGATGTACGCCCAGTACCGCAGCATCCAGGCCGACCAGTGCTTGCTGCTGCCAGCGGGCACGACAGCGGCTGAAGGGGCGTCGTGCTTCGTCAACCCGCTGACGGCGCTGGGCATGGTCGAGACGATGAGGCGCGAAGGCCACAGCGCACTGGTGCACACCGCTGCCGCGTCCAACCTGGGCCAGATGCTCCAAAAGATCTGCCTGGCCGATGGCGTGGCGCTGGTCAACATTGTGCGCAAGCCCGAGCAGGCGGCGCTGCTGCGGGCGCTCGGCGCGAAGCATGTCTGCGACGCAAGCTCGGCCAGCTTCATGGACGACCTGATCGAGGCGCTGGCGGCCACCGGTGCGACCATCGCTTTCGACGCCACTGGCGGCGGCAAGCTCGCCGGTCAGATCCTCATCGCCATGGAGGCTGCGATCAACCGCAACGCCAAGGAATTCAGCCGTTACGGCTCAGCCGTGCACAAACAGGTCTACCTCTACGGCAACCTCGACCTCAGCCCGACCGAGATCAGCCGCAGCTTCGGCATGGCCTGGGGCATGGGCGGCTGGCTGCTGTTCCCGTTCCTGGACAAGATCGGCGCGGCCGCGACCCAGGCCTTGAAACAACGGGTGGCGGCTGAACTCAAGACCACTTTCGCGAGCCATTACGCGCGCGAGATCTCGCTCGCCCAGGCGCTGCAGGCCGAGCTGATCGCGGTCTATGGCCAGCGCGCCACCGGTACCAAGCTGCTGATCAACCCCAGCTTGGGCGGCTGAAGCCTGCGGGCCGCGAGAGGCCCTGTGCCCGGACTTCAGCTAAATCTCAATGTCAGCGGCCGCAGTGGCGCGCTGAAGTTCGCGGTCCAGCTCTGGCCGGCTTGTACCGGAAAGGCATCGGTCCAGGTGCCAGTGGTGACCAGGTCGCCGCGCTGGATGTCTGCTGCGCCGGGGCAGGCGCGCAGCTCGATCAGAAAGTGCAGCAGTGCGTCCAGCGGGCTGCCCAGCACGTTTGCGCCTTGGCCCGAGGCCATCGGTGCGCCATCGCATTGCAGCGCCACCGTGGCGCCGGCCAGCGCGGCCTGCAGCCCGGCGGCGTCGCTGGCGATTGCGCTCACCGGCTGACGCCGACCCACGACCAGACGGGCGTGTAGCCCGCCGTCGGCCACGGCTTCTGGCGCCTTGAACTTCCAGCCAGGACTGTGGCTCTGGACGATTTCGAAGCCCGG
>RGQD01000051.1 GCA_010030205.1 Betaproteobacteria bacterium
CGACCGCCGCGACCGCCTGATGACCCAATGCCCAGCAGTCCGACCATCACCAGCGCAATCAAACCAGCCAACCCGCCAAGGAGCACACTGGCGCTGAGCCAGCCCGCCAGGGCGCCTGTGGCACCCGCCGTGGCCAAGGAACCGAGCTTGCGGCCCAGCACGCCGGTGAGCAAGCCGCCTAGGACAGGAACGCCGACAAAGAAGAACAGCGACAAGTTTTCCCAGCTGATAACGCTGCTGTCAAGCGTGCGCGGCGCGGGCAGGTCCTCGCCACGTATTCTGGCCATCAAACCATCGACGCCGGCGTCCAGTCCGGCGGCATAGTCACCCTTCTTGAACGCCGGTGTGATGGACCGGTCGATGATCTTCTTGGCAGCCAGATCCGGCACCGCGCCCTCCAGCGCCTTGGCTGGCGCAATCCAGACGCGCCGATCGTCCTTCGCAACGACGATCAACAAGCCGTCGCCGACATCGCGTCGACCGATCTTCCAGGCGTCGCCGACCCGCTGGGCGTAGCTGGCGATGTCCTCAGGTGCGGTGGAACGCAGCGTCAGCACCACGATCTGCGAGCCGGACTGAGACTCAAAGTCAGCGAGCTTTTTCTCCAGACCCGCTCGCGCCGTGTTGCTCAGCAAGTCGGCCAGGTCGACCACCCGGCCGTTGAGCGCGGGCACAGGCTGGAGGTCCTGTGCCCATGCGGGGCTGCCGAGCAGCAAGACAAGCATCAAACACGGCAGAAGTCGGGCCCAGCGCATGGTCATTGACCCAGCCTCACTTGCTCGCCGGCTTGTCGAAGCTGACCGTCGGCGGCGCGCTGATGGCCGCTTCGTTGGCCACCGTGAAACTGGGCTTGGTCGCGTAGCTGAACACCATGGCGGTCAGGTTGGTCGGAAAGCTGCGTGTCAGCACGTTGTACTGTTGCACCGTCTTGATGTAGCGGTTGCGCGCAACCGTGATGCGGTTCTCTGTGCCCTCGAGCTGCACCCGCAGGTCCTGAAAAGCCGCGTTGGCTTTCAGGTTGGGATATTGTTCGCTGACCACCATCAAGCGGCTCAGTGCGCCGGTCAGCTGACCCTGCGCGGCCTGGAATTTCTGGAACGCCGCCGGATCGTTGACCAACTCGGGCGTGGCCCGGATGCCGGTCGCGCTGGCACGTGCCTCGACAACCTTGGTCAAGGTCTCTTGCTCGAAACTGGCCTCGCCCTTGACGGTCGCCACGATGTTGGGAATCAGGTCACTTCGGCGCTGGTACTGGTTGAGCACCTCGCTCCAGCCGCCCTTGACCTCCTCATCGAGGCGCTGGAAATCGTTGTAACCGCAACCCGACAGCAGCGCTGCGGAACTCAAGGCGGCCACAGTCAACATGGAACGGGGGTGGGGCATGAAATTCTCCTGCTCGTAAGACCTATGGGCATCAGCATAGTGGAAGTTGCCTGCTTCGGATCCAGGCCTCGATGCAGCCTCAGGCCTGGCATTGGCAGAAGGCAACGCGATAATCGAAAAATGAACGTCCTGCAAAACGATAGCTTCCTGCGCGCATGCCTGCGCCAGCCCACGGACTACACGCCGGTTTGGCTGATGCGTCAAGCAGGACGCTACCTGCCGGAGTACCGTGCCACACGGGTCAAGGCAGGCAACAGTTTCATGGGCTTGGCGACCAACCCCGACCTTGCCACTGAAGTCACGCTGCAACCGCTTGACCGCTATCCCCTGGATGCGGCGATCTTGTTTTCCGACATCCTCACCGTGCCCGATGCCATGGGCTTGGGCCTGAGTTTCGGCGCCGGCGAGGGCCCGCGATTCGCCCACCCGGTGCGTGACGAAGCGGCAGTCGCTGCGCTGGCTGTGCCCGACATGGCCAAGTTGCGCTATGTCTTCGATGCGGTGGCGTCGATCAGGCGCGCGCTCAAGGGCCGGGTGCCTCTGATCGGATTTTCCGGCAGCCCCTGGACGCTGGCCTGCTACATGGTCGAGGGCGCAGGCTCGGACGATTACCGTCAGATCAAGACCATGCTTTATGCGCGGCCCGACCTGCTGCATCGCATCCTGGCGATCAACGCCGATGCCGTGGCGACCTACCTCAACACCCAGATCGAAGCTGGCGCGCAAGCCGTGATGATCTTCGACTCCTGGGGCGGGGTTCTCGAGCATCGGGCATTCCATGAGTTCAGCCTGGCCTATACCCAGCGCGTGATGTCGAAACTCAAGCGTGAGCACGGTGGTCAGCGGGTTCCGGCGATCGTTTTCACCAAAGGTGGTGGCCTGTGGCTAGAGCAGATTGCAGCCACCGGCGTCGATGTGGTGGGACTGGACTGGACATGCGATCTCGGCGCAGCGCGCCGCCGGATCGACGACCGGGTGGCCTTGCAAGGCAACATCGACCCGATGGTGTTGTTTGCCTCGCCCGATGCGGTCGCTGCCGAAGCGCGTGCCGTGCTCGACAGTTTTGGTGCGCCACAAGCTGCCAATGGTCGCTGGGGTGGTCATGTCTTCAACCTGGGCCATGGCATCAACCAGCACACGCCGCCCGACAACGTCCTCGCGCTGGTTGAGGCCGTGCACAGCCATTCCCGGGCCATGCGTAGCGCCAGCACAAGTTGAGCGCAGGCTGTCTTCGGTGTTTGAATGCCAATGGTGGGGGCTTGACTTATCCCCAATTCTTGAGCAAGCGCCGGGTGTATGAAAAATTCATTGTCTGGGCGTGATGTATGCCCAGGAATTGTGCCAAGCCATTGATTAAAAATAAATTTCCTCGCCGGTTTCTAGATCCGGTGTTGCCGTGAGAAGCCTGCAAGATCAAGCACTTGGCGCATCTACCAGTCGGTTTCCCACAAAGTTATCCACAGAATCACACTCGTGGCGTGAAACGGCAGACTCGCCCAAACCGACAGTCTGAGCGGCCCCGTTGATCCGGCGACGCCAAGCCCCCAAGGCGCGCAATGCCAGGGATTGACTCAACTGCGGAGCGTGTTGCCAAGCCTGCATGAACAGGCCGGTGATTGCCCGGCGCATCGGTCCTGAAGAAAATTTGGCTTTGCCACTTTGCTTGGCTCGGTTGGTAGGCTCGGGCGCTGTGCGCCATGGATCACTCAACGGCAGCTTGGTTTCCCCATGAGACCGTCTGTGACGCCCTGTCGCTGGGAAAGCGCAGACGACGAGATGAGGCCAACACTGCGCGCCTCGTCAGCGCATGGCGCAGAACGGCCGCGGCCCAGTTGATGACCCATGGGATGAAAGCCCATCTTTGACGCCACAAAAGACACGCGTCAAATAAAGCCCCAATGTCAGTCGGTAGCGAACCCGGCTGCCGTGATTGTCGTCACATTCCAGGTCTCGAACGGCAAGAACAGCCTCGCGTGAAAGAGCCACAGGTCCAAAGAAACCACCGCGCATGTGAACTTCTTTGGCCACACGCCATCTCAAGTAGGCGCTGCGATGTCGAAACCCCGCGACAGCATGACAACATGCATTCCATAGAGACGAAGCGCCATACGGTCTTTCAGTCAAGCCCGGTTTGCAGGGGGAGAAGACCTCCTCATTGCGCTCCGGTCAAGCCCATCTGCCAATACCTTCAGGACGCGTCACATGAAAAAAATGTCCCTGCAACTTGTGAACTTTACACTTTTCAAGCTACTCGTCATTTCAACCTTGGCCTTGATGACCGGTTGTGCCAATCGCTTCGATTTTCCATTGGCGCCGGAATCAGTTCCGATCGACAACTACACCTACAAGATCGGCGCCGGCGATTCCTTGAACATCATCGTCTGGCGCAATCCAGAGCTGTCAATGGTCGTGCCCGTTCGCCCAGACGGCAAGGTGGCCGCGCCACTGGTCGAGGAGATCTTGGCGCAGGGAAAGACCTCGATCGAATTGGCCCGTGATGTTGAGAAAGAGCTCGGAAAGTATGTTCGAGATCCTGTCGTGACCGTGCTGGTGACAGCATTTTTCGGGCCGTACACCCAGCAAATCAGGGTCGTCGGTGAAGCGGCCCGTCCGCAGTTCCTGAACTACAAAACCAAGATGACGCTGCTCGACGTGATGATTGCCGTCGGTGGACTGACCGACTTTGCCGCCGGGAATCGGGCCACGATTCTTCGCACAGGTGACGGCAGCAAGCAGTACGCAGTTCGAGTGAGAGACCTGATCAAGCGTGGCGATCTGTCGGCCAACATCGAAATGATGCCAGGTGACATCCTGGTGATTCCACAGAGTCTGTTCTGATCCATGTTGCCCGTACTCACTGATAGATCATCACCTAGCGCGCCAAGATGGAAGACTTGATCAGCCAAATTTTCGCAATTTTGCGAGGGATGTGGAAGTTTCGATGGTTGGGTCTGATCGTGACCTGGGTGATCGGCGCAGGCGGCATGGTGGCAGCCTTCAAGGTACCCGATCGATATGAAGCCATGGCCAGGATTTTCGTCGACACCCAATCGATCCTAAAGCCTTTGATGTCGGGTCTCGCAGTGCAACCCAATGTCGACCAGCAGGTCAACATGCTCAGCCGCACCTTGATCAGCAGACCCAATATTGAAAAGCTGATCCGGATGGCTGACCTGGACCTCAAGAACGAGACCAAGGGCCAACAAGAGTCGCTGATTGAAGGACTGATGAAGAGCGTTGAAATAAAAAGTGCTGGACGAGACAATCTTTACTCGTTGACTTATGTAGATGCTGACAAGGACAAAGCCAAGCGAGTCATCCAGTCAATGGTCTCGATCTTTGTTGAGTCTAGCCTCGGTGCCAGTCGAAAGGACACGGATTCCGCCAAAGTATTCTTGGACGAGCAGATCAAGACCTACGAGACCAAGCTCGAAGCAGCAGAGACCCGACTGAAAGACTTTCGTCTTAAAAACATTGATCTCCAGACTGGAGAAGGCAATGACTCTGCGTCGAAAATGAGCACAATTAAAGAGCAATTGCAGGCTGCGAAGCTTGAGTTGCGTGAAGCCGAGAACTCCCGAGACGCTGCACGTCAGCAAGTCGAAATCGAAAAGGGCGGGAGCGCGAGCACAGCCGTGCAGACTCTTTTGCAGGAGTCGAAAATCGCGGTGGCCACACCTGAAATTGACGCAAGAATCGATGCGCTGAAAAGAAATCTAGACCAGTTGTTGCAGCGCTTCACCGACCAACATCCGGACGTTTTGAATTCACGCCGATTGCTCGGAGAATTGGAGCAGCAAAAGCGCAAAGAGGTCGTGGAACTTCGAAAGTCTGCGCTGGCGATGCCATCGAATCCCCAGCAAGGCAACACCAGTCTTGCGATGCAGGAGTTGACCCGTCTCCAGGCCTCATCGGAAATCCAGGTCGCCGCGTTGAGGGCAAGGGTTGAAGAGTACGGCGCACGTTATGCCCAGGCGCGCGCGCTGACCAGAACGTCACCGCAGCTCGAAGCCCAGGCGGCGCAGCTGAACCGGGACTACGGCATCGTCAAGAAGAGCTACGAAGACCTGGTGGGGCGACGGCAATCGGCCGTGATGTCGGGGGATCTGGACATGGCATCGGGCGTTGTCGATTTCCGTTTGATTGATCCACCTCGAGTTTCGCCGCGTCCGGTTTCGCCAAACCGGTCAATGTTGTTGTTGTTGGCCTTGCTGGGTGGTGTCTTTGCCGGGGTTTTCTCAGCATTCGCCGCCAGCCAGCTGCGTCCAGTCTACAACGACTCTCAGACACTGCGCTTGAAATCCGGCGTTCCGTTGTTGGGTGTGGTCTCGATGGTGCTCAGTGAAGAGCAAAGTCGCAGCGAGCGATTCGACCGTCTTCGCCTGCAGTTCGGAGCGGCTGGATTCCTGGCGTTTTTCCTGGTCGCATTGTTGACCGTCTCTATCCTGTCCGCGAGGCAGTTGGACTGAATCTGATGAGCAGTTTGATCGAACAGGCGGCCGAGCGACTGGCACAGATCCGTGCGGCCGGGATCTCGGCCCCAGATATGGATGCAGCGCGTCCTCAAGTGTTGAAAAATGAAGCCCCACAGCCAACAGCGCTGCGTGCCGAGAGATCAGTACGATTGCCATCAGATTCCTCGTCCAAAGTCTTTGACCTGGATTTGGCAGCTTTGGCTGCGGAAGGCTATCTCGTACCTTCGGCATCTGGCTCCCCCTTGACGGATCAGTACCGTGTGATCAAGCGGCCATTGATCGCCAATGCCACGGGAAGTCGCGGCGCCAGGGCAAACCATGGCAACTTGATCATGATGACCAGCGCGATGCCCGGGGAGGGCAAGAGCTTCACATCGATCAACCTGGCCATGAGCATCGCCGCCGAGCTCGACCACAGTGTGCTGTTGGTCGATGCAGATGTGGCAAGACCTTCGATCCTGAAGAAGCTGGGACTGGCTGAGGCCCCGGGTTTGCTCGACCTGCTGGAGGGCAAGGCCGAAATGGGTGAAGTCTTGATGCGCACCAATATCGACACGCTCAGCGTGCTGGCGAGTGGGCGACCGCATCCCAAGTCGAATGAATTGCTGGCCAGCGACGCGATGCGCCAATTGCTGGACGACATGGCCTCTCGCTATGACGACCGAATCATCATCTTCGATTCACCGCCTCTGCTGCTGACCACCCAGGCCAGGGTCTTGGCCACACAGATGGGCCAGGTGGTCATCGTCGTTCAGGCCGGCAAGACATTGCGGGCCGATGTGCAACATGCTTTGTCGACCATTGAGTCCTGCCCTATCCGGATGATGTTGCTCAACATGGCTCGAAGCGACAACAACGGCGCGTATGGCTACGGCTATGGCTACGGCTACGGCTATGGCCTCGGTTACGGGAATGAAGAGCACCACGTCAGAGACCTCAGGAAAGGGGCAATTGATGCATCGACATCGGCTTGACGCTGCAGCGCGATCAAAGGGTTGGTGCTTGGGCGCTGAGCAGTCGATGCGCCGGGCGTCGTTTGGGCGACGGTCTTGTTGGGGCATGCTTCCCATGATGAGCGTGCTGGCGATTTCCTCACCTGCGCGCGCTCAAACAAGTGGAGTCTCCATATTTCCCAATGCTTCTGTGACCCAGACATGGACTGACAACTACGCTCTCGCCAGTGTCAACCCCGCCATTGACAATGTCACTCGCCTGTCTGCCGGCGTCGGTCTGAGAAGTCTGGCCGGTCCTGTGCAAGGTCATCTTGACTATTCACTGTCGAGCTTGGTCTATGCGCATCACAGTGACAACAATGAACTCCAAAATTCATTGAACGCCAGATTCAATGCGGTGTTGTTGGAAGGTCGAGCCGGGCTGGGCATCGACGCATCGATCTCTCGAAGCGCAGTTTCGGCGTTTGGCGTGCAACCGGTCGCCAATGGTCTGACCCAGGAAAATTCGGTCGAACTTCGAACGCTGACACTGACGCCGCAGTTCCAAGGTCCGATTGGAAACACACTTCGGTATAGCGCAAAGCTGGGATATTCCATCAGCGATGCAAGCGGCACCAGCGTCGGTGACGCCAAGATATCTTCGGTTGCGCTTCAGCTTGCGCCATCGACACCGGCGCGCCTGAGTTGGGCGCTGGATGGATCTCATGCGCGGTCGGACTTCAAGGCCGGACGGACGACGACCAGCGACAGGCTCTACGCGGGTTTGACCCTCGGGCTTGCCGAATTCGACCTTCAGCTCAATGCCAATGCTGGCGTCGAACTGTCTGACCTGAGCTTAGCGCAGCGCCAGCGCTACCAGACCTGGGGACTGCGTGCGGCCTGGACGCCGTCACCCAGAACCGGGCTGACAGCGACCATCGATCAGCGTCCAACGGTCAAGACCTATACCTTGGCCCTGGAGCATCGAACGCCGCTGACAGTATGGACGCTGAGCGATAGCCGCAGCCTGTTGGTCGACAGCAGTCCCGTCGCGGCCGGCGGGCGCGGTACGGCCTACGATGCTTTCTACTCGCTGTTTGCGTCGGCCATACCCGATCCAGTTGAAAGGTCAGTTTTTGTTGTCAACTATTTGCGCCAGCAAGGCATCAGCTCTGCCGTCAGCCCTGGATTCCTAAGCTCCTCGGCGTCGGTCACGCACCTGCAGGCGCTGTCGGCGGCGTGGCGTGACCAACGCAGCACTGCCATGCTGTCAGTGACGAGATCGATCAGCCGTCGAGTGGATTCGGCCAGCAATGCTGTAGATGATCTGTCAACGGCTGGCCAGGTGCAGTTGATCGGCGCTTCGCTAGACCTCTCGCATCGCTTGACGCCTCTGTCGACCATGTCTTTGGTGCTCAGCGGCAATCAAGGGCATGGAACTCTGGCCAGTCAGTTCAACCGGCAGCGTCAGGTCGGGTTGCAGTACAGCATCAGGCCGACGGCTGCCAGCAGTTTGGTCCTGGGACTGCGCCGCGCGCATTATGAAAACTCGCTGACGCCATACGGGGAGAGCACCATTTTCGCCACCATCGGCATCCGGTTCTGAGCCATGTACGAAACGTTCTACGGGCTCAACAACAAGCCCTTCCAACTCAATCCGGACCCGAGCTTCTACTTCGGCAGCAAGCAGCACCGGCGAGCCAAGGCCTACCTCGACTACGGGGTTTCGCGCAATGAGGGCTTTATTGTGATCACCGGCGAGATCGGCGCTGGCAAGACAACGCTGCTGAGGGCCTTGATCGACGGCCTGCACGGCAGCGACGTCGTGGTCGGGCATTTGGTGACCACCCAACTCGGTGCCGAAGACACTTTGCGATTGGTTGGCGCCTCGTTTGGCTTCAAGGTCAAGGATGTCCCCAAGTCAGAGTTGCTGGTCACGCTGGAGGCTTTTCTGATCAGCCAGACGACCAAGGGCAAGCGCTGCCTGCTGATCGTCGATGAAGCGCAAAACCTCACGCTTCGCGCGGTTGAAGAACTTCGCATGTTGTCGAACTTCCAGTTTGGCAACCAGGCCTTGATGCAGAGCTTTCTGGTCGGTCAGCCAGAGTTTCGCGAGATCTTGCAGCGGCCCGAGATGGAGCAGTTCCGCCAGCGCGTGGCCGCCACTTGCCATATCGGCCCACTGGATCGAGATGAAACCCAGCAATACATCGAGCACAGGCTCAAATGTGTCGGCTCGACCGGACAGCCTAGCTTCGATCCCGAGGCGTTTGACCTGATCTTCAAAGCCAGCGGCGGTATTCCGCGGCGTGTCAACTCGGTCTGCGATCGATTGCTGTTGGCGGGTTATCTGGCTGGCAAGACCCACCTCCAATGCAGTGACGTCCAGGAGGTGGTGAATGAGTTCGCGCAAGAGTCCAAGGTACCGGCCCGCCGGACGGCCGGCGCACAAAGCCAGTCCGGCAGCGGATCGTCCGTCGATCCCAGCAACACAAGCACGGCACTTGATATCGATTTGAACAAGCTGCAGATCGATCCATCCACCGCTGACAAGCTGTCGCGACAGGTCGGTCGACTGGCTTTAGAGCAACGTGGCGAGCAGGTCCAGCGACTCGAGCGCGGCATGCTGAGATTGGAACGGTCCAACCTGCTATTGCTGGCCTTGGTCCAACAACTGGTGAACGCGATGAAAAAACCCATTGACGAGGGATCGAAGTGAGCAGCACTGATCGCAACGGGGAAGACTGTTTGCTGGCGCTGGATCAGAGCCCGCAGCGCCAGGCGCCAGTGATGTGCGTGGTCGGTGCCAGGCCCAACTTCATGAAGATGGCGCCCATCCTTCGGGCGCTGGCCGCACACCAGCCGCCGCTGCCTGCGATGCTGGTGCACACCGGGCAGCACTACGACCAGGGCATGAGCCAGCAGTTGTTCGAAGACCTCGGCCTGCCGTTGCCCGACTTGAACCTGGAGGTCGGGTCGGGCAGTCATGCGGTGCAGACCGCCGAGGTGATGCGTCGCTTCGAGCCCGCGCTCGATGAACACAAACCAGCCTGCGTGCTGGTGGTCGGTGATGTCAATTCCACGCTGGCCTGCACGTTGGTGGCGGTGAAGAAGAATGTCCCAGTGGTCCATGTCGAGGCTGGGCTGCGAAGCCATGACCGCAAGATGCCCGAGGAGATCAACCGCGTCCTCACCGACCAGGTGGCCGACAGGCTCTACACCACTGAGCGCAGCGCCTTTGAGAATTTGTTGCGCGAGGGTGTGGCTGCTGAGCGGATCTGCTTTGCCGGCAACGTGATGATCGACTCGCTGCTGGCTAGCCGACCGCAGGCCAAGCCGGCCGCCCAGACCCTGCGCGCTCACGGCATCAACCCGAAGCTGATCGTGCATGAAAAGGGTTACGGCCTGGTCACGCTGCACAGGCCTTCCAATGTCGACGATGCGGATACGCTGCGGCGCTTGCTGGGAATCCTGAGCGAGGTGGCGCACAGCTTGCCTTTGGTGTTTGCGCTGCATCCGCGCACGCGCCACAACATCGAGCGCTTCGGCCTGATGGGTCGCATCGATGCGCGCAGCTTGTTGTTGCTGCCACCGCAAGGCTATCTGGAGATGCTCGGATTGATGCAAGACGCGACCCTGGTGTTGACCGATTCGGGTGGGCTGCAGGAGGAGACCACGGCCTTAGGTGTGCCGTGCCTGACGCTGCGCGAGAGCACCGAGCGCCCGATCACCGCCGACCAGGGCAGCAACACCTTGGTCGGCCGCGATGGTCAAGCGATTCGGGCTGCGGTCGCCGACATCCTGCGCGGCGCCGGCAAACGCGGCCGCATGCCCGAGTTGTGGGATGGTCATGCCGCGCACCGCATCGCCGACGACCTTTGGCGGTGGTTGGCCGCCGGCGCGCGATGAGGCCGCAGATGACCGAGACCGACGTGCCAACCCTGCCCATCACCAACGCGCTGACCATCGACGTCGAAGATTATTTCCAGGTCTCGGCGATGGCGCCCTATATCCGACGCAGCGATTGGGATCGGATCGAGTGCCGGGTCGAGGCCAATGTCGACCGCCTGTTGGCCTTGCTGGATCGCCGCGCCGCGCGGGCGACCTTCTTCACGCTGGGTTGGGTCGCGCAACGCTATCCGCAACTCGTGCGCCGCATCGTTGCGCATGGCCATGAGCTGGCCAGCCACGGCTATGGCCACCAGCGCGCCAGCGAACTCAGCCGCACCGAATTCACTGCGGACATCACGCGCGCCAAGGGCTTGCTAGAAGACATCGGTGGCCAAGCAGTGGCGGGCTACCGGGCGCCCAGTTTTTCGATCGCTGCTGGCAACCTATGGGCTTTCGATTGCCTCTGGGCCACTGGCCACCGCTACAGCTCAAGCATCTACCCGATCGCCCACGACCACTACGGCATGCCTGATGCACCTCGGTTTGCGCACCCGGTGGTCAATGGCATGCTCGAGATTCCGATGACCACCTTGCGCCTGCAGGGCCGCAACTGGCCTTGTAGCGGCGGCGGCTATTTCAGGCTGCTGCCCTACGCCTTGTCGCGCTGGATGATCCGTCATGTCAACGCTGTCGACGCCAAGCCCGCGATCTTCTATTGCCATCCCTGGGAGATCGACCCTGGCCAGCCCAGAGTGGCAGGTATCGACCTCAAGACCCGGTTTCGCCACTACCTCCACATCGACCGCATGGAGCAGCGTCTGGACCGGCTGTTGTGCGATTTTCGCTGGGGGCGGATGGACGAGATCTTCATGCGGTCAAGGACTTCATCACACCCTGGCGTGGCCGCCGACCCGGTCATGGTGGCGCGCTAGCCGATGCTGGAGATCAAACAACTGACGCTGCACGACACCGCCACCGCAGCGCGCTGGGATGCCTTTGTGCTGGACTGCCCGCAATCGACCTTTTTCCACCGCGCAGGTTGGCAGCGGGTGCTGCACCAGGTCTTCGGTCACGCGACTCATTTCCTCTATGCGGAGCGCGATGGATGCATTGAAGGTGTGTTGCCGCTGGCCCAAGTCAAGAGCTTGCTGTTTGGCCATGCGTTGGTGAGCCTGCCTTTTGCCGATTACGGTGGTGTGGCGGCCAGCAATCCGGCCGCGGGCGATGCACTGGAGGCGCAGGCCCAGAAAATCGCCCGCAGTCTTGGTGCGGACCACCTGGAGCTGCGCAACGTCGATCGACGGCACCAGGATTGGCCGCTGCAAGATCTCTATGTCAGCCTGCGCAAGCCCATCCTGGCCGACGACGAAGCCAACATGTTGGCGATCCCGCGCAAGCAGCGCGCGATGGTCCGCAAAGGCATCAAGAACGGCTTGCGCAGCGAGATCGACCCCGGTGTCGACCGCTTCTTTGCGCTGTTCGCCGACAACGTGCACCGACACGGCACGCCGGCGATGCCCAAGCGCTGGTTCCAGGCTTTGCGCGACGAGTTTGGCGCCGACTGCGAAGTGCTCACGGTGGTGACGGAAGATGGCCGACCGCTGAGCAGCGTGCTGAGTTTTTACTTCCGCGACCAGGTGTTGCCGCATCATGCCGGCGATGATCTGGCCGCACGCGATCTGGCAGCCAACGATTTCAAGTACTGGGAGCTGATGCGCCGCGCCGCCGCGCGCGGGCTCAAGCAGTTCGACTTCGGTCGCAGCAAACAAGGCAGCGGGCCGCATGCCTTCAAGAAAAACTGGGGCTTCGAGCCCACACCGCTGCACTACGAATACTGTCTTTACAAGCGCGACACGGTGCCGCAGAACAACCCCGGCAATGCTAAATACAAGCTGTTGATAACGGCCTGGCGACGCATGCCGCTGGGCTTGGCCAATTGGCTGGGACCCTTCATCGTGCGCAACCTGGGCTGAGCTGCAAACCATGGCAAACCTGCTCTACCTGGTACACCGCATGCCTTATCCGCCGGACAAGGGGGACAAGGTTCGCTCCTACCACTTGCTCAAGCACCTGGCGGCGCGGCACCGGGTATTCGTCGGCACCTTCATCGACGACCCTGAGGACGTTGCGCATCTTGAAGCCTTGCGTGCGATGTGCGCAGACCTGCAGGTGATCACGCTGAACCCGCGCCGCGCCAGGCTGGCCAGCTTGGGCGCCTTGCTGGGTGGACGTGCACTCACGCTGGACTACTACGACGACAGGCGGCTGCATCGCTGGGTGCGCGAGACGATCGCGAAACAAAGTATCAATGCTGCGCTGGTGTTCTCGTCGTCAATGGTGCAGTACCTGAAGGCTTGGCCGTCCCTGCCTGCGTTGGTGGATTTGGTCGACGTCGACTCGGCCAAGTGGACACAGTACGCCGGCGAACACCGCTGGCCGATCTCGTGGCTGTACCGACGCGAGGGAGAGCGCCTGCTCGCCTACGAACGCGAAGCCGTGGACAAAGCGGCGAAATCCTTTCTCGTCACAGACAAGGAGGTCGCGCTGTTCGAGCAACTCGCACCGGAGCACCGTGGCCGAGTTCAAGCCTTGAGCAACGGCGTCGACGCCGATTACTTCTCGCCCGATCCGCTGCGCGCATCGCCTTACCGCGCAGATGAGCTGCCGCTGGTGTTCACCGGCGCGATGGATTACTGGCCCAATGTCGATGGCATCACCTGGTTTGCCCGCGAAGCATTGCCCGCGCTGCGCCAGCGCTGGCCAAGCCTGAGGCTGCACATCGTTGGCCGCAATCCCGTGGCCTCGGTGCGCGCACTGGCCAGCGATGCGGTGTCGATCAGCGGCACAGTGCCCGACGTCAGGCCCTACCTGCAATATGCGGCCGTGGTGGTCGCGCCGCTGCGTCTGGCCCGCGGCCTGCAAAACAAGGTGCTCGAGGCCATGGCGATGGCGCGCCCGGTGGTCGCGGCGCAAGCTTGTGTCGATGCCCTGAGTGCCAGGGCTGGCCAGGATTTGATGGCAGCTATCCACGCCGACGACTATGTGCGGCAGGTCGATGCCTTGCTGCGCGATGCGCCGGGCGCGACCGCGATGGCGCTTGCTGGCCGCCAGCGGGTGATCGACGACTATGGTTGGGCCAGCCAACTCGCCGGGCTGGACAAGCATCTGGCCCAGGCCTTTGGCCGAGCGCCAGCCAACGGGACCTCCAGCTTGTCGGCGCAGACCGCATGATCGCCCAGACCTTGAGGCTCCCCGTCATCCCTGGTGCCTGGCAGGTCCCTGGGATCGCCTTTCTGACCGTCATGGCCATGTTGTTGGGCGCCTACCACCAGACTGCGGGATCGATGGTCGATATCTGGCTGCGCTCTGACACCTTTGCGCATGCCTTCGCAGTGCCGCCGCTGGTGCTGTGGCTGGTCTGGCGCAAGCGTGAGGAGCTCAGCGCGCTGGTGCCCCGGCCGATGGTTTGGGCACTGGCACCCATGGCCTGTGCAGCGGCGGCCTGGATGGTGGGGCGACTGGCCATGGCCAACGCGGTCGAGCAGCTGGCCTTCGTCAGCATGCTGGTGCTGGCGGTGCCGCTGCTGCTGGGACGGCAAGTGGGCTGGGCCTTGCTGTTCCCGCTCAGTTTCCTCTTCTTTGCGGTCCCGCTAGGCGAATTTCTGGTGCCCACGATGATGCAGTGGACTGCAGATTTCACCGTGATGGCCTTGCGGCTCAGTGGCATCCCGGTCTACCGGGAGGGCTTGCAGTTCCGGCATCAGGTATCTCGTGGCGTCCTTGATGGTCGGCAGCTTGTTCGCGTATCTGAACTACCGCACCGTCAACAGACGTCTGAGCTTTGTCGCGCTGTCCATTCTCGCTCCCATTGTGGCCAACTGGTTTCGGGCCTACCTGACCGTGATGCTGGGGCATCTGTCCGGCAACAAGCTCGCCACTGGCTTCGACCATCTGATCTACGGCTGGCTGTTCTTCGGTGTCGTGATCATGGCTTTGTTCGCAATTGGTGCTCGCTGGTCGCAGGCGCCAGCAGCGCCTGTGCAGGCGAAGGCCGGTGTTTCGGCAGACGGGCGTATGCCAAGAGCGGTCTGGCCAGTCGGCTTGATGGCCGTGGTCTTGTTGTGCTTACCGCCGTTGTTGCTCGACCTGGCGGCGCCGCAGGCCTCGACGGCGCCTCGCCTGCAATTGCAGCAGCGCCTGACTGCCGACTGGCGGGCGACCGACCAGCCCGTGACAGACTGGACGCCAAGCATTGCGCAAGCGTCTGCACAAGCCCAGCGTAGCTATCGCTCAAACGACATGGAGGTTGGCGTCTACATCGCGTACTACCGAAACCAGGACAGCAAGCATCAACTGGTCAGCTCGGCCAACGCCTTGGTAAAAGACCAGGACCCATATTGGAATCTGCTGAGCCGTGGCGTGGCGTCTGTCCCTGCCGCACCGCTTGGCTTTGAGGCAGGCAGTGCCGAGATCGTTTCAGCCTCGATGTTGGGCCGTAGCCGAAATGCCGGGCTGATGGTCTGGCACTGGTACTGGGTGGGCGGTGTGGTGACACGCAGCGACCTTGTTGCAAAGGTGCTCGGTGTCTGGCAAAGACTGACCGGCCAAGGCGATGAGTCGGCCGCGCTTGTGTTGTATGCCCAGCAGGACGAAACGGATCGCGGAAGGATCGCACTGCAATCCTTTGTTCGCGACAACTGGTCGCTGCTGGATCAGCAGTTGCGTGAAACGAGTCACCGCAAGTGAATTTCGGATGCGGCGACAATCCTTGCAGCGCTAAATTTACGAGGTAACAAGAATGACAACCGTTGCAGTGATTGGTTTGGGTTATGTTGGCCTGCCCTTGGTGGTGGAATTCGGCAAGCAATTGCGGACCATCGGCTTCGATATCTCGGCGCCTAAGGTCGAATCCTGCCAGCGCGGCGTCGATCCATCGCGTGAGCTATCGGACCAAGACCTCAGTGCGGCCAGGCATGCGATTTACACCACCGACGCCAGCCTGCTCAACGAGGCCGATAGCATCATTGTCGCGGTACCCACGCCGGTCGACCTGGCCCATATCCCCGACTTCAAGCCCTTGATCAGCGCCAGCAACACGGTCGGCCAGCACATGAAGAAGGGTGCGGTCGTTGTCTACGAATCGACTGTGTACCCCGGCGCAACAGAGGAAGTGTGCATTCCAATTCTCGAGCGAGCGTCTGGATTGAAATGGAAGCGCGACTTCTTTGTAGGCTATTCACCCGAGCGCATCAACCCGGGCGACAAAGAGCACACGCTGACAAAAATTCTCAAGATCGTCTCGGGCGACACACCAGAGACGCTGGCTCGGGTGGCCCAGCTCTACGAGAAAATAGTCGTGCCCGGTGTGCACCGCGCCAGCAGCATCAAGGCCGCCGAAGCCGCCAAGGTGATCGAGAACACCCAGCGCGACCTCAACATCGCGTTGATGAACGAGCTGGCGATCATCTTCGACCGCATGGGGCTAGACACCAGCGAGGTGCTCGAGGCCGCCGGGACCAAATGGAACTTCCTGAATTTCAAGCCTGGATTGGTCGGCGGCCACTGCATCGGCGTCGATCCCTACTACCTGACGCACAAGGCCGAGATGCTGGGCTACCACCCACAGGTGATCCTGGCCGGGCGTCGCATCAACGACAGCATGGGCAAGTTCATTGCTGAGCAGACGATCAAGCAGATGATCGCCAGCGGCAGCCCGATCAAAGGCGCGAAAGTCAATGTGCTGGGACTGACATTCAAAGAGAACTGTGGTGACTTGCGCAACAGCAAGGTGATCGACATCATCAACGAACTCAAGACCTATGGCGTTGAGGTCTCGGTCACCGACCCCCAGGCCGATGCCGATGAGGCGATGCATGAGTATGGTGTTCGCCTGCTGCGCTGGGACGATCTGCCGCGTGCCGATGCGATGGTTGTCGCTGTGGCGCACCAGGAATACGCAGGCCTGGGCCTTGGCCAACTCAGCGAGAAGTTGGTCGACGGCGGCGCATTCATCGATGTCAAGGCGGTTTTTGATGCCACCGCGCTGCGCACGGCGGGCTACCAAATCTGGCGTCTGTGACGGGTTGAGTGGCGGGTTGAGCGAAGGCATTGCGTGACATGAAGACGCCCAGAGTTTCGGTGTGCATTCCCACCTACCGTGGTGGCAAAACGCTGGGCGCTGCCATCGAGTCGGTGCTGGCGCAAACCCATACCGACTTCGAACTGATCGTCGTTGACGATGACTCGCCGGACGACACGCGTGCTGTGGTCGAGGGATTCTCAGACCGTCGAATCGTCTACCTTCGGAATGAGAGAAATCTGGGGCCGCAGGGCAACTGGAATCGCTGCCTCGAAGTCGCGTCAGGAGACTATTTCAAGCTGCTGCCGCACGACGACCTGCTGCATCCGCGATGTTTAGAGCGCCAGGTCGGCGTGCTCGATGCTGACACCGAGAAGCGGATCGCGTTGGTGTTCTGCGCGCGGGAGGTGCTCGGACCCGATGCGCGCGTGCTGATGCGGCGCGGCTACCCTGGCGGCCGCGAAGGTCCGATCGACTGCAATGTACTGATCCGGGCCTGTGTCCGTCGTGGCACCAACCTGATCGGCGAGCCCGGCGCTGTGCTGTTGCGCAAGGCGACGGCTGGCAAGGTCGGTGTGTTTGACGCGACCAACCCTTACGTGATCGATCTCGACTACTGGTTCCGCCTGCTGGCCCATGGCAACGCACACTTCTGTGCCGAGCCGCTTGCGGCATTCCGTGTATCGGCGGGTTCTTGGAGTGTAGCCATTGGTGCCAGGCAGAGTGTTGACTTCCGCAACTTTGTGCAACGTCTGGCGGTTCTCGGCGTTGCCCCAGGTTCGCTTTTTGATCGCTTTTGCGGCAACTTGATGGCCGTTCTAAATAATTTTTCCAGATCGGTTTTTTACCGGCTGTACATAAAATGAATACCAGCACCAGTATGCCCGCCAAGGAATTTGACCTTCAATATGCCCAGGAGCAGTTGCGGCGAAGCCGCAATCCGCTTCGTCGATTTGTCAAGGCCTTTTACCTGCGTCATACCCTCAAAGACGCGCTGGGTCCGACCATCGATTTTGGTTGCGGCGCTGGCCAATTGCTGAAGCGACTACCCAAAGGTTCTATAGGTCTGGAGGTCAATCCCCATCTTATTGAGTCGTTGCGGCGCACTGGCTTGCAGGTGCGGCAAGCTCGAGCCGAAATTCAGGATTTCGACTTAGCAGATTTTCTGGTCGGAGCCCATAAAACCCTCATCATCGCGCATGTGCTGGAGCATCTGCCAGACCCGGCTGCAGCGTTGCTGTCCCTACTCGCCGCCTGCCACCGTCTTGAAATAGAGCGCGTCATCGTCATCGTGCCAGGAATCAAAGGATTCGCAGCGGATCGAACTCATAAGACCTTCGTTGACAGTTCATATCTTGAAACGCGAATTCCTCAGATCAGCAGCGGCTTTACCCGCAACAGACCTAGCTACTTTCCGGGCCCTTGGGCCTCGCTCGGGCGAATGTTCACGTTTCACGAGATGAAAGTTGTCTTTGATCGAATGGATAAAAATAGCTGAACGTATGCCGAATTTGCAAAGATCTCTGATCGTCAAGTTTGTTCTGGTTGGCAGCCTGAATACAGCTTTCAGCTATTGTGTCTTCGCGTCATTGGTGTACTTGGGTCTCGCCTATGCAGTCGCCAACTTTGCCGCGCTGTTGCTAGGCCTAGCGTTCAGCTTTCGAACCCAAGGGGCATGGGTCTTCCGCAACCGCGACAAGCGCCTATGGTTGCGCTTTACCGTTTGCTGGGCGGCCATATTCGTCTTCAACATTGGCTGCATTGCTGCGCTGATGCACGCTGGACTCGATGTCTATCTCGCTGGCGCCGTGGCCCTGATGCCGAGCACCATCATGTCGTATTTCGTTCAGAAGTTTCTTGTATTCGGTTCGCCGCGGCGCCGCCTCGGTGTGACCACCAGAAGTTGACACCAACATGACCATCCGACTTGC
>RGQD01000501.1 GCA_010030205.1 Betaproteobacteria bacterium
ATTATAATTAATTATAATAAATAAATTATAATATATATATATTAATTTTTAATAAAAATGAGTGAAAATATAAATGGTTTACAGGAAGCTGAACCATTATTAAAAGAAGAGAATGGGGAAGCTGAAAAACAAATATTAGACAATAACACTCAAAAAAAACAAAAAAAACCAATATGGAAATGGATTGTAGGCGCTGTTCTAATTATTATAATTATTATATTTGTTGTTCTTTTTGCAAAATCTGCATCTTCTCTAGCAGCATCTACAACTTCGGCTGCAAGTAGTGGTATGTCTTCTGTTATAAATACAGCAACAGATGCTGTAGATACTGGGATAGATGCTGCTGGCATTGCAGGTGGTGTATATGGATTAAATTGGGTGTTTGGTTCCGAAATAAAAAAGTTTGGAACCGATATATATAATTCTATACATGATGTAATATATGGTACAAGTACAGCATCTGCTGAAATTGCAAATGCATCTGAAACCGTTTCAACTGGTGTAGATGACGCTGAGACAGCTATTAAAGGTGCTTCAGATGGTGGGGCAATGATAGAAGATGTTGCAGAAGTTGCAGAAGTTGCAGTATAATTATAATATATTTTAATTATAATAAAATATAATAATCATAATAATATATAATATATTTTAATAATGGAAAATTCTTCAAAAAATATAGTTGTACATATACATCATTCAAAAACTTGGGAAAGATGGCATGCATGGGGAAGGTGGGTATTAACTGCATTAATAATAGTAGTAGCAATATTAATAATTGTATTTTTGAGTATTAAATATACTAACCCTAGTACTACTTCCACTTCCACTTCCACTTCCACTTCCACTTCAGGTACAATTGTTATTGGTAGTGGTGCTAATAAAAGTACTGCATCCGCGGCTGTTAGTGGTGGTACGGCTAAAAGTAGCGCTTCAAGTTTAATGAAAGATGCACAATATGGTATGATGGGGTATCAGGCATATAATGCTGGAAATTATGCATATAATTATATGTATGGCAATGCTAGTGTATCTGGGGCTGAAGCTGCTGTTGATGCAGCAGATCCAGATGCGCCTGCAGATGCATCAGCTGCAAAGGATACAGCTGCCACATCTGAAGAGGCAACGGCTGCAGAGGGTACAGCTGCGGCTGATGATATATCGCCTACAAGCGTAGAAGGTTCAGCAAGTGCTAGTGCAGAGTCTACTGAAGCAGCTGTGGCTGATGGTGCAGAGACTACAACAGAAGTAGCTGCTGATGCCGAAGAAACGGGTATGAGTATTATGGATATGTTTCCAGAGCTTGCTGAATTTTGGGAGGCACTTATGGAATTTCCAGAATTAATAGAATTTGCTCCAGAAATAATGGACTTTACATTAGTAGCTCCAGAAATTATGATTCCAGTAGAAATTGCAGTTTTAGGTATTGCTTTTATAATATTTATGTCCACATCTGGTTAATAATTTTTTAATCCACATCTGGTTAATAATTTTTTAATCCACATCTGGTTAATAATTTTTTAATGTCCTTGCACTTGCATCTGTTGCTTCTGTATACTTTGGCATCCAATAAGCAGGAATAATATCACTATTTGGAAAATAAGATAAAAATAGATCTTTATAATATTTTTTTTCTTTTTGTAAATTTATACTTTCTATAATTGTATTATTCTCTGTACTAGCAGTAATTTGACTAGAATTAATTTGACTAGCAGTAATTTGACTAGAATTAATTTGACAACTTTGCACAATAGAACTTTCTTGAATAATTTCATATAAAGATTTTGATAATGTGGATACGCCATCACTAAATGCCTCTTTTCTTCTCCAAAGTATTTCATTAGGTAGTATATTGCTATCACTATTATTTGCAAATGCACTTCTTAATAAAAACTTTGTACACTGGCGACCCTGCGGCATCCTAATATCTGGTGGAATAGATAAATAATATTGCACAAATGCTTTATCCAAAAATGGAGTCCTTGGCTCTAATCCATGGGTTGATATACATTTATCTGATCTTAGGACATCATACATATGAATTTCATCCAATAATCTATGACATTCTTTATCAAATTCTATAGGATCTGGGCAATTTTCCATATATAAATATCCACCACATACTTCATCAGAGCCGTCCCCATTAAATATTACTTTAGCTGTACTATATTTAGCTATATACTCTCCTAATTTATAATTTCCAATACTGGCCCTCACCGTTGTTGTATCATAACTTTCTATAGCATAAATTACGGTAGGAATTACTTCAATAAATTCTTCTTCAGTTAATATAATTTCTGTATGTGCAGTGCCTAAATAATCTGCAACAAGGCGGGAATGTATTAAATCTTCAGAATCTGCAAGTCCTATACTATATGTCTCTAAAACTTTACCCTCTTTTGCATAATATTTAGAAACTAATGCAGTAATTAAGCTACTATCTAATCCACCTGATAATAAGCAAGCAATTGGCCTTTCAGTAGTGATGCATCGTTTATATACTGCCTGTGATA
>RGQD01000502.1 GCA_010030205.1 Betaproteobacteria bacterium
CCACCAGCGGTGTTCGCGGTCCCACCGGTCGTTTGCCCTTGGCGCGCTTGCGCACTGCCAGATTGGCCGCTCGGTACAACCGGTACACGCGCTTGTGGTTGACGCCCGGGTGGACCACGCGCAGCAGATCGTGCACGCGTCGATAGCCGAATCGGCGCCGCTCCAGGGCGATGGTCTTGATGGCTTCACTCAAGGTCTGGTTCTCCGCGCTGATGACGGGCGGGTGGCGATAGGCATCTCGGCTTAGCCCCACAAGGCGGCAGGCGCGGCGTTCGCTGAAATGGTGCCCGTCCACCATGCGACGCGCGGCGTCCCGACGCACTTGCGGGGCTAGCGCTTTACGCCCAAAACGCTTTTGAGGGCGTGCATGTCCAGGTGGGCCTCGGCCAGCAGCTTCTTGAGCTTGTTGTTCTCGGCTTCGAGCTCACGCAGCCGCGTCGCCTCGCTGACCTGCAGGCCGCCGTACTTGGCGCGCCACTTGTAGAACGTGGCGTCGCTGAAGCCTTCCTTGCGGCACAGCTCCTTGATGGGCATTCCGGCCGTGGCCTGGTTCAAGAAGCCAATGATCTGCTGCTCGCTGTACTTGCTGGTTCTCATGTCCGTCATTCGTATGCGTCCGGCGAACGCATCTTGACGAATGCGACGAGCCTCAGATAGAGATCGTCGTCGGCGTCCAGCGGTGGGGGAGCAAGTCGTCGATGCGGCTGGCCGGATGGGTTGGCAGGCGCTCGAGGATGTCCTCCAGATAGGCGTACGGGTCATGCCCGTTGATCCTGGCCGAGTGCACCAGGCTCATCACCGCAGCAGCGCGCTTGCCCGCCCGCAGGCTGCCGGCGAACAACCAGTTCGATCTTCCGAGGGCAATGGGGCGGATCTGGTTCTCCACCCAATTGTTCGAGATCGGCAGGTCACCATCGCCGATGTAGCGCGTCAGCGCATCCCAGCGCTTCAAGCTGTAGTCGATCGCTTTGGCTGTGGCCGATCCATCGGGAACCTGGCGTCGTTGCCGAAGCAGCCAATTTTGCAGGGCGGCCGCTACCCTGCGTGACTTGCGCTGGCGTATTCGTCGCCGCTCTTCGGGTGTGGCGCCGGCGACTTCTTGCTCGATCTTGAACAGCAGCTGGAAGTACCTCAGCGCCTGCTCGCCAACCTTGCTGCCGTGGTTGGCCCACAACTCATGGAATTTTCTGCGCGCGTGGGCGACACACCCAACGCCTGTCACGCCGCGCTCGAAGGTCGGGTGGTAGCCCGAGAACCCGTCGGTCACAAGCTTGCCCTTCCAGGGGTGCTGGCCGTTCTGGCCCAGGAACTCGCGCACGTTCTCGCCACTTCGCGTCTCGGCGAAGTTGAACACCACCGCCTTGGTCGGGTTGAAGCTGGTGGTGCAGTAGGTCCAGATGTAGGCCTTGTGGGTCTTCTTGTTGCCGGGCTTGAGCATGCCCACCGGCGTCTCGTCGGCGTGCAGCACGGCGTGGCGCAGCAGCTCGGCCGACAGCGCATCGACCAGCGGCTGCAGTTGGGCGCCGCACTCGCCCACCCACTGCGCCAGCGTCGAGCGGGCGATCGCCATACCCGCGCGCTTGAAGATGTGCTCCTGCCGGTACAGCGGCAGGTGATCGAGGAACTTGGCCACCAGCACCTGGGCCAGCAGGCCGGCGGTGGGGATGCCCTTGTCGATGATGTGCGGCGCCACCGGGGCCTGCACCAGCTTCTGGCACCGAGCGCAGGCCCACTTGCCACGCACATGGCGCTCCACCGTGAACACACCAGGCTCGTAGTCCAGCTTCTCCGAGACGTCCTGGCCGATGCGTTTCATCTGGCAACCGCAGCCGCAGGCCGTGCTCTCGGGCTCGTGGTGCACATCCCGACGCGGCAAGTGCGGCGGCAGCGGCTCGCGCTTGGGGCTTTGCTTGTCCTTCTTGCCCTTGTCGCTGCGGCTGGCCCGCTCGATCTCGCCGCTGGTCTCGGCGATGTCCGCATCCACCGTCTCCTCCAGAAGGCTCTTTTGCTCCGCGCTCAGGCCGGCACAGAACTTCTCGCTGGTGGCGGCGAACTTCAGCCGCTTGAGCACCGCCAGCTCGTGGGTGAGCTTGTCCACCAGCGCTTGCTTGAACGCTACTTCCCGCGTCTGGCGCTCCAGCTGTTCGTCCTTGCTCGCCATCGCGGCCAGTAGCCCGAGCAGTGCTTGGCGCATCTGCTGCGGGTCGAGGGCGTCGAGTTGCTGCGGGCTGATCACGGTGAGTGATCGTGCCGCAAATACCTTGCCATGCACATCGGCAGTTATGCTAATTGCGCTGCGCTACAGAACTCGGATGACGCCGGCTTCACCGATGCGGTGCCACGGCAGGCCCAGCACCAGGGCATCCAACTGGGCCCGTGAAAGCGCCAAAGTGGTGCCGTCCTTGGGCCAGACGAATCGCCCAGCGTTCAAGCGTCGTGCGGCCAACCACACGCCAATACCGTCGTGCACCAGGGCCTTCATGCGGTTGGCC
>RGQD01000503.1 GCA_010030205.1 Betaproteobacteria bacterium
TCAAGGCCACGATCCCGCTGTATTCTACCTTCACCGTCTACGGTCCGTATCTCGAAACCATAGGCGACGCAGCGCTCGGCTCGCGCTCCGCCGGCTTCTGGACGCCCGATATGGACAACCCTGCCAGCAAGCGCTTCGTAGATACCTTCCGCAAGGAGTACGGTTACGTGCCGTCGAACATCTCGGCTCAGGCTTACGAGTCCGCGAAGATCATGGACGCCGCCGTCACCGCGGTGAAGGGCAAGGTCGAAGACAAGAACGCCCTAGTCGCTGCCATGCGCAACGTCAAGTTCGATTCGATCCGCGGTCCGTTTCGCTACGGCAAGAACCACTTCCCGGTGCAAAGCTTCTATGCGACCGAAGTGGTCCGCCAGCAGGACGGCAAGCTGATCGAGGCGAACCGCGGCCTGATCGTAAAGGACGACGTCGATGCGTACGTCGGCGACTGCCAGATGAAGTAAGGGGGCGCCCCTCATGGTCATCACGCCAGCGCTCGTCCTTATCCAGCTGCTCAACGGACTGCAATTCGGCGTCACGCTGTTCCTGTTCACCGCCGGGCTCACGCTGGTGCTGGGGATCATGAACTTCATGAACCTGGCCCACGCGTCACTGTACATGATCGGCGCGTACTACTCGGTCGCGCTGACTAACTGGACCGGCTCGTTCGTGCTGGGCGTGCTTCTGGCGCTACCGGCGGCGTTCCTCACAGCGGCACTGGTCGAATACATAGTGCTGCGCAAATTCTACCAGCGGCACCACCTCGACCAAGTGCTGGTGACCTTCGGCCTGATCATGTTCTTCAACGAGGCGGTGCGCATCGTTTGGGGCACCGCCGGCCTCTACGTCACGGTGCCGCCCTTCCTCTCCGGCAACATCACTCTGGACGTGGGCATGCTCTACCCGGTGTATCGACTGGTAATCATTGCCGCCGGCATCGTGGTCGCCTTGGGCCTTTACTTCGTGATCCGCCATACCCGCGTCGGCATGTTCATCCGTGCCGGCGCCGACAAGCCCGAGATGGTGGAAGCCGTCGGCGTCGACATCCGCCTCCTGTTTCGCGGCGTCGTGGCTGTGGGCGCGGCACTGCTTCATCGCGGCCTTGTTGGTCGGTGTGCTCGATTCCGTCGGCCGCACGTTTCTGCCCCAGTTCTTTGCCGCCTTCCTGTCGCGCCCGGTTGCCGATGCGCTCGGCCCCGCCACCGGCTCCATGCTCATCTACCTGCTCATGATCGCGATCCTGCTGGTCAAGCCCGAAGGCCTGTTCGCCTTGAAGGCACGATAATGAGCCGGCTGCGCGATCCCCTGGTCTGGCTGGTGCTTGTCCTGCTGATTTTGCCGGCGATGGCACAAACCCTCGATGGCGGTTTCTACGTCACCTTCGTCACGCGTATAATGATTTTGGGCATGGCGGCCGTGAGCCTGAACCTGGTGCTTGGCTTCGGCGGCATGACCAGCCTCGGGCACGCGGCGTTCATGGGCATCGGCGCCTTCACCGTCGGCCTGATGATGGAAAGCGGCGTGCACAACGGCTACCTGCACTTTGCCGCGGCCATCGCGCTAGGCAGCCTGGCGTCGCTGGTGATCGGCGCGATCTGCCTGCGCACCAGCGGGCTGTCGTTCATCATGTTGACGCTGGCCTCAGCGCAATTGCTGTACTTCGTCGGTTCGGGCCTGAAGCAGTACGGGGGCGACGACGGCTTCTCGTTCAAGGGCCGCAGCGACTTCGGCGCTCTGCTGCCCCTGGACAGTGCCACAGCCTTGTACTTCTTCGTGCTGGCCTGGCTGGTCCTCACGGCGTGGATCGTGCGGCGGGTCGTCAATTCACGCTTCGGCATCGCCTTGCGCGGCATCAAGAGCAACGAGGCCCGCGCCATCTCGATCGGTGTGCACGCTTATCGGTACCGGCTGGCAGCCTTCGTGCTGGCAGGCGCGCTGGCTTCTGTTTCGGGCGCCCTGCTCGCCAACCTGTCGCAGTTCGTCAGCCCAGCTTACATGCACTGGAGCCGCTCCGCCGAACTGCTGCTGATGGTTATGCTGGGCGGCATGTCCACCGTGATCGGCCCGCTGGTCGGCGCAGCGGCGTTCCTGCTGCTGGAGGAAGGGCTCGGCACCCTCACCAAACACTGGCAGGCCATCATGGGCCTGGTGCTGGTGGTGATCGTCATGTATGCGCGAAACGGCCTAGGCGATCTGGGCCGGGTCTTCCGCCGGCTGAAAGGTGCGACATGATGCAGGGAATGCAGGTACATCGCAGCATGTTGAGCGCTGGCATCACGATGCGCGTCCCGCCCGCTACTGAAAACAATTCCGACTACGATGCGACGCGCGGCAATCCACAGGCCGCAGTGCTCAGCGCGCGCGGTCTGGTCAAGCGATACGGCGGCCTGGTGGTCACCAACAAGGTAGATCTCGACGTGCTCGCCGGCGAGGTCCACGCTCTGGTCGGCCCCAACGGCGCCGGCAAGACGACCTTGCT
>RGQD01000504.1 GCA_010030205.1 Betaproteobacteria bacterium
TGGACCTTGCCGATGTTCCACTGCAACGGCTGGTGTTTCCCTTGGACCGTGGCGATGCTGGGCGGCACCCATGTCTGCCTGCGCAAGGTCGACGCCCAGGCGATCCTCGGCGCGATGCGCGACCATGGCGTTGACCATTACTGCGCGGCGCCCATCGTTCACAGCCTGATCTACAACGCACCTGTCGAGATGCGTGCCGGTATCCAACAGGCGGTGCGCGGCATGGTGGCCGGGGCCGCGCCGCCGGCTGCGATGATCGAGGGCATGGCCATGATTGGCTTCGACATCACCCATGTCTATGGCCTGACCGAGGTCTATGGCCCGGCGGCCGTGGCTGTGAAGCGTCCGTCCTGGGCCGGCGAGAGCCTGTCCGAGCAGACCCGGCTCAACGGCCGCCAAGGGGTTCGCTACCCGCTGCAAGACGGCATGTCGCTGCGCCATCCTGAGACCCTTGCCGAGCTGCCTGCCGATGGTCAGACCATGGGCGAGATCATGTTCCGCGGCAATATCGTGATGAAGGGCTACCTCAAAAACCACACGGCCACCGCCAAGGCTTTCGAGGGCGGCTGGTTCCACACCGGCGACCTGGCCGTGCTCGAGCCCGACCGTTACGTCAAGATCCGCGACCGCAGCAAGGACGTGATCATCTCGGGCGGCGAGAACATCAGCTCGATCGAGGTCGAGGACGCGCTCTACCGCCACCCGGCGGTCGTGGCCTGCGCGGTGGTTGCCAAGCCCGACCCGAAGTGGGGCGAGACGCCGCTGGCATTTGTCGAGCTCAGGGCCGACGCGAGCGTCAGCGCCGCCGAGCTGGTGGCGCACTGCAAGGGCTTGCTGGCCGGGTACAAAGTCCCGCGCGAAATCCGCTTCGAAGAGATCCCGAAGACCGCCACTGGCAAGATCCAGAAGTTCGAGCTGCGCGAACGCGCAAGATCATCCACCGCGATTGAATAAGAGGACTTGCCCATGCTGACCACCCAAGAACCGCTGCTGCTGCGCAGCCAGGACCCGCGCGGTGTGATCACGCTGACGCTGAACAGGCCGCAAGCCTTCAACTCGCTGTCCGAAGCCATGCTCGACGCGCTGCAGCTCGAGCTCGACACGATCGCCCGCGATCCGGGCGCCCGGCTGCTGGTGATCAAAGCCGCAGGCAAGGCGTTTTGCGCCGGCCATGATCTGAAGGAAATGCGGGCCACGCCCTCGAAGGATTATTACCAAGCCTTGTTCGCGCAGTGCGGCAAGATGATGATGAGCTTGCAGGCCTTGGCGGTGCCGGTGATCGCCCAGGTTCAGGGCATTGCCACGGCCGCCGGTTGCCAGCTGGTGGCGATGTGCGACTTGGCGGTGGCGTCGTCGGATTCGCGTTTTGCCGTCAGCGGCGTCAACCTGGGGCTGTTCTGCGCCACGCCCAGCGTCGCGCTGTCGCGCAACCTGGGCCGCAAGGCGGCGTTCGAGATGCTGGTGACCGGCGCTTTTATCTCGGCCGACGAGGCCAAGGTCAAGGGCCTGGTCAACCGCGTGGTGGCCGCTGACAGCATCGAGGCCGAAGTCGAGTCGCTGGTGTCTGCGATTGTCGGCAAGCCGCGCCTGGCGCTGTCTATGGGCAAGGCGCTGTTCTACCGCCAGCTCGAACTGGGCATCGAAGCCGCCTACGCCGACGCGGCGCAGACCATGGCTTGCAACATGATGGACCACTGCGCGCTGGAGGGCGTGCAGGCTTTCATCGACAAGCGCAAGCCGAACTGGTGAGGGTTCGCGCTGCTGCGCAGCGCCGGCTCTAAGAGCCTGATGAGGCCCTGCTGCGCAGCGCTGGCCTACGGCTTTGATGAGACTTTATGCCTGATCAACCGGCCCTTGTGCGCTTCGCTTCGCTACGCGCGGAAGGTGCAACAGCCTTGCTACGCAACGCTGGCCTACGGCTTTGATGAGACTTTATGTCTCATCAATTGCCCCTTCTCCCGCTCCCAGTCGCGCTTTTTCTCGGTGTCACGCTTGTCGTGCTCGGCCTTGCCCTTGGCCAGCGCGATGTCGACTTTGATGCGCCCGCCCTTGTAGTGCAGGTTCAACGGCACCAGGGTGAAGCCTTTTTGCTCGACCTTGCCGACCAGTCGCCTGATCTCGGTCTTGTGCATCAACAGCTTTTTGGTCCGGTCGGCTTCAGGGCTGACGTGGGTTGACGCCGAGCGCAGCGCATTGATTCGGCAGCCGATCAGGTACAGCTCGCCGCCCTTGATCACCACATAGCCATCGGTCAGCTGCACTTGGCCGGCGCGTATGCCCTTGATCTCCCAGCCTGCCAGCACCATGCCGGCTTCGTAGCGCTCCTCGATGTGGTAGTCGTAGCGAGCGCGCCGGTTCTCGGCCACCGGGGCCGATGCCGGCAGGTCCTTGGCTGCGACCTTGGGCGCGTCCTTGTCCCTGGGTGCTTCAGGGTGAGCGACCTTGTGGGGGTCTTTGCGGGTGGCTTTGGTTGCGG
>RGQD01000505.1 GCA_010030205.1 Betaproteobacteria bacterium
ACCAGCGGGCTGGAGGATGGCTGGATCAAGGCGGCCGAGGCCAAAGGCCTGAAGGACGCGAAGAAGGTGTTGGCCGAGTACCGTGCCGAGATCGCCAAGCTCGAGAAGTGACCCTCGCGCCGGGACTTTCCCGGCTTGCTGAACCCTCGCGGCCGCTCGTCGCAGCGACCGGCCGCGTTGCAAGGAAACCGTTTGAAACGCCTTCTCGATGCACTGTGCGGCCTGTTGGCTGCGGCCGCCCTGTTTGCCATCATGGCGCTGACCTTCGTCGACGTGCTGGGGCGAAAGCTGCTCAGCCAATCTGTGCCGGGCTCGCTGGAGTTGACCGAAATCCTGATGGTGGTGGTGATTTTTTCGGCACTGCCGCTGGTCAGCCTGCACGGCGAGCATGTGGCTTTTGACTCGCTCGACGCCTTGATGCCGGCTTGGCTGCGCCGACTGCAGCAAGCGCTGATCAACTTGCTGTGCGGCGTGGCGCTGGCCGCGCTGTGCTGGCTGATGTGGGACAAGGCCATGCAGATGGCCGGCTATGGTGACACCACGGCCCAGCTCAAGCTGCCGCTCGGACCTTTCGTCGGGCTGATGAGCGTGCTGTGCGGGCTGACCTCGCTGATGCACATGCTGCTGGTGCTGCAGCCCGGTGACCCCGATGCGAGCCCGGACATCGGGGGCGCGACATGACCGAGGCGCTGCTGGGTTTTGCTGCAGTCTTTGTGCTGGCGCTGCTGCGCGTGCCGCTGGCCTTCGCGATGGGTCTTGTCGGCTATGTCGGCCTCGGGCTGATGCGTGGCTGGGGGCCGACCGCCGCCGCCGCGGCGCAGGTGGTGTACGACTCGGGCTTTGCCTACACGCTGTCTGTGGTCCCACTGTTCATCCTGATGGGCAATTTCGTCGCCCGCGCCGGACTGGCGCACGAACTATTTCGCGCCGCGTTCGCCTTTGTCGGACACCGGCGAGGCGGTCTGGCGCACGCGACGATCATGGCTTGCGCAGGTTTCGGCGCGATCTGCGGCTCGTCGATTGCCACCGCAGCGACGATGACCAAGGTGGCCTACCCGTCGATGAAGAAGCTGGGTTACGCCGACTACCTGTCGACCGGGGTGATTGCCGCCGGCGGCACGCTGGGCATCATGATCCCGCCGTCGACCATCATGGTGATCTACGGCATCGTCACCGAGACCCATATCGGCAAGCTGTTTGCGGCCGGCGTGGTGCCGGGTCTGCTATGCGCTGGGCTGCTGATGACGGGCGTTGCCTGGATCATTCGACGCCATCCCGAAGCCGGACCGGCTGGTCAGCGGGTCGACTGGCCTGAGCGCTGGGCCGCACTGCGCGACATCTGGGGCGTCGCACTGCTGGTGGTGCTGGTGCTGGGTGGTATTTACGGTGGCTGGTTCACTGCCACCGAGGGCGCCGGGATAGGCGCCTCGGGCGCATTCGCATTCGCGTTGGCACGCGGCAGCTTGACGCCGCGGGTGCTGTTCGACGTGCTGGCCGAGAGCGCGCGCACCACGGCGATGCTGTTCACGATCCTGATCGCTGCGGCGATGTTCTCCAACTTCGTCAACTACACCAGCATGCCGGGCGACCTGAAGAACGGCATCACCCATCTGGGCTTGCCGCCCTTGGTGGTGATCGCCGCGATGATGGGCGTCTACGTGGTGCTGGGCACGATCATGGAGGAGCTCAGCATGGTGTTGCTGACGATCCCGGTGTTCTTCCCGGTGGTCACCCAACTCGGCTTCGACCCGGTCTGGTTCGGTGTTTTGATTGTGCTGGTGGTGCAAGTCGGGCTGATTTCACCGCCGGTGGGCATGAACATGTTCGTGATGAACGCGCTGCTGAAGAACGTGCCGATGTCGCAGATCTTTCGCGGTTCGGCGATTTTCTGCCTGCCGCTGGTCGTCGGTCTGGTGTTGGTGCTGGTGTTTCCGCAGCTCGCGCTGTGGCTGCCAGGGTTCATGAGGTAGCGCTGCGCCGCCGCCGCAGCGCCTGGCGCAGCCGCCACCCCAACAGCAGGGCCACGATGACCGCGTAGACCGACCATTCGGTGAAGTTGTGCTTGGCCGCGCGCATCCAGAAAAAGTGCAGCAAGGCCAACAGCGCGACCGCGTAGACCGCCCGGTGCAGCGCCTTCCAGCGCGCTGCACCCAGCGCCCTGATCGCGCGGTTGAACGAGGTCGCGGCCAGCGGCAACATCGCCAGCAGCGCGAGCGAGCCGACCAGGATGAACGGGCGCTTGGGGATGTCGCGAACGATGTCGTCAAAGTCCAGCCCCATGTCGAGCCAGGCGTAGCACAGAAAGTGAATCACGCCGTAGCCGAAGGCGAACAAACCCGTCATCCGGCGCATCCGAGCCAGCGCGCTCCAGCCGGTTGCTTCGCGCAGCGGTGTGATCGCCAGCGTCAGGCAGACAAAGCGCAGCACCCAGTCGCCACTGCCACGGATCAGCGCTTCGGC
>RGQD01000506.1 GCA_010030205.1 Betaproteobacteria bacterium
AGGCAGACGCTGAACTGGCCGCCTCACCCGATCTGGGCCCGAGCTACGAGTTCCAGGAACTCAGGCCTGGCGCCTGTCCTGGCCTGAACCGCGTGCACTGCTTCAACTACGCGGCGGCACTCTCGCTTGGCGCGAGTGCCGGCGACATCCCGCAGATCAGCGAGGGCGCCCAGCGCCTGGCACGCTCTCTGGCCGCCCAGCTGCTGGCCGAAGACGTGGCGCAGCATTTCGACGCACTGCAACACTATGCCGAGCCCGAACTGCGGGGTGACGAATGGGCGCCGGCGGACTTCCCCCACTACGAGTAGCACCACAGCACCGAAATTCAGCAGCCCTCATTTCGCAACTGCTGTTTGGTTGAAGAGATCGGTGCGGCCCGCGTCGGCTTCCGATGCGAGCGGCCGGTCAAGCCAGGCGCTGAGCTTGACAGCGCGGTCTCGCTCGAAGGCCGAAGCCTCGGGGAACAAGGCCTGCAGTGCCTCGCGAACCTGGGCCAGGCGCGGGTCATGCCAGTGGGCGTTGTCGGTGGTGTCGTTGACACAGAAGAAGTTGACCGCGCCGCAGAGCGACCCCAACAGGTCGAGCTGGTAGCCGACATCGGCATCGCCGGTCGAGACATACAGGTGGGTGTAGTCGCGCATCCTGGCCAAGCCATGGGCCAGCGCCCAACGGATCACGAAATCAGAGACGATGGTCGGCTTGTCCCAGGTCCGAAACACCGTCGATCGAACGCCGTCGAACAACTCGGGCGCGGTGCGCTCCAGTTCGAACAACACCGATCGCAACATCGGCCTGGGCGAATGAGCGAAAGTGCAGAACCGGTGCACATAGGCTTGACGTTGGCGAGTCCGATCGTCCTCGCCGATCGCGGGCCTGGCGCCTGCTGCTTGGGCGCTGAGCCAATGGTTTGACAGCCTGCAGGCGTTTTCCATCGAATTGGCATCCTGGCGCAACGGACCGTCGCTGACCGCAGGATCGTCCGACCAGGCGGCATAGACCCCGCCGTCCCAGAACCAATCGTCGAGTTCGACAGGTGCGCCAAAGAAGACATCGTCATTGAGGTAGAAATAGCGCTCGGACAGACCCGGAATCCGATGAATATAGGACTCGATGTTGCTCGAGTCGAAGGTCGGCAGCGCGCTGGCCGGGATCAGCTTGCGGTGGTCGACGATCGTCAATCGACTCGAGGACTTCAGCCAAGCCGGCGTCTGGTCGTCGGTGACGATGTAGACATGGCCGTGGGCCGGAAAGAAGCGCTCGAGCGCACGCAGGCTGAAACGAAGCTCGTCGTTGTCGCGGAACCGGCCCTCAACATTGCCGTGCAGGCCGATCGCGTCGCGATGGGCGGCGCTGAGTTCTTCGGCTGCGCGCTGGCGCTTCAGTCGCCAGGCGGGGTCGTTGCCATCGACCCAAAGATAGACGATGTCGACGGGTGAATCTCTTCTCATGACACACAGACAGAAAACGCTCGGGCGAACCGGGCTAGGGGCGGCGGCATTCGGCCGCGCGAAATCAGTGAACTAACTCGACAGCTGCTGCCAGGCCTTGTCCAGGCGCTTGACGCTGACGGGCTGCGGGGTTCGCAGCTCTTGGGCGAAAAAGCTCACCCGTAGCTCTTCGAGCAACCAGCGGTACTCGTCCAGCCTGGCGTCGGCAACGCCTTTTTGCTCGGCCAAACGGCGCAGGTAGCGTTGCTCGATAGGCCGCAACTCGGCCAGCCGCAGCGCGTCACGCGCCGGGTCGGCGCGCTGCTTGTCTAGCCGTGCCGTGACCGCCTTGAGGTAGCGCGGGTAATGCTGGAGTTGGGCATAAGGCGCTTGCTGCAGGAAGCGCTTGGGCATCAGCCGCTGCAGCTGAGCAGCGATGTCGTCGGACAGCTCTTTGGCGGCGCGGCTGTCCTTGAGCTTGCGCTGCGCGGCGGCGTAATCAGCCAGGATGACGCCGGCCAGTCGCGCCACCTCCTGCGCGATCAGGTTGAGTCGGCTGCGGCCCGCGATGAGGCGTGCGTTGAAGCTCGCGTCGTCGCACGGCAGCGGGTCGGCCAGGAAAGCGCGGTCCAGCGCCAACTCGATGATCTGATTGCGCAGTTCGTCAGCGCTGCCCAAGGGCATGTAGGCCGTGGCCATCTTGACCAGGTCGGGGATGTTCTTCTCGAGGTATTTCAAGGGCTCTTTGAGCGCGAGCGCGACCAAGCGGCTCAAGCCGGCGCGGTGTTTGACCGCAGCGCCCTCGGGCTCATCGAAGACCTCGACCTCGACATGGGTGCGCTTGTCGATCAGCGCCGGAAAACCGATCAACACCTGGCCGGCTTTGTGGATTTCCATCAGCTCCGGCAGCTCGCCGAAAGTCCAGCTGGTGTAGCCCTTGGGCGCCATGGCCGACGCCGCAGCACTTGCCGCCGGTCGCGCAGCGCCCGCTGCCGCAGTCGGAA
>RGQD01000507.1 GCA_010030205.1 Betaproteobacteria bacterium
AAAAAGACCATCACCCGCAACGAGGTCGAGGAGATCGTCGCCAAGATCGCGCGCATCCCACCGGCATCGGTGTCCAACGACGACCGCGGCAAGTTGAAGAGCCTGGACCGCGACTTGAAGAGCGTGGTGTTCGGCCAGGAGCCTGCGATCGACGCGCTGGCCGCAGCGATCAAGATGGCTCGCTCGGGCCTGGGTCGGCCCGACAAGCCGATCGGCTCGTTCCTGTTCTCAGGCCCGACCGGCGTGGGCAAGACCGAGGTTGCCAAGCAGCTGGCCTACATCCTGGGCATCGAGCTGATCCGCTTCGACATGAGCGAGTACATGGAGCGCCACGCGGTCAGCCGGCTGATCGGTGCGCCACCGGGCTATGTCGGTTTCGACCAGGGTGGCTTGCTGACCGAGGCCGTGACCAAGAAGCCGCACTCCGTGCTGCTGCTCGACGAGATCGAGAAAGCCCACCCGGATGTCTACAACGTGCTGCTGCAGGTGATGGACCATGGCGCGCTGACCGACGACGAGATGGCCGACATCAAGCGCTTGTTCACGCCCGAGTTCCGCAACCGGCTCGACGCGACGGTCAGCTTCAAGGCGCTCGACGAATCGATCATCCTGCGCGTCGTCGACAAGTTCTTGCTGCAGCTCGAGGCCCAGTTGGGCGAGAAGAAGGTCGACGTCACTTTCACCGACACGCTGCGCACGCACCTGGCCAAGAAGGGTTTCGACCCCTTGATGGGCGCGCGGCCGATGCAGCGCCTGATTCAAGACACGATACGCCGTGCGCTGGCCGACGAGTTGCTGTTCGGCCGATTGGTCGATGGCGGTCGCCTGACGGTCGATGTGGACGACAAGGGCGAGGTGCTGCTCGAGATCCAGCCACCGCGCAACAAGAACGACAAGCCCAAGGCGGTGTCGACGGCGCTTTGACGATGGCCTGACGCAGGCTTGCTGGCGGATCGGACGCTGCGGCGGCGATCCTGCCGGCCATCCCAGCGTCTTCAGCCCGGGTTGAAGCTCGCCGGGTCTTGCCCGTAGTAGCCCGCCAGCATCGCGTACAGCGCGGGGTGCCTGGCGCGCAGCGGCTGGGGTGTGACGAAGAAGCTCTCGCTCATCACGGCGAAGAACTCGTCGACGCTGGTCGCGCCATAGGGGTCGATCAAGGTCTCTTCACCGGCGTCGACCGCGGCGCAAAAGCGCTCGAACTCGGGGTCGATGACGGCGATCCAGGCCTCGCGCGCTGCCGCGCTGGGCAGCGGTGGCACGCCGTCGGCCTCGCCGTCGCCCATGTCCAGCACATGGGCGAACTCATGGATCACCACGTTGTAGCCCCAGTCGGCAAGCTCGCTGGCAGCGCTGACGTCGACCCACGACAGCATGATCGGCCCGCCCGCCATCGCCTCGCCGGCCAGCACTTCGTCGTAAGCGTGGACGATGCCGTCGTCATCGATGACTTCACGCCGAGCCACCACCTCGTCCGGGTGCACGACGATGCCGACGAAGCTGCGGTACGGCGCCAGCCCGAACCGCAGCACCGGCAGGCAGGCCTGGGCGGCGATGCAGACGGCTATCGCGTCGTCGACCACCAGACCGCCGCCGCCGGTGAATTCCTTCTCGCCGAGAAACAGGCTGGACAGGCGACGCAGTTCGTCCATGTCTTCGGCCGAGCGTTCGGCCAGGAAGGGCACCCGCGCCAGCGTCAACCGCCACAGCGGGTCAGGGATGGCGCGCCGTGCCAGCACCCGCGACTCGCGGTGCGCCTGCCAGCGCCGCCAAAGGGTTTTCAAACCTGGGCTTTCAAGCGACATCCCCCAGGTCGATCGCCTGCAGCCCGGTCGGGCTCAGCTGCATCATCCTGGCTCGGCTCGGCTTGGTGTCGAAATCCCAGTCGCCCAGCACATGGCGCAGCCCGCCACCTGGCAGCGCATGCGTGCCCGGACGGTGGGTGTGGCCGTGGATCAGCGCGCTGGCGTCGGCGTCGGCCAGCCATTGCGCTGCCGCAGCGTCGTCGACATCGCTCCAATGCTGCGGGCCGAGGCTGGCTTGGTGTGCCGTGCTGGCGTCTCGCATCGCCCTGGCCTGGCGTTGGCGGTCGGCCAGTGGCAGCGCCAGAAACTGCTGTTGCCAGCCGGCGCTGCGCACTTGGGCGCGGAACTGCTGGTAGGCCTGGTCGGCCAGGCACAGCGCATCGCCGTGGCTGAGCAACCAGCGTTGGCCCCAGCAGCACAGCAGCGTGGGGTCGGCCAGGCGCTGCACACCGGCTTCGGCCAGCAGTTCGTCGCCGACCAGAAAATCCCGGTTGCCCGGCATGAAGGCCAGCACTTTTTGGGCGCTGGCCTGGCGCAGCACGCTGACGCATTCAGCCTCGAAACCCTGGTGGCGCGCATCGTCGCCGACCCAGACCTCGAACAGGTCGCCCAGCAACAGCACGGCGTC
>RGQD01000508.1 GCA_010030205.1 Betaproteobacteria bacterium
GCCACTGGGCTTGGTCTTGACGAGCGATCGGGCGGATGGTGATAGGCATGCGATGGGATTGTTGATCGGGCTTGCGGTCTGCTGGCGCCTGGGACATGCGGCCATCCCTGAATGGCGGACGATTTGACGAAGCTGGCCTCAGCCAGCCTGCCATGGGCGCGGGCCGGCCCCGTCAGGTGGCCACTTGCACGACGACTGACGCAGCGTCCAGTGCGGCCGCCAGCTCGGGCCCAGGCGCTGCGTCGGTGATCAAGAGGTCGATCTCCTCAAGCTTGCAAGCCTGTGCGAGCGAGCGCTTGCCAAACTTGCTGGCGTCGCACAGAAGAATGACCTGGTCGGCGTGCTCGATGTAAGCGCGCTTGATCTGCGTGTCCTGCGGTGACGCATCGAAGCCGCCCTGCGCGGTCAGGCCGGCCACGCCGATGAACACCTTGGTAAACCAGCCCCGGGCGGCGTCATCAGCGGCTTGCTGGCCGCAGACCGAGAGTTCTTGCGCCCGCACGATGCCGCCCGGCATCAGCACCAAGCAGCGCGATCCCGCCAGCAGGCTCGCGACCCGCAAATGGTTGGTGAACACAGGGATGCCCGCGTGCTTGACCAGTTCGCGCGCCAGCGTGAGCACGGTGCTGCCCACGTCGAGTGCGATCTTGTCCTCGGTCGACACCAGCGCGGCAGCTGCGCGTGCGATCGCCTGTTTCGCCACGATCTGCCTGCGCCTGCGCGTTTCGTACTGCTGCTCGCGCATTTCAGCGTCGCTCAGCTGACGCAAACCCTGGGGGGTCTCGGTCGCGGAGACCGCCACAGCCGCGCCCTGCGATCGCTCGATCAACCCCTGCCGACTCAGCGCATCCAGATCTCGCCGCGCGCTCATTGGCGAGATCCCGAAATGCGCCGCGAGCGCGCTCACCTTGACGAAGCCGTCTTGTCGTACCAGTTCGACGATGCGTTGCTGTCGGACTGCGGCCGGCAGCATCGCGCCGCTCTTGCGCACAGCGCTTGCCTGGGGTGGTTTGGCCATGCGCCGATTGTCCTGCACCCCGATCAATCGGCTTTGCGCAGACCGTCTCCACGCGGATCGGAAGCGCTTTCGAAGCCGCCGTTCGCAAGCCGGCGCACGAACTGCACATGACCCGCCCGGTCGTCACGCTGCGCGCCCAGCACCAGCGGCAGCCCCACGCGCGCCAGCGCCTGGCGGCCTGCTTCGTCGAGCGAAGCCTCCGCCAGCACCACGTTCTCGTCGGCTTTGCCAAAGCTTCCAACCACCCAGCGCGGCGCGGCCAGCGCATCGGCAGGGGCTGTGCCAGCGAGCAGGCGCATCAGCACCTGCGCGAGAATTTGCGGCTGGCTCTTGCCACCCATGCAGCCGAGCGCCGCCTCGATGTGTCCGTTGCGGCGCAGCAGCGACGCCGTCAGCGTGCTGGGCGGCCGGCGCCCTCCGACCAGCGCCGCCGGCCCTTCGTGCAGCGTGAAAGCGGCACCGCGGTTTTGACAGACGATGCCCGTGGCGGGCTCGAGCATGCCAGCGCCGAAGGCGTGAAAGACGCTCTGGATGACGGTGACCGAATGACCCAACGCATCCTGCGCCACGATGGCCACCGTGTCGCCATTGGGCCGCGGTCGCGGTGGCGTGTCGGGAAGCGGCTGCTGGAGATCGCTGGCCAGGCGTTGCTCAGGATCCCCCAGATGGTGATCCCGCAGGTCAGCAGTGATCGCACACAACCTCGCCAGCACGCATCCCGCCTCGCCGCAGGGGTCTGCCCGCTCCAGGCCCAGGCGGCGCATCGCACTGAGCAGCTGCAGCAGCACAAAGCCCTGAGACACGGGCGGCGTGGTCAGGATGTCATAGGGGCCAAACGAGGTGGCCAGGGGTTCGAGCCAGCGCGAGCTGTGCTGCGCAAGATCGTCGCGGCTCAGCAGTCCGCCGCGGGCACGCAAGCCCGCCACGAATTGCGCCCCCACTTCGCCCTGGTAGAACGCCCGGAGCCCGTGCTGCGCGATGCGCGCCAGGCTGTGCGCCAGCGCCGGCTGACGCAGGATCTCGCCGCTGCGCATCACGCGACCGTCGGCATGAAAGAACACACCCCGCAGTCCCGGATCCAGGCCGAGCCTGGCCTGCAAAGCGTCCAGGTCGCGCCCAAGCGCGGCGGCCACCGGCACGCCGTCTCGCGCGAGTGCGATGGCGTCTTCGAGCAGGCGCGGCCAGGGCAGGCGCCCGCCTTGTGCATGCAGATCCGCCCAAGCGGCGATCACACCCGGCACCGTGATCGGATGCACGCCGTGGATGGGCATCGAGGCGTGTTGGCCCCGCAAGGACGCGGCATTGAGCGCCGCCGGCGCAGCACCGCTGCCGCTGAGTGCGCGAACGCGTCCATCCGGAAGAGCCAGCAGCGCCTGGATGTCGCCACCGATCGA
>RGQD01000509.1 GCA_010030205.1 Betaproteobacteria bacterium
GACGGCATCAACGACGCGCCGGCGCTGCGTGCGGCCGACATCGGCATCTCGGTCGACTCGGCGGTCGACATTGCGAAAGAGGCCGCCGACATCATCCTGCTCGAAAAGAGCTTGATGGTGCTGGACGCCGGCGTGGTCGAGGGTCGCACCACCTTCTGCAACCTGCTCAAGTACATCCGGATGACCTCGAGCTCGAACTTCGGCAACGTGCTGTCGGTGCTGGTGGCCAGCGCCGCGCTGCCCTTTTTGCCGATGCTGCCGCTGCAGTTGCTGGTGCAAAACCTGCTCTACGACATCGCCCAGACCGGCATCCCGTTCGACCGCGTCGACGCTGAGCAAGTGGCCAGCCCGCTGCACTGGCGGCCGGCCGACATCGGCCGCTTCATGCTGTTCTTCGGGCCGATCAGCTCGCTGTTCGACCTGGCCACTTTCGCGCTGATGTGGTGGGTCTTCGGCGCCAACAGCCTGGCCAACCAGGGCTTGTTTCAGTCGGGCTGGTTTGTTGTCGGGCTGCTGACGCAGACGCTGGCTGGGCCTGTGGCTGCCGTTCGGGCCGCTGGCGGGCTACTTCAAGCTGCAAGCCTTGCCGCCGGCCTACTTCGTATGGCTGCTAGCGATCTTGCTGGGTTACGGCGCGCTGACGACACTGATGAAGCGCTTCTACAGCCGGCGCTACGGCTGGCAGTGAGGGCGTTTGACGGTCACAGTGGTCAGGCAGAGGTGCCAGCCAGCGCCCTCAAGCTCTGCTGGATGGCATGGCAACGGCCGAGCTCTCAACGCGAGAACATCGCCTGCAGCGTCTTCAAGGTGTTGTCCAAGGTGGCCGGGCGCAGCGCCCCGAGCCGCTTGACGAGCCGCACGCGGTCCAGCGTACGGATCTGGTCGAGCACGATCAGGCCCGGCTTGCCCTGGAAAGTGACCGGGATGCGGAACGCCGCCGGCCTGGAACCCGTGGTCATCGGCGCGACGATGACGGTGCGAAGATGCGCATTGATCTCGTCGGGCGAGATCACCACACATGGGCGGGTCTTCTGGATTTCGCTGCCCAGCGTCGGGGCCAGTTGCGCCAGCCAGATGTCGCCGGCCTTCATCACCACGCTAGGTCGGCGTCGTCCTGGTTGGCGAACTCCGGCCACACCAGCGGGTCCGGGTCGGACGCAGCGATGCGGCGGGCGTCCTCGGCCCAGCCTTCGCGCGGGTTGGCGCGCGCCGGGCGGATTTCGATCACCCCGTCACGCACCTGCAGATCGACCGTTCCCGCCAAACCCAGCTGAGCAATGATGGGCTTGGGGATCAGCACGCCCTGCGAGTTGCCCATCTTGCGAATCGCGACTTCCATGACCGGCATTCCTTTGGTTCAGGTAAGCACAATGGTAGCACTCACGAACCATTCGATCACCTGCCGTCAGCGGTGGCGCAGACGCTCGACACGGATCCGGACCTTCGGCATCAGCCGGCACAGGATCGACGCGACCAAGGACTTGGACGACTCATTCGGCCGCCTGGAGTTTGTGGTGAAAAACATGTGGACGAAAATTCCTTATCTCTCGATAATGTAAGGAAATCATCCACACGATGGGAGTCTCGATGCTCGCCACCATGACCAGCAAGGGTCAGATCACGGTACCGAAAGAGGTCCGAGACAGGCTAAATCTTGACGCTGGCGCCTTGCTGGATTTTCAAATCATGGCAGACAACACGCTGCAGGTGCGGGCCGTCAAGCCCGACGCCAAGCAACTGCGCGGGCTGTTGAAGTCTCCGCATCCGAACCCCCTGACGGCCGAGCAGATGGATGAAGGCATTGCGCGCCACTTTCGCGATCGTGCCGCAGCACCAACCGCCACGAGGGCCCGAAAGACCGCCTCTTCCAGCAAAGGTCGCGTTCGGTGATTGGTCTCGACACCAATGTCGTCTTGCGGCTGCTGCTCAACGACGACCCCACACAGAACAGCCGTGTCGACGCGCTGCTCGACGAGCACGGCCAGACTGCTGGCGCATTGCTGGTCAGTGATGTTGTGTTGGCAGAGGTATTCTGGACATTGCGCAGCGCCTATGCCCAGGACAAGAAATCCCTGTTGCTTGCGCTGCACGGCCTGCTCGATGAGCCCTCGATAGCCTTCGAGAGTCGCGAGGTCGTGCAGACTGCAGTGGAACAGTTCGCACACAGCAAGTGCGGATTCGTCGATTGCCTGGTCACCGCGAAGAATGCCGGGCTAGGCGCGGAGTTCACGGCAACCTTTGATCGATGGATGGCCAAGCTGCCCGGTGTTCGACTGATCTGATGCGCCATGGGATCCGCCCGAACCTATTCGAAAGCCGGCCAGCGGCAGATCGACAGGACCTCTCAAGCAAATGTGGCTTTGCCACTTTGCTTGATCCCCACGGGGGA
>RGQD01000510.1 GCA_010030205.1 Betaproteobacteria bacterium
CCGCTGGTGGTGGCCGACGAGAAGTTCAGCGGCTGCGCCACCCAGCGCGGTACGCTGGCCCAGGCCACCGGTTGCAGCGTGGTCACCGTGCGCACCAGGCTCGCGATCTGGCGATGGAAAACACCCACGCTCCACAGCCCGCCGGCGGGCAGGTATTTCTCGAAGGCAATGTCCAGCCCGGTGGCCAGTTCGGGCGCCAGCGCCGGGTTGCCGATGCGGTCCGGCGCCAGCTCCGTGTTGCCTGCGTTGGTGTTGGTGAACTGGCTGTTGACCGATGGCCGCGCCAGCAGCGTGCTCAGCACGGGTGCCTTGTAGCTGCGGGTCAGACTGGCGCGCACCATGTCTCGGCCCTTGGGGTCTAACTTGTAGGTCAGGTGCCACAGCGGTGACAGCACGCTGCTTTCGTTGATCACCGGTGCGGCGTTGCCATGGCTTTCTGTGCGGATGCGCTCGTTGCGCAGCCCCAGGTACATCTGCAGCGCCGGTGAAATCTCCCATTCGTCCTGCAGGTAAAAAGCCTGGCGCCGCACCTGCGCATCGAAGGGCTGGCCTTCGAAGTCGGCCAACACCGGGACGCCTTGTTCGGTGACGGATCGCTCCTCCAGGCGGCGCTTGGCCTCAAGATCCCAACCGACCGTCAGGCTATGGCTCTGGCCCAGCAGCCAACTGTACTTGCCGGCCTGGCTGAGGCCTTCTTCGTCGCCATGGCCCACCGTGCGCAGCCGCTCCGAGCCTTGGCGCAAATTCACAACATCGAGGGTCCACTTCGACTGCTGCACGCCGGCACGCAACTCAACGCGCTGGTCATCGCGAAAACGATTCGTCCAGGTCAGGTTGCCGCGCAGGTTTTGCCAAGTGCCTTGCTGCTGGGTGTCGTCTTCCAGCACCGGCTGGCCAGACAACACATGGTTCTCCTGGTTGGTGCGGTTGTGCCAGTAGCCCTTTTGAGCAAAGCCCTGCAATGCCAGCGCCTGCTCGTCGCTGATCTTCCAGTTCAGGCGCGGCCCGATGTTGTAGCCCCAGCCCCACACCTGCTGATGGCCCAGCTGCTGGGCATGCGCCGGCAGACCGTCGATGCCGGGCATTTGCCGGTCGGTGGCGCTGGTGTTTTCTCGGCGCCATTCGAAGAGCGACACCGGCAATGACAAGCCCAGCGGCCCCTTGGCCTCACCCAGCGTGAGGTTCAGGTTGGCCCTCGGGCGCTGCTTGCCGTCCGTCAAGCCCAGGCGCAGATCGCGCTGCGTGCGGCGCGGCGCGTCCTTGAGGATGATGTTGATGCTGCCGGCAATCGCCTGCGCACTCTGGTCGGTGTAGCCGGCACCCAGACCGCGCATGCGCGGCCCACCGGCGCCGACGCTCACGCCGGGCAGTCGGCGCAGCACGTCCAGCGCATTGGTGTCGCCAAAGCTGTCGAGTTCGTCACGGCCGTAGATCTGCTTGGCCACGCTGGCGGCCCGGCGCAGATCGGTGGCGCCTTGTCGCGCGGCGATTTCCACACGCTGCACGCTGCTGGACTGCTGCGTGGGGCCATCGCCCTGGCCGGGGCCGGCATCCTGCGCCAGCGCTGAAAGCGGGCCAGCCAGCAGGGCCAGGCAGGCCGCCAGCGCCAAAGCAGCGGGGTGGTCGGGGTGATCTCTGTCGTCAGCGCTCAAGCATTTCTCCAGCATTGGGCCCGCGCAGGGGGCAATCAAGGTGCGTATGCTGCCAGAAGTGGCGTCAGCCGCGCGCGTGCGATGCGACGCAAGACGGGTCGCGGCAGCCAGACCTGAGGACGGCGCGAACAGCTGCAGCGACAACCCGACGGCTGCCAGCGTGGGCTTTTTCAGAGTCCGGTGATGCGATGTCCTTCGAGCAGGATCGCCATCTTGCTGACCTTGCCAGCGCTGGCGACCAGGTCGGTGGCGATATTGAACTGGGCCATGCCGATCACACTGCCCTTGGGTGTGACCTGGAAGACGTTCTTGAAGCCTCGGCTGGTCAGCAAGTCCGGGTAAGACATCGTGATCAGCGGCACGCCGCGTCGCTCGTTGACATCCGAGATCGCCAGCGTCAGCGCCGAGGCGAATGCGCCCAGGATTGCGCAGCAGTTGTTCTCGGCGATCAGGCGCTGTGCCACTGCCGCGGCGTTGGCCGGCGCCGAGCTTGAGTCAGCTCGCGCCATCGGCTCGGATTGGCTCGGTTCTGGCGCGGTTCTGGCGCGGTTCTGGCGCGGTTCTAGCGCTGCTGATTCTGTAGTCTGTTGATTCGGCTGTCAATCAGGCCTCAAGCTGATTGCCAGATTGTCTGACAAGCCATAAGATCCAGGCCATGGTCGTTTCACTCACGCTGGTCAAGCCGCAAACCCTGCGCTCGCGGGTCGAGGACAAGCTGCGCCAGGCCATCG
>RGQD01000052.1 GCA_010030205.1 Betaproteobacteria bacterium
ACGGCCGCCTGCGCATCGTGCAAGAGAGCCGTGTGAAAAAGCTGGTGCCGGCCGGCCGTGGGGCACCTGAGCTTCAGCGGGCCTGATGTGGCATCGCTGGGCCGCGAGATCCTCTACCTGACCGAGCGTGCGATGTTCCGGCTGCGCGATGGGCAGCTGACCTTGACCGAGATCGCGCCGGGGCTGGATCTGCAGCGCGACGTGCTCGATGCGCTGGGCGCCTTGGTGGCGGTGGCCGATGACCTGGCGCTGATGGACGCGCGGATCTTTCACAACCGGCCGATCAAGCTGCGGACCCCAGGAGGCCATCATCATCGCCAAGGCGCCGCTGCCGCCGTACACCACCATCGCCGCCGAGGCCAACGCAAACAGCTGCCAGGCCGGCGCATCGATGGCGACCAACCAGCTGCCGCCTGCCGCTATCAGCAGCAAGCGCAGCGTCGCGGCACAAACCGGCCCGAACACGCGGCCAGCGCCTTGAGAGGAGAAGTACAGCGTCAACCCCAGTCCGATGAAACCGAAGGCCGGCCCGGTCCAGCGCAGGCAGCTGCGGCTGTACTCGAGCACCGCTTCGTCATGGGTGAAGATGCCAGCCCACATGTCCGGCGCCAAGGCCACCACCAGCCCGACCGGCATCAGCAGCGCTGCCGTCAAGGTGCCGGCTGTCCAGGCGATGCGGCGCGCACGCTTGACGTCGCCGGCGCCTATCGCCATGCCGACCATCGGCACCGACGCCAGCCCGATGCCAAAGGCCACCGTGCCCGTCAGGAACTCCAGCCGCTGCGCGATGGCATAACCAGCCAAGGGCACCACGCCCAGATGGGCGACGAAACCGGACATCAACACCATCGTCGACACCGACTGCAGCGGCGAAAGACAGGCCAATGCGCCGACCTTCAGGATGTCCCAGAACAGCTGGCCGCGAATCGGTATCGACTTGAACATCAGACGCAGCCGGCCTCGCCCGCTGCGCAGGTACCAGAACAAGAAGGCGGCACCACAGGACTGGGCCAGGATCTGCGCCAAAGCCAAGCCAGGCATGCCCAGGCGCGGCACAGGACCCAGCCCCAGCCCCAGCAAGCCGCCCAGCCCGATCTGAAGCGCTGCGGCCGCGATCAGCGCCAACGAGGGCACGCGCATGTTGCCGGTGCCGCGCACGATCGACGCCAGCGTGTTGACCAGCCAGACCATGATGGCGCCCGAAAACAGCACGTTCGCATAGGCCAGCGCCTCGCGCAGCACATCGCCACGCCCACCCAGCATCACGAACAATTTCGGCGAAAAAGTCAGCAGCACCAAGGCATACAAGGTGCCCATCACGGCACCGATGATCAGCGCGTGCAGTGCCACCGCCTGGGCTCGCGTCGCATCGCCAGCACCCAGCGCCCGGCTCAGCGCCGAGGCCACGCTGCCCCCCATCGCGCCAGCAGACATCATGCCGGTGAGCATCGCAAACGGAAACACCAGCCCCATCGCAGCCAGTGGGGCCAAGCCCAGCATGCCGATGTAGAAGGTTTCGGCCAAGCCCACCAAGACGGCCATCGACGTGGCCATCACGTTCGGCGCCGCCAGGCGCAGCAAGGTGCGCAGGATGGGGCCGGTGAGCAGCGGGTGGACTGGGGCTGTCGCGGCACGCATTTAGCTCAATGCTAGGGCCGAGCCTGACATTGCGCTGTCACTCGCGTATCAGCCGCGGGCTGTCCAGTTGCCAGCCGAGCGGGCCTTCGCAGCAATAATCAGCCATGTCAACGCCCATCTTGATCGTCACCCAGAGCTTCAACGACGCTGACCAGGCCTTGGCGCATGTCAAGGCCATCTACGACAGCGGCATCGACCACCTGCGCCAGCGCCTGCACGACTTCGTCGGCGGCGCCACGCCCGCCGGCCGGGTGCGGGCCTGCTACCCCTTCGTGCGGGTGCGCACTGACACGGTGGCGCGCGCTGATTCGCGCCTGAGTTACGGCTTCGTCGCCGGCCCCGGCACCTACGAGACCACGCTGACACGGCCAGACCTGTTCGCCGATTACTACAGGGAACAGTTCCAGCTCTTGCTGCGCAACCACCGCGGGCCGCTCGAAGTGGGCATGTCGCGCCAGCCGATCCCTATCCACTTCTCGTTCGCCCAGCACGAGCATGTCGAAGGCACGATGAGCGCCGAGCGTCGACAGTTGATGCGCGACGTCTTCGACCTGCCAGACCTCGCGGCGATGGACGACGGCATCGCCAACGGCACCTTTGAGCCTGGCCCGCGCGAGCCGCATCCGCTCGCGCTGTTCACCGCACCGCGGGTCGATTACTCGCTGCAGCGCATGCGCCACTACACCGGCACCTCGCCGGAGCACTTCCAGAAATTCGTGCTGTTCACGAACTACCAGTTCTACATCGACGAGTTCGTCCGCCTGGGCCACGAGATGATGGCCAAGCCGCTGGGCCATGGCGGGCTGCTCGGCGACTGGCCCAAGCATGCGCAAGACAGCGACGGCTACACCGCTTTCGTCGAGCCCGGCAACCTGGTATTGCGCCGCGCCGGCACGCCGGCCGACGCCGACGATGCCTTCGGTGCAGCACTGCCCCGGCTGCCGCAAATGCCGGCCTACCACCTGGTCCGACCCGACGGCAGCGGCATCACGGTGGTCAACATCGGCGTCGGGCCGAGCAACGCCAAGAACATCTCCGACCACATCGCCGTGCTGCGACCGCACGCCTGGCTGATGCTGGGACACTGCGCGGGCCTGCGCAACACGCAGGAGCTCGGCGACTACGTGCTGGCCCACGGCTATGTGCGCGAGGACCATGTGCTCGACGAAGAGCTGCCGCTGTGGGTGCCGATCCCGGCGCTGGCCGAGGTGCAGCTCGCGCTCGAACAAGCGGTGGCCGACGTCACCCAGTTGAAGGGCTTCGAGCTCAAGAAAATCCTGCGCACCGGCACAGTGGCCTCGACCGACAACCGCAACTGGGAACTGCTGCCGCAGCGCGGCCCGGAGCGGCGCTTCAGCCAGAGCCGGGCGGTGGCGCTGGACATGGAGTCGGCCACCATCGCCGCCAACGGCTTCCGCTTCCGCGTGCCCTATGGCACGCTGCTCTGTGTCTCGGACAAACCCCTTCACGGCGAGATCAAGCTGCCCGGCATGGCCAACGCGTTCTACCGCGAGCGGGTCGACCAGCACCTGCGCATCGGCATGCGCGCGATCGAACTGCTGCGACGCCAACGGCTGGACCAGCTGCACAGCCGCAAGCTGCGCAGCTTTGCCGAGGTGGCGTTCCAGTAGACGGGCTTGGGCCGGCCTGGCGGCTCAGCCTGGCCGCGCTGTTGACTACCAGCGGCTCAGGATCAGCTTGAGCCGTTGGCAATTCACATCGTCAGGGCCGCGTTGGATCAGGCGCGAGGTCTGCGTCGGCGCGCGCAAGGAAAGCATCCACCTCTGCGCGCATCGGGATGCTCGGCTGGGCGCCCATCTTTGTGCAGGCCAGCGCCGCAGCCGCGCAGGCGCGCCGCAGCGCCTGCGCCAGCGCATCACCCTGGCTGATGGCAGCGACCAAGGCGCCACAGAAGGTATCGCCCGCAGCCGTGGTGTCGAGCGGCTCGACCGCAAAGCCCGGCTGATGCAGCATCGCCGCGCCCGTGCGCGCCACACAGCCCAGCGCGCCCAGTGTCACGATGACCGTCGGCACCGCGACCCGCGCCAGTCTTGCGGCGAGATCGTCATCTGCGTCAGCGTCGGGATCGCCTGCGACCACGCCAAGCTCGGCTTCGTTGACGATCAGCAGGTCGATATTGCCGAGCAAGTCAGCCGCCAAGGTCTGGGCCGGCGCGGCGTTGAGCACCACCCGGACGCCGGCAGCGCGGGCCTGGCGGGCGAAAGCGGCCACCGTGGCGAGCGGCGTCTCCAGCTGCAGCAGCAGATGGCTGACCCCGCCCAGGCTGGGCATGTCCTCGGCGCGCAGCGTGGCGTTGGCGCCAGGGGCGACGATGATCGCGTTCTCGGCATCGTCGGCGAGTCCGATGAACGCCGTGCCGGTCGGCTGGTCGGCGGATCGAACAACATGCAGCGCCACACCGGCTTCGCGCAGCGAGGCTTCGACAGGCAAGGCATAGGCATCGCGGCCCAAGGCCAGCAGCATGCGGGTGTCCGCGCCACCGCCGCGGGCGCAGGCGATCGCCTGGTTCGCGCCCTTGCCTCCCGGGAAGGTCTGCAGCGAACGCCCCAGCACCGTCTCGCCAGGGGCTGGCACATGGTGCACCCGCAGCACGAAATCGAGGTTGGCCGAGCCGGCCACCAAAATGGTCATGGCAGGTCGAAAGCGTTCAAGGCGACAGCACCTGGTGGACGTCGGCAAAGAGCGTCGCGTTCAATGTGAGCAAGGCTGAGCCGGACCGGCCCAACCAGACATGCCAACACTGACCGCGTCGCCGCGCTCATCCCCCCAGCGCCTTGTACAGCGCCACCCGGTTGGCCAATTCGGCCAGTCTGACCTGCACCACCGACTGCTCGGCGGCCCACAGCGCGCGCTGCGCATCCAGGCGCTCGAGCACGCTGGCAGCACCCTGGGCGGCCTTGAGCTCGGTCAGCCGCGCAGTTTCACGCGCGGCGTCGCGTTGCTCGCGCTGGGCGGCCAGCTGGTCGCGCCAGGTCGCCAATCCGGCCAAGGCATCGGCGGTGTCGCGGAACGCCGACTGGATCGCGCGCTCGTACTGGGCTTGAGCGATCTGCTGCGCAGCTTGGGCCACCTCAACATTGGCCTGACGGCGGCCTGAATCGAACACCGTCAGCAGCGCGTTGGCCGCCATGCTGTAGACGAAGGTACCGCCTTGCAGCAGACCCGAGAGCTGGCTCGACGCCTGCCCGGCCTGGGCTGTCAGGCTGATCGTCGGCCAGAACGCCGCCCTGGCCGCTGCGATGTTGGCCTGAGCGGCGCGCATCGTCTGCTCGGCCGCGATCACATCGGGCCGGCGCAGCAACACAGCCGACGACAGGCCCACCGGCACCTCGGCCAGCCAGGTCTCGTCAGCCAGCGCCGGGCTGGCAGAGCCGAGCTGCGACGGCAAGGGCTGGCCCAGCAGCAGCGCCAGCGCGTTGCCATCCTGTGCTTGCTGGCGCAGCAGTTGGGCCTGCGTGGCGCGGGCTTGAGCCGCCAATGTCTGCTGGGCTTGCAGCTCGAGTTGCGACGCCGCACCCACCGATTCGCGCAACTGCGTCAGCGCGAGCGTCTGCTCGCGACTGGCCAGCGACTTGCACCACCCCGGCGACCAGGCTGACCGCCACCGCCTGGCGGCCGGCCTCGGTCGCCAGCAGCTGGGCCCGCGCGGCATCGCTCAGGCTGGCCAAGCGACCGTACAGATCGAGCTCCCAGGCGCTGACTTGCAGCCCGGCGCTCAAGCCGGTGGTCTCCACGCCCTTGTAGTTGGGCGAGCGGCCGGCGTTGAGCCCAACCCCGAGCGTCGGCAGGCGATTGGCATCGACCAGCCCAAGCTGGGCCTGCGCACGCTGTACGTTGAGCAGCGCCACCCGCAGGTCGCGGTTGTTCTGCAGCGCCAGTTCGACCCACTGCGTCAGACGCGGCTCGCGCACCCAGTCGCGCCAAGCCAAGATCGGTGTGTCGGCCGCGGCGAGCGCGCCCGCCGGCAGCTGCGCAGCCACCGAGGCTTGTTGCAGCACGGCTGGCGCCGCGGCCATCGGCTGCGGGCCGCCGCCGGCGCAGCCCGACAGACCAGCAGCCAGCACGATCAAGGCCTTGGCACTGCGCGCCACCCAGCCGCATTCGAGGGTCGCCTTCATGCCGCATCTCCCGACACGGTGCCGGTCGACTTCGGTACCGCGAGCGGCAACGGCGATGGAGGCCTGGGCGCCGAGATCGATGTGCTGTGCGGCGCCACATGCGTGACCGGGAACAAGCGCCTGACCACGACGTAGAACACCGGCACGAAAAACACCGCGAGCACGGTGGCGGTGATCATCCCGCCCATCACGCCGGTGCCAATCGCGCGCTGACTGGCCGAGCCCGCACCGGTCGACAGCGCCAGCGGCAGCACACCCAGGATGAAGGCCAGCGAGGTCATGATGATCGGCCGAAAGCGCAGGTGGCAGGCGGTCAGCGTGGCTTCGATCAAGCCCAGCCCTTCAGCCTGCAAGTCCTTGGCAAACTCGATGATCAGGATCGCATTCTTGGCTGACAACCCGATCACCGTGATCAAGCCGACCTTGAAGTACACATCGTTGGGCATGTCGCGCAGCCAGACCCCGGACAGCGCACCCAGCACGCCCAGCGGCACCACCAGCAACACCGCCAGCGGGATGGCCCAGCTCTCGTAGAGCGCGGCCAGGCACAGGAACACCGCGAGCATCGAGAACCCCAGCAGGATGCCGGCCTGCGCGCCCGAGAGCTTTTCCTCGCGCGACTGGCCGGTCCACTCGAAGCCGAAGCCTGGCGGCAACTTGGCCGCCAGGGCCTCCATCTCGGCCATCGCCTGGCCGGTCGACAGGCCCGGCGCGGCGTCGCCGGCCAGTCGCATCGCTGGGTAGCCGTTGTAGCGAACGGTCTGCATCGGGCCGCTGATCCAACGCGTGCTGGCAAATGCCGAGACCGGCACCAACTGGCCCCGGTTGTTCGGCACCTGCAGCTTGAGCAAATCCTCGGGCAGCATGCGCGCAGTGGCGTCGGCCTGCACGATCACCCGCTGCAAGCGCCCCTTGCTCGAGAAGTCGTTGACGTAAGCCGAGCCCACCGCCGTTGACAGCAGGTTGTTGATCGCCTCGAAACCCACGCCTTGAACGTAAGCACGCTCGCGGTCGATGTCGAGCTGCAGCTGCGGCGCGTCCTCAAGTCCGTCGGGCCGCACGCCGGCCAGCAGCTTGCTCTGGCGCGCCATGCCCAGCAACTGGTTGCGCGCGGCCAGCAGCGCGTCGTGGCCATTGCCACCACGGTCTTGCAGCCGGAAGTTGAACCCTGTGGCGGTGCCAAGCTCGGGAATCGGCGGCGGGCTCAAGGGGTAGACGAAACCGTCGCGGATGGCCATGAAAGCGCCGAACGCCCGGCCAGCCAGCGCCTGCGCCGAATGGGCCTTGCCAGGCCGCTCGCTCCAGTCCTTCAGCGGCACAAACACCAGGCCCGAGTTCTGACCCTGGCCCGAGAAACTGAAGCCCAGCACCGCGACCACCTGGTCGACCTCGGGTTGTTTCATGAAGAAGCCCTCAACCTGCTTCATCACCGCAGTGGTGCGTTCGGTCGTCGCGCCTGGCGGCAGTTGCACGTTGACGATCAGGTAACCCTGGTCCTCGTTGGGCAGGAACGAGGTCGGCAGGCGGCCGTACATCAAAGCCACCGCAGCGATCACCGCGCCGAAAGCCAGCATCCAGCGTCCAGCCCTTGGCAGCACCCTTGACACCGTCGACTCGTAGCCCTGGGTGGTGCGCTTGAAACCGCGGTTGAACAAGCCGAAGAAGCCGCGCCGCTGCTGGTGGGCGCTGATCGGCTTCAAGAAAGTCGCGCACAGCGCCGGCGTCAGTGTCAGCGCCAAAAAGGCCGAGAACAGGATCGCCGAGACCATCGCCAGCGAGAACTGGCGGTAGATGCTGCCCACCGCGCCGGAGAAGAAGGCCATCGGCACGAACACGCTGACCAACACCACGGTGATGCCGATCACCGCGCCGGTGATCTGGCCCATCGCCTTGCGGGTGGCCTCGCGCGGGCCCAGACCCTCGTCGGCCATCAGGCGCTCGACGTTCTCGACCACGACGATCGCATCGTCGACCAGGATGCCGATCGCCAGCACCATGCCAAACAGCGTCAGCACGTTGATCGAATAGCCCAGCGCCAGCAACATGCCGAAAGTACCGAGCAGCGCGACCGGCACGACGATGGTGGGGATCAGCGTGTAGCGCAGGTTCTGCAGGAAGATCAGCATCACCACGAACACCAGCGCGACCGCCTCGGCCAGCGTCTCGACCACCTGCTTGATCGAGATTCGGACGAACTTGGAACTGTCGTAGGGCACCTTGTATTCCATGCCAGGCGGGAAATAGACCTTCAGCTGCTCCATCCGCGCCTTGATCGCGTCGGCGGTGGCCAGCGCGTTGCCGGAGGGCGACAGCTGCACGCCCACGCCCGCGCTGGGCTGGCCGTTGAGCCGCGAGAAGCTGCCGTAGCCTTGCCCACCCAGCTCGATGCGCGCCACATCACGCAGTCGCACTGAACTGCCGTCGGCGTTGGCGCGCAGCACGATCGCACCGAACTGCGCGACGTTGGCCATCTGGCCGTTGACGACGACGGTCGCGCTCATGGTCTGGCCGGCCGCGCTCGGCTGCTCGCCGAGGTTGCCGGCCGAGACCTGGGCGTTCTGGCTGCGGATCGCGTTGGTGACGTCGACCGGCGACAGCCCGAATGCCACCAGCTTGGCCGGATCAAGCCAGATCCGCATCGCCCGCTCGGTGCCGAAGAGCTGGGCCTGGCCGACGCCGGGGATGCGCTGCAGCTCGGGCTGGATGTAGCGCGCGGCGTAGTCGCCTAGCGAAATCGGATCATCGGCCGGATTGGTCGAAGTAATCGGATCATCGGCCGGATTGGTCGAAGTCAGCGAGACGAAGAGCAGGAAGTTCGAGCGCGCTTTGTCGATGCGAACGCCCTGCTGCACCACCGCACTGGGCAAGCGCGGCGTGGCGCGCGACAAGCGGTTTTGCACCTCGACCTGGGCCAGGTTGACGTCGGTGCCGGTCTCGAAGGTGGCCGTGATCGTGCCCGCGCCGTTGGCTTGGGCGATCGCTTCCATGTAGATCATGCCGGGCGCGCCATTGAGCTCCTGCTCGATCACCGACAGCACGCTGTCTTCGAGCACGCTGGCTGACGCGCCGGGATAGCTGGCGGTGATGACGATGGACGGTGGCGCCACCGTCGGGTACTGCGCCACCGGCAGCTTGGTGATGGCCACCGCACCGAGGCCGGCGATGAACAGCGCGATCACCCAGGCGAAGATCGGACGATCGATGAAGAATCCGGAGAGCATGCTGGTCGTCCCGGATCAGCGGCTGGCAGCGGATGATGCAGCGGCGGCAGAGGGTGCTGCAGCCGGCGCCATCGCGGGCCGCGCAGTCCAGGGCACCGGATTGACAGGCGTGCCCGGTGGCGCCATCGCCAACTTCTGGAAGCCGTCGACCATCACCTTCTCACCGGCCTGCAGGCCGCCGAGCACGACCCAATCCGTTCCCTGACTGGCGCCAACGCTGATCTTGCGCGGCACCGGCTTGTTGTCGGCGCCCACCACCAGCACGCTGTCGCCGAGCGGGCCGCGCGTGACCGATTGCTGCGGCAGCCGAATCGCGTTCTCGCTGCTGGCCTGCACCAGGCGAACCTTCACGAACAGCCCTGGCAGCAGTTCGCCCTTGGGGTTGGGCAACTCGGCGCGCAGGCTGACCTGGCCGGTGGCGGCGTCGACCGTCGGGTCGCTGAACAGCAGCTTGGCCGGCAGCGGGTATTCGCTGCCGTCGCCGAGCAAGACCCGGATTTCGGCCGCTGCGCCAGCGCCGGCGCGCTTGAGTTGACCGGCATCGAAAGCCTTGCGCAGACGCAGCGCGTCGGCCGCAGGCTGGGTGAAGTTGACATACAGCGGATGGGTCTGCTGGATCACCGCCAGCTGGGTCGCATCGCCCTGGCCCACCAGCGCGCCTTCGGTCACCAGCGCGCGGCCGATGCGCCCGGCGATCGGCGCCTTGATCGCTGCGTAATCGAGATTGATGCGGGCGGTCAGCGCAGCAGCACGCGCCGTGGCAGCGTCGGCCTGGGCTAGCTTGAGCGTGGTCTGCGTCAGCAGCCATTCCTGCGCGCTGATCGCGCGGGCGTCGGCCAAGGGCTGGTTGCGCTGGAGCTGGGCCTGGGCCTGGGCCTGGCCGGCTTCGGCACGCGCCACCGCCGCCTCAGCGCTGGCCAGTGCGGCCCGGAAGGCTGCATCGTCGAGCTGAAACAGCGGCTGGCCTGCACTCACCAGCGCGCCTTCGGTGAAAAGTCGCTGCGCCACGATGCCAGGCACCCGGGCCCGCACCTGCGCCACCCGCCAGGCCTCGAGCCGACCCGGCAATTCGGTGCTCAGCGCCACCGAGCCGGGTTGCACCGTGACCACGCCGACGCTAGGCGGTGGCATGCCGCCGCCGGGCGGGCCCTTGGGCGACTCAGGCTGACCGCAGGCAGTCAGCGCCAACAGCAAGGACAAGGCGAGCGAAGGCCGCAGCGCAGCACAAGAGGCAAGAAGAGGCAGGTTCATCAGAGGGTTCAGGCAGGTGATGTCGTCAGGCGGTCGGATGCGCGGTGATGAATCCGAAGCGAATGGCCAGGATGTTGTCACACTCAGAAGTCGACGCGCTTCTCTCGGCGGCAGCGGCCCCACAAGCCGGCTATTTCAAGGACAGCTGGCGCACCAAGCCCAAGCTCGATCGCGCCGGCTTGACGCAGGTCTCTTGCGCCTGGTCGGGCGCGCGCCTAGGCTGGACTTGTCCATGCTGCGGACCGCCCGGTGCGGCCAGCCCAAACCACAAGGAGTTCCGTCCATGCCCAGCCCCAGCAAAGCCGTCACCGTCTCGGTCACCGACATCCGCAGCTTCGCGCTGGTCGGTGCGGCCGGTGCCGGCAAGACCTGTCTAGCCGAAGCGCTGCTGCTGGCGTCGGGTGCGATCAACAGCGCCGGCAGCCTAGCGCGTGGCAACACGGTGAGCGACTTCGACCCGCTCGAGCGCCGCTTGCTGCATTCCTTGAACGCAGCCGTGATGCACACCGAGTGGCTGGGTCGTCGAATCCACTTCATCGACACCCCGGGCGCAGCCGATTTTCTGGGTCAGAGCTTGCCTGCGCTGGCGGCAGTCGACACCGCAGCGGTGCTGATCGACGCGGTCAACGGCATCGAGCCGATGACGCGCCGGATGATGAAGCTGGCGGCAGAGCGCGGGCTGGACCAGATGCTGATCGTCAACAAGATCGACGCTCCGGGGGTCGACCTGGCAGCGTTGCTGGCGCAGATCCAGGCCGAATTCGGCCGCCGCTGCCTGCCGCTGAACCTGCCGCTGACCGAGGCCGGCAGCACCGGAGTTGTCGACTGCTTTTATCGGCGCCACGGCCACAGCGATTTCGGCCCGGTCGAGGCCGCGCACCGCGCCTTGGTCGAGCAAGTGGTCGAGGTCGACGCGGGATTCGTCGAGCGTTACCTCGAGGACGGCGATATCGAAGCCACCGAGTTGCATGCGCCGCTCGAGCAGGCGCTGCGCGAAGGCCATCTGATCCCGGTCTGTTTCGTCTCGGCGCATAGCGGCGCCGGTGTGGCCGAATTGCTCGACGTGATCGCCCACTTGCTGCCCAACCCCGGCGAGTGCAACCCACCCAACTTCCTGAAGGGCGAAGGCGACGCGGCGACGCCGATCCAGTCTTTGCCCGACTCCGCACGCCATGTGCTGGCCCATGTCTTCAAGCTCAGCGTCGACCCCTATGTCGGCAAGCTCGGCGTGCTGCGCGTGCACCAGGGCACGATCAGCACCGGCTGCCAGCTCTATGTCGGCGATGGCCGCAAACCGATCAGGGTCACCCACCTGTACCGGCTGCAGGGCAAATCGCATGTCGAGGTGGCACAAGCCTTGCCGGGCGAGCTGTGCGCGATCGCCAAGGTCGACGAACTGCAATTCGACGCGGTGCTGCACGACGCCGCCGAGGACGACCACCTCCACCTCAAGCCGCTGCCGTTTCCCACACCGGTGCACGGCCTGGCGATCGCGCCGCAGCGCCGCGGCGACGAGCAACGCCTGTGGGAGATCCTGACCAAGCTGGTCGACGAAGACCCCTGCCTGCGGATCGCGCATGCCGTCAGCACCAACGAGACCGTCGTCTACGGGCTGGGCGAGCTTCACCTGCGCATGCTGCTGGAGCGCTTGCGCGAAGTGCACCGCTTCGAGGTCGAGACGCATCCGCCGCGCATCGCTTACCGCGAGACCGTCACCGCTGCGGCAGAAGGTCATTGCCGGCACAAGAAGCAAAGCGGCGGTGCCGGCCAGTTCGGTGAGGTCTGGCTGCGGGTCGAGCCGCTGCCCCGCTCCCAAGGCGACGGCGCAGCTTTCGAGTTCGTCGACGCGGTCAAGGGCGGCACGATTCCCGGCGCCTACATCCCGGCGGTCGAAAAAGGCGTTCGCGAGGCGATGGCGGCTGGCGCGATCTCGGGCCACCCGGTCGTCGACCTGCGCGTGACCGTGTTCGACGGCAAGCATCACAGCGTCGACAGCAAGGAAATTGCGTTCGTGACCGCCGGCCGCAAGGCATTTCTAGCGGCGATCCGCCAAGCCAGCCCTATCGTGCTCGAGCCCATCGTCGATGTCGAGGTCGACGTGCCCGAGGCCGCGATGGGCGATGTCACGGGTGACCTGGCATCGCACCGAGGTCGGGTGGCCGGCAGCGAACAGGCCACAGCCGGCAGCATGCAGATCCGGGCCCAGGTGCCGTTGTCAGAACTGGCCGGCTACCAGACCCGGCTCAACGCGATGACCAGCGGCGAGGGTCGATACACGCTGGCGCTGTCGCATTACGAAGCGGTGCCGCCCGTGCTGCAGCAGCAACTGATGGCAGGCTACACGGTGCGCGACGAGGCCTGATCATCGGCCAGGCTGGCGCCGCTCAAGCCTGCACCGCGACAGCCGATATGCAGCCAAGATTTCGGCCACAAGAGTTGAACCATGAACAGGGCCCCCGACCTATCCGAACCCGCAGCCTTCATCAGCCTGGCGCCGCCTGATGTGGCCGGCTGGGCTGCGGCCTTCGAACGGCGCGACATCCCGGTGCTGGCGACCACCATCCAGGCGCTGAACGGCCTGCGCGCCAACGAGGACGCGGTCGACGCGCATTCGCTGGCCGACACCCTGTCCGGCGACCCGCTGATGACGCTCAAGCTCTTGCGCCATGTCGCCACGCTGCGCGGCGAGCGCGAGCGCTCCGACCCCGAAACCGCCACCGAAGCGCTGGTGATGCTGGGGATCACGCCATTCTTCCGCGATTTCGCCCAACTCTGCGCGGTCGAACAGCGCCTGGCCGGACAGAACGCCGCCCAAGCCGGGCTGAACCGGGTGCTGCGACGCGCCCACCGCGCAGCCCGCTTTGCGCTGGGATTTGCGGTACACCGGCAAGACCACGACGCCGCGCTGATCCACGAAGCCGCATTGCTGCACGGCTTCGCCGAAATGCTGTTGTGGCTGCATGCGCCGTCACTGGCCTTGGCAGTGCTCGTGCGCCAGCGCGAGCAGCCCGAATTGCGGTCGAGCGCTGCACAGCGCGAGCTGCTGCACATCGAGCTCGGCGAGCTGCAGCAAGCGCTGATGAAGGCCTGGCGCCTACCCGAGCTGCTGGTGCGCATCAGCGATGGACGCGACAGCCCGCTGACCCAGGTGCGCAACGTGCAGCTGGCGATCAGGCTTGCCCGCCACAGCGAACAAGGCTGGGACAACCCGGCATTGCCCGACGATGTGACGGCGATCGCCGAACTGCTCAATCTCGCGCCTGAGCCTACGCTGCGCTTGCTGCACGAACTGGGTCTGTAGCGCGCGCGTGACCAGGGCTTCAGTGCAGGCCAGGGCGCAACACCTCGTCCAACACCGCCGGCTCGAACACCATCTGCACATGCGCCACGCCGTCGAGGTGGCGGTTGTCGGCACCTTCGAGCATCGCCGAACTGGCCGGCATCACCAGGTTGTCAGCATGGCTGTAGAAACAGGTGAAGCGCGCCAAGCGCTGCGGCGCCTCGCGCGCCGCCAGCGCAGCGAGCCAGTCACTGCTGCGCTGCATCTGACGCGCGTTGCTGCCGGCCCCGAAACGCGCGAGCCAGGTGCCCTGGTGCGGTGTGCCTATCGTCACGACGCCGAGCACACGCGCATCCGCAGCCTGGCTGTCCGCCTGCGCCGCCAGCCAGGCCCGCGCGACCAAACCGCCCATGCTGTGCCCCACCAGCAGCGGCGCCCGGCCGCTGCGGCGCGTCAGGTCGAGCACTGCAGCCTCGACCGCCGGCAGGCAGCGGTCGATGCGGCCGAACGCAGGCTCTAGCGTCAGCGCGGTACAGGGCACGCCGAGCTGGCGCATGCGCTGCAACCAGGGTGTCCACAGGCCGCGGTTGCAGCAATAACCGTGCAGCAACAGCACGCCAACGCGGCCAGGCTGACCCGGCACGTCGGGCTCCCGGTCGGCGGCAAAAGGCTGACGCCAGCCGAACACCCGCCAGGCGGTGATCACCTCGCCGGCCCAGGCTCGCAACAGCTGAGCCGCACCAGGTCGCGGCACGTTCGGGTCGCGACCCAAGCTGGCCAGCAGCAAGAACTCCAGCGCCAGCAGCGGCGCTTGCGGCGCCAGCGCCAACAGCAGCCCGAAAAAGTACGCGCCCGAGCCCAGACCCCGGTGCCAGCACCAAGCACACCAGCAGCAAGCCGCGACCAGCGCGACCGCCACCAAGCACCTCTGGATCAACGCCATCATCGGCGCAGTCTCGCATGAGCAGTGGCGCGGGTCGGCCAAGCCGTTCACGACCGGACCCTGGTGCGATGCAAGCCAGCGGGTTAACCTCCGGCGATGAGCTCCTTGATTGCCGACCGCATCCGGGCCCACCTGAACACGGTGACGCAACGGCGCGAAGCACGCCAACGCGACCCCGCGCTGGCCGAGCGGGTGCAGGCGATCAAGACCTACCAGGCCAGGCGCTTCGAAATGAGCTATGCCGACCTGCTGGCCTCGCCGCGCTACCGGGCGGCGACCCGGTTCTTTCTCGACGAGCTCTACGGTCCTCAGGAGTTCGGCGACCGCGACAGCCAATTCGCCCGGGTGGTCCCCGGCCTGGTGCGCTTGTTTCCGCGTGAAGTGGTCGAGACCGTGGAAGAGCTCAGCCAGCTGCACGCGCTGTCCGAAGCGCTCGATGACACCGCTGCCCGCCACCTGCCGCGGCTGCCGCCGGACGCCGTCGGCTATGTGCAGGCCTGGCAAGCCACGGGCCTGGCCCCGGCGCGCGAGCAGCAGGTCGCGCTGACGCTGGCCATCGGCCGGGCGCTGGACGGTTTCACCCGCAGCCGTTTGATACGGTCCAGCCTGCGGCTGATGCGCGCCCCGGCGCAGGCTGCCGGCCTGTCGGCGCTGCAAGGCTTTCTGGAATCCGGCTTCGAGGCATTTGGCGCGATGCAAGGCGCCGGAGAGTTCTTGCGACTGATCGGCGAACGCGAGCGCGCGCTGGCCGCCGCACTGTTTGCCGCCGATGTGCAAGCGCTGGCCGATGGCGCTGCGGCCAGTGCGCTGCTGGCGCAGCTGCCCTGAGCACTCGGTTTGGAGACCCGGTCCCGGCGCGGGCCGGGCAGGCTGTGCTTGAATCCAGGCTCGTCAACACCTGCGCAAACCATGACCTCGACCTTGCCGCCCAGCGCCGCCCCGCCCGAAGAGATCGGCGTCCAGGTTCTGGTGCGGGGTTGGTTGTCGGCCAACAACATGGTGTTCTGTGACGGCGAGACCGGCGCCAGCGTCGTCGACACCGGTTATTTCAGCCACGCCGACCAGACCCTGGCGCTGATCGAGCAGGCGCTGCGCGGCGCGACACTGACCCAGGTCGTCAACACCCATCTGCATTCCGACCACTGCGGCGCCAACGCCAGCCTGGCGCGGCGCTGGGACGGCCTGCGCATCAGCGTGCCGCTGGGTTACCGCGACCGCTTACTGCCCTGGGACGAGGTCGGCCTGGGCTACCGGGACATCAGCCAGCAGTGCGAGCCCTTCACGCCGCAGGGCTTTCTCAGCGACGGCGACACCATCCGCCTCGGCCCTCGTGACTGGGAGGTGCATGGCGCGCCAGGCCACGACCCCGACGCCGTGCTGTTGTTCGAGCCGATCAGCCGGACCTTGATCAGCGGCGACGCGCTGTGGGAGAGCCGGCTGGCGATCATCTTTCCCGAGCTGGTGGGCGAGCCCGGCTTCGACGCCGCAGCCCAGGCCTTGGACCTGATCGAGGGCTTGCGGCCGGCCTTGGTGTTGCCAGGCCATGGCCAGCCTTTTCGCGATGTCGCTTCGGCGCTGACCGCCTCGCGCCAACGCCTGCAGGCTTTTGTCGCAGCGCCGATCAAGCACCGCCAGCATGCGGCGCGCGCGCTGGTCAGCTACCACATGCTCGAGCACCGGGCCAAGCCGCGGGCCGCGCTGGTCTGCTGGATTGCCAGCACGCCTGTCATTGCGCAGGCGCTGGCGTGTGAGGGCAACGCCGACCTGGCCCAAGCGCTGGCCAACCAGACCGTCGACCGCCTGCTCGCCGACGGCGTGCTGAGGGCCGATGGCGAGTGGGTGGCCTTGGCCCAAGCAGACTGAAGCGCTGGCAGCGTCAGCGCTTGGCGGGGTTCGGCCCGGCACCATCTGCCGGCGCTTCGGCCGGCGGCGAGACACCGGGCGAGACCGCAGCCGTCGAAGTGAATGGTGCTCGAAGCATCGGCGGGCGCTGCGATGACAGTGCCGGCATTTCACCAGGCCGGCCTCGATTCGCCTCGGCCAGCATCGGCAAGACCAGCGTCAGCGATGCCGCGCCGATGGCCGCCCCCAGATCGGCCTGACGCTGCGTCACGGCCAGCAAGCGCAGCCCGGGTTCGACCTCGCGACCCACCGCCAGTGCACGCGCAGGCTTGCCATCGACCGAGATCAGCGCCAGCCCGCTGGCCTGCCCGGCTCGCGGCGCCACCACACCGATCAGCTTGAACCGGCTGTCTGCCGGCGCGGCTGCAGCCAAGGGCTGCGCCGGCGGCGTGCCCAGCAAGCGGCTGAGGTCACCACCGAGCGGCGCGGCCACGCTGGCCACCAAGGCTTGGCCAGGCACCGGTATCGGCTTGACCAACAGCCGCAGTCCCCAGTAGAAGGCACTGGCAGCAACAGCGGCCCAAATCAACAATGACAGCAGGCGCGAACTCATGCGCCGATTATGATGGACTGCTGTGTTCCCACGAACCCCGGCGATAAGCGCCGCACCGACGCATGAGCAACACCCGACGGCATGTCACCTACACCGCAACAAGCATCGCGCGCGGTTTCACGCTGATAGAACTGATGGTGGTGCTGGTGATCATCGGCGTGCTCGCAGCGCTGATCGTGCCCAACGTGCTGGACCGCACGGATGATGCCCGCGCCACCGCAGCACGCACCGACATCAACAACCTGGTCTCGGCGCTCAAGCTCTACAAGCTCGACAACCAGCGCTACCCCAGTGCCGAACAAGGCTTGGAAGCGCTGGTCAAAAAGCCCAGTGGCGGCACGCTGCCAGCCAACTGGCGGCCCTACCTCGACAAGCTGCCAGCCGACCCCTGGGGCCGGCCCTACCAGTACATATTCCCCGGCGTGAAGGGTGAGGTCGATGTCTTCTCTCTTGGCGCCGATGGACAGGCCGGCGGTGAAGGCAAGAACGCCGACATCGGCTCCTGGCAGTGACGGTCTGACCCGCGCCCACCGGCCCTCACACGAAGCTGGCTTCTCGCTGGTCGAACTGTTGGTGGTGCTGCTGCTGATCGCGCTGGTCTCGGGGCTGGCCAGTCTGGCGCTGCGAGACGGCGGCCAGGCCGCGCTGGAACGTGACGCGCAGCGGCTGTCCGCGCTGCTCGAAGCCGGCCGCGCCGAAGCCCGGGCCAGCGGTGTGGCGGTTCGATTCGAGCTGACCAGCCCCGGCAGCGATCCGGCCTTTCGCTTCGTCGGCCTGCCCCCCGAAAGCCTGCCGGCAGGGCATTGGCTGAACCCCGAACTGCGTGCCCGCATCGACGGCGCCACGGCGTTGCGCCTCGGGCCCGAGCCCTTGATAGGCGCGCAGCGCATCCTGCTGACGCTGGGCGAGCGCGAGCTGGTGCTCGCCACCGACGGCCTGGCGCCGTTCTCGGTCCAGGACCCGGCGCCGCGATGAAGCGGGCCCATGGGTTCACGCTGGTCGAGGTGCTGGTCGCGCTGGCGATCACCGCGATCGCGCTCGGCGCAGGGCTCAAGGCCGCTGGCGCGCTGACCGACAACGCCCAGCGCCTGGGCGATGTCACCGCAGCACAGTGGTGCGCCGACAACGCGCTGACCGGGCTGCGTCTGGCCAAGCAGTTCCCGAGCGCTGGCGAGGCCGAGTTCGCATGCCACCAGCTCGGCCGCGACTACCGCGGCCTGCTGCGCACCCAGGTCACGCCCAATCCGAACTTCCACCGCGTCGACGCGATGGTGCTAGACGGCAAGGGCGTGGTCGTGGTCAGCCTGTCCACCGTGGTCGCGCGCTACTGATCATGGTCCGCGCCCCACATGCCTGCCCGATGCCCGCTCGGCCGACGCCAGGCTTCACGCTGGTCGAGGTGCTGGTCGCGCTGGTGATCATGGCCGTGGTCGCTGCGATGGGTTGGCAAGGCGTCTCGGGCATGACCCGTGCGCGCGAAATCGCCTCGGCCGCCAGCGAGCGAACGCTGCGCCTGTCGGCATTGGTCGGACAGTGGGAGCAAGACCTCGCCGCAACCTTCGACAGCCCGCTGGTGCCAGGCCTGAGTTTTGACGGCAGCGCGCTGCGCATCGCCCGCCGCGCTGAAGGGGGGGTGCAGATCGTCGTCTGGTCGCTGCGCGAAGGCGTCTGGCGGCGCTGGACCAGCCCGCTGGTGACGCGCGTCGGCGAGCTGCAGCAGGTCTGGCAGGCGAGCCAGCAACT
>RGQD01000511.1 GCA_010030205.1 Betaproteobacteria bacterium
CATCGTCGCCTCGGAGAAACGGAACCACAGGTTGGCTTCCCGGCGGTAGTTGGCGTAGTCGGTGTAGATCTTCTTCCAGGCCGGGTTGGAGTTGCTCAGGTCGCTATAGACCTGCTCGGCCGACTTGAACGCCGCCGCCATCACATCCTTGGGGAACTGGTGCAGCTTGGCGCCTTGGCTGACCAAGGTCTTGAGTGCGGCCGGGTTCTTGTAGTCGTACTTGGCCTGCATGTCGATGTGCGCGTAGGACGCTGCCGACTCGATGATCGCCTTGTACTCGCCCGACAAGCCGTCGTAGGCTTTCTGGTTGACATAAAGCGAGAGCTGCGGGCCCACTTCCCAGAAACCGGGATAGTAGTAGTGCTGTGCCACCTTGTTGAAGCCCAGCTTCAGGTCGTCGTAAGGGCCAACCCATTCGGCAGCGTCGATCGTGCCTTTCTCGAGCGCCTGGTAGATTTCGCCACCCGGGATGTTCTGCGCCACCACGCCCAGGGGCTCGAGCACCTTGCCGCCAAAGCCGCCGATGCGGAACTTCAAGCCCTTGAGGTCAGCCAGCGAATTGATTTCCTTGCGGAACCAGCCGCCCATCTGAACGCCGGTGTTGCCCATCGGGAAATTGACGATGCCGACCTTGGCATAGAACTCGCGCGTCAGCTTCAAACCATTGCCTTCGTACATCCAGGCCGACATCTGGCGGCTGTTCAGGCCGAACGGGATCGCGCAGTCCAGCGCGTAAGTCGGGTCCTTGCCGAAAAAGTAGTAAGGCGCGGTGCCAGCCATCTCGACCGTGCCGTTCGACACGCCGTCGAGAACGCCAAATGCCGGCATCAACTCGCCCGCAGCGTGGGTGCTGATGACGAACTTGCCACCGGTCATGTCACTGACCTTCTTGGCGAAAACGTCGGCGACACCGAACAAGGTGTCTAGCGACTTCGGGAAGCTCGAAGCGATGCGCCAGCGCAGCGTGGACTGCGCATGCACGATGGCCGGGGCGGCTCCGGCGGCCAACACGCCGGCGATGCCGGCGCTACGGACGAATGAACGACGTTCCATGCGGATCTCCTTGACAGGTTTACGAACTAGAACGTTGCATTCTAGGTTTCAAGTACCTTTGGCAAGCCAGTGAAAGCCCGAACATCAGCGATCCCGGTCAAACCGATCAGCTGCCCGCGACCTTCATGCGCTCAAACAACATCGAGCCCACGGTCTTGCCGCCCATCGTGTAGGTATCGGCACCGACCGCGACGATCTGCTTGAACATCTCGCCCAGGTTGCCGGCGATCGTCACCTCGTGCACCGGGTGTTGGATCCGACCGCCCTCGACCCAATATCCCGCCGCGCCGCGCGAGTAGTCGCCAGTGACGTAGTTCACGCCCTGCCCCATCAACTCGGTGACGAACAGGCCGCGGCCCAGCTTGCGCAGCATCTCGTCGAGATGGTCGCCAGGCCGGGTCAGGCGGCTGCTGAGCTTGAGGTTTTGCGAGCCTCCCGCGTGCCCGGTGGTCTTCAGACCGAGCTTGCGTGCCGAGTAGGTCGACAAAAAGTAATGCTGCACAAGCCCGGCATCGAGGTTGCGCCTCGCGCAGGTGCGAACCCCCTCGTCGTCGAAGGCGGCGCTGCCCTTGCCTTTGCGGACCAAGGGGTCCTCGTCGATGTCGATGTGTGCGGACATCACCTGCTGGCCGATGCTGTCGAGCAGGAAGGTCGCGCGCCGGTACAGCGCGCCGCCGCTGGTGGCCTGCACATAGGCACCGAGCATGCCGGCAGCCAGTGTGTTTTCGAACAGCACCGGCACCTCGCAGGTCGGTACTTGCCGGCCTTTCAGGCGCGACAGCGCGCGCTCGGCAGCGTAGCGGCCGACGGCTTCGGGCGAGGCCAGGTCCATCGCGTCGCGCTGCGAGCTATACCAGGCGTCGCGCTGCATGTTCGCCCCCTTGCCAGCGATCGGCGCGACCGAGATCGAATGGCGTGAGCTGGCATAGCCGCCGCGGAAACCCCGGCTGTTGCCGGCCCAGAAATGCGCTTGTTGGGCCGAGGTACCGCCACCCTCGCTGTTGCTGATGCGGCGGTCGGTGGCGAAGGCCGCGTCTTCGCAGCGCCGTGCCAGTGCGGCCGCATCGTCGGCGTCCAGCGCCCATGGGTGAAACAGGTCAAGGTCGATCGCGACCACCTCGGGCGTGGCGAGGTCCTGCGCGTCGGGCAGGCCGGCGGCCGGGTCTTCAGCCGTGAAGCGGGCGATGTCGAAGGCCGCGCGCACCGTTTGGTCGAGCGCCGCGCGAGAAAAGTCGCTGGTGCTGGCATTGCCACGGCGTTGGCCGGCGTAGACCGTGATGCCGACCGATTTGTCTCGGTTGCGTTCGACGTTCTCGATCTCGCC
>RGQD01000512.1 GCA_010030205.1 Betaproteobacteria bacterium
TGTCTATGCAAGCGCCGCCGAGGTCACAGCCCTGAGGCGGGGTGCACTGGCCTACAAAGACCGGCGATTTGGGGCTTGACTTGCTCGTCGCTCATTCCGAGGCAACCAGATTCACAGAATCGCGGCGCCGTATCCCGCGCACCTTTGTGCTGTCACGCCTTCGATTGGGCCACCAAGCCGCGGAAGCTGACTCCCGCGCTTTGGATCACTCTGCTGCGCGTCGCTGATGAGCGTTTTCCTTCCCGCTTGCCAACCTGTTTTTGGAAGCGCACTTGATGGCCACGCGACAGGTGTCAGGGTGGCGGGCTTTGTCGACGGATCGAGCGAGATGCTGCCCAAGCGCATCGTGGCGGTGGTGCGGACCTTGCGGCTCGCAGCGCTGGCAAGGTCGGATCGGGTCGGCCGGGCCCGCCTGATCAGCCTCGGTCAAAATGGCGCCAGCGTCGGTGCGGGCTCGCCCTGCTCGGCAAGCGCGCGCAACACGAACTGCGCAAGCTCATCCCCATCCTGGATCGCCTGGTGACCACCCGGATAGTCGAAGCCGCGATCGCTCAGCAAGGCCAGGGTTGCGCCCTGGGCTGCTAGGTCGACGGCACTGCACGCCGTTTGGCTGTAAGCCCGAAAAGCAGTGGCGGTGCGCAGCACGATTGCCGCGCTGCGCGGCTGGCCCAGCGCGGCCAGCAGCCAGGCCAGGCACTCGGCGTGGGCCAGCAGGATGCCGCAGCTGCGCAACAGCGGAATGGCTGCCAACGCGTCGGCGTGAGCCTGAGCCTGCTTGCCCTGCATCAGCAAGGCGGTGACCAGCCCCATGCGCGCATAAGCCACCGCCAGTGCCACCGACAGGTCAGGCTGCTGGTCGCCCAGCACGGCCCGGAACCGCCGCTCGGCCGCTACCGCATCGCCCGCGTTCAACAGCGTCTGCCCGATGTCCTGCGTCAGCGTGATGATGTAGCGGTGGATGTCGGCCTGCTGCGCCAACGCCAACGCCTGTTCCAAGCGCTCGACTGCGGCGACACATTGGCCGCGGGCGTCTAGCACCATGCCCTCGATACGCAAGCGCCGCATGCGGTCGGCCGGCGGATGGCCTTGCGCTTCCAGCTGGCGCGCCTCATCGATCGCGTCGAAGGCTGCATCAGTCTGGCCCAGGTCGAGCAAGGCCTCGGCGCGCATGCGCAAGCAGGCATGCACATGCCGATGGTTGCCCAGTTGCCGAAACAGCGACTCGGCGGTGCACAGCGCCTCCACGCAGCGGCGCGCCGGCAAGCGCCCGTCGTTGCCAAAACGGCCCAACCATTGCCAGTACTGTGCGGCCTGAGCCGTCGGCACGCCGCCATCGATGAAAGGTCCGACAGCCAACAGGCGATCCAGCACCTCGCCAAACAGACCGCCCAACGCAAACACCACGCAGTTGTCCACCGCAAGCGCGATGGCGGTGCTGCGGTCGCCGTGTCGCATCGCCCAGGCGAAGGCAGCGCTCACATTGGCCGCCTCGTTCCAGATGGCCTGGGTGTCGCGTTGCCGGGTGGCCTGCGAGCACACCTTGCTGGTCGCATGCGCATGGCGCGCCAGCGCGGCCTCGGTCTCGCCCGCCAGCGCCAGACGCTCCAAGGCATAGGCCCGGGTGGTTTCCAGCAACAGGTAGCGCGGGCTCAGCTGGTCACGCACCTGGACCAGCGACTTGTCGATCAAGGAGCCCAGCGTATCAAGCACCTGCCAGTCGTCTTCCCCAGGGTCGGCACCGATTTCGCGAACGGCGGGCAGGCCAAAGCTGCCATTGAAAGTACCCAGCCGGCACAGCAGGCGCTGCTCGGACGCGTCGAGCAACTGATAGCTCCAATCCAGCGCTGCACGCAGCGTCTGGTGACGGCGCAAGCGCACTCGGGCATCCCCGGTGAGCAGGCGGAACATCTCGCCGAGCCTGGCCCTCACGCCGGCCAGACCCAGCAAGGGCACCCGACCCGCCGCCAGCTCGATGGCCAGCGGCATCCCGTCAAGTTCACGGCAGATGGACACCGCGTCGCCCAGGTTGTCATCCGTGAACTCAAACTGTCGCCATTGCGAGCGCAGGCGTGCCTGCAACAGCATCAGCGCGCCGGACGACACCATGCCTGCCAGGTCGAGCCGCTTCGGCAGCGACAGCGGCCCAAGTTTGTAGACCGCCTCCTCGGCCCGGCGCAACAACTCCTGGCTGGTGACCAACACGCGCAACTGTGGCAGCTCGCCCAGCAGGTGGGAGCACAACTGCCCGACGGCCTCGGCCAGGTGTTCGCAGTTGTCCAGGATCAGCAGTGCGGCGGTGCCGCTCAGCGCCGCCAACACGGCGTCGCGCAGTCGCCCACCGTCGATGACAGTGACACCCAAGCCCTGGCCG
>RGQD01000513.1 GCA_010030205.1 Betaproteobacteria bacterium
CGCGCCGCCGACGAGGGTGGTGGTGATGGTGACCAGCACCGCGATCTGCAGGCTGGCCAGCGCCGAGGCCAGGTAGGTGTTGGAGGTGAGCACGCCCTCGTACCAACGCAGGCTGAAGCCCTTGGGCGGGAAGGCGATGAACTCGCTCTCGGAGAACGACACGCCGATCACCACCACCAGTGGCGCCAGCAGGAACAGCACGGTCAGCGCCACCAGCAGGGTGGACGCCACGCGCAGCCAGGGGGGGACGACCTTAACCATGGCGTGGCGTGCTGACTCGGACGTAGGGGATTAGCACCATAAGCACACCGACGAACAGGATCACCGCCTGGGCGGCGGCGAACGGCCACTCCAGCGTCTGCGTGACCGACTTGTAGACCAGCCCGGCCAGCACCTGGATGCGCGCACCGCCCATCAGGCTGGGCGTGATGAAGGAGCTTGCCGACAGCGTGAATACCAGCAGCGAACCGGCTACGATGCCGGGCATGGAGAGCGGCAGCACCACCGTGCGCAGCGTGCTCAGGAAACTGGCCCCCATGGTGCGCGAGGCTTCCTCCAGCCGGGTGTCGATGCGGGTGATCACGCCCAGGATGGACAGCGCCATGAAGGGCAGCAGCACCTGCACCATGCCGATCACGATGGCGGCCTCGGAATGCATGATCTGGAAATTGCGCTCGGCCCAGCCGAGGTCACGCGCCCATTGCGAGATGAGGCCGTTGCGGCTGAGCAGCACCATCCATCCGAAGGTGCGCACCACCACGCTAGTCATCAGAGGCAGGATCACAGCCACCACCATCCACATGCGCAGCCGCGGGCTGACGCGCGCCATGATGTAGGCATAGGGGAAACCCAGCACTGCGCAGATGACCGTGATGATCAGCGACAGGCGCACCGTGCGCCACAGGATGTTGAGGTAGAACGGGTCGGAGAGAAAACGCGAAAAGTGCTCCAACGTCAGGCCGCTGGCGCCCGAGACGCTGAGCACCAGCATCTGCCCGATGGGCAGGAAGAAGGCCAGGGCCAGCAGCGCCAGCCCCGGCAGTGCAAGCAGCAGGTTTTCGGTACGGTCATTCATGCGCACCGGCCACCCGCTCCCGCCACCCGATCAACGGGCAATCGTCTTGCTCCAGCGCTCGACCCAGCCGGCCCGGTTGGCCTCGATCGTGGGCGCGTCGAAGCGGAACAGGTCCTTCATCGCGGCCTGGCCGTAGGCCACCGTGGCAGCCACATCGGGGGTGAGCACGGCCTTGCTGTTGGTGGGCGTGTAGCGCAGCTCGTTGGCGAAGCAGGTCTGCGCGCTCTCCGACAGGCTCATGTCGATGAACTTCAGCGCCAGCGCCTGGTTGGGCCGGTTGGCCACCAGGTTGGCGGTGATGAAGCTCGCCGGTGTGCCTTCGACGCCCTGCGAGAACTTGACCGGCAGGTTGGCCTTGGTCAGCGTGAAGGCGTAGTCGGACGCATAGGGCGCGATGGTGGCGCCGTTCTGCGCGAACTCGCGCTGGATCTCGGGCGAGGTGTTGACCACGATCGCGCCGCCGGCCAGCATCTTCTTGACCGCGTCCAGCCCGGGCTGGATGTTGCGCAGGTCGCCACCGGCCACCCGGTTGATCATCAGGAAGCCCAGCATGCCGTAGCCGTTGGAAATGTCGGTCAGCACCAACTTGTTGCTGAGCATGGGGTCCATCAGGCCCTTCCAGCTGGTCGGCGCCTTGGGCAGGTTCTGGCTGTTGTAGACCAGACCGATTGCCGCGATCGAATAGACCGGGCCTTCGCCCTTGGCGATGTTGGCCTTGGCAACCGGATAAACATTGGCCAGGCTGGGCACCTTGGAAGCGTCGATGGGGGACAACAGGCCCTCTGTGGCGGCCACGATCTCCTGGCCGCCGGAAAAATGTATCACGTCATACTGCGGGGCCGCCTTCTGGGCGCGGACCTGTGTGAATGCGTCGGCAGAATAGGCCGTCACGACCTTGGTGGTGGCGCCGGTTTCCTTCTCGAACGGGGTGATGATGCACTTGCGGTGCGCGGTTTCGTACGCGCCACCGAAGGAGTTGATCGTCAGGGTCTTGTCCTGCGCGGAAGCGGCGCCGGCCAGCAGGGACAGCGTGGCGGCGGCAAGCAGCGTCAAATCAAAGCGGGTTTTCATGGAAAAGCTCCTTCAGTTGCGATAAGAAAAATCAGGGCAGGCGGCCGATCTCGACCGTCTTGACGCCTTCGCGGCGGATAAGCCGGCACTGCTTGGCGATCTCGTCGAGGCCTTCGGTCATCTTGCCCCAGTAGGTGCAGGGGATCCAGCCGGTGGGGCCGAAGGTGCGGCCACCCGCGTCGTAGAACATGCCGATCTCCCAGAATTCGCTGGGGTCGTTCTTG
>RGQD01000514.1 GCA_010030205.1 Betaproteobacteria bacterium
AGAAGGCTACAGCCGCCGCTTTGCCGGTGCCGTGGCAGCTTCTGCCGGAGCGCTGGGTAGCCTGATCCCGCCCAGCAACCTGATGGTGATCTATGCGCTGGTGGCGGAGGTCTCGATCCCGCGCATGTTCTTTGCGGGCATCGTTCCCGGCATCGTCGTCACCGCGCTACTGCTCGTGACTGCTTGGTACATCGCCATGCGCAACGGTTTTGGCGGTCGGGGAACACCCTTCGCTGTCGGCCCGCTGCTGCGGGCCATGTGGGATGGCAAATGGGCCGTGGGGGCGCCGCTGATCATCCTAGGTGGCATTTATACCGGCGTCTTCACGCCGACCGAGGCGGCAGGCGTGGCGGTTGCTTATGCCCTGTTCGTCGGCCTCTTCGTCTACAAGGAGCTCAGCACGGATACCATCATCGAGGCATTGCGCTTCACGGCGCTGATCGCGGGGCTGCTCGTTCTGATCACGCCGACCACCGCGTTCGGCCAGGTGCTGGCCCTGTACAACCTGCCCGAAGCAACCATCGAGTTCATGGGCCCGATCGGGAAGAACAAGTGGCTTTTCCTGCTGGTCGTGGGCACCTTTCTGATCCTGATCGGCACCTTCATGGACTCGTTTGCCCAGATTGTGCTGTTCACGCCGGTGCTGCTGCCTGCTGCGGTCTCAGCAGGCATCGACCCGATCACCTTCGGCATCTTCACGGTGTTAACCTGCGAGATTGGTTTCCTGACACCACCGGTGGGCGGCAACCTGTTCATTGGGGCCAAGCTTGCCAAGGCCAGCATAGAACAGATATCGGTGGCGGTACTTCCATTTTGCCTAGCCTACATCGTCGGCATGGTGTTCGTGGTTGCCTTCCCGCAGCTCGTGGTGTGGCTGCCCAACCTCATCTTCGGCCCAAGCAAGTAAGCCGCAGGCGCAACATGTTTGACATCATCCTCAGCGGCGGCACTGTCTTTGATGGCGACGGCGGTCCGCCGCTGGTGCAGGACGTGGGCGTGCGCGACCGCAGGCTGGTGGCCATGGGTGACTTGTCAGCTGCCACGGCGCAACAGAGGCTGGACGTAACCGGACTGGCGGTGACGCCTGGGTTCATCGATCTGCACACCCATTCCGATTTCACACTGGTGGTCGACGGCCGAGCGCAGAGCCAGGTGCACCAGGGCGTGACGACCGAGGTGGTGGGCCAGTGCGGCGTCAGCTGCGCACCGCTGCGCCAGCCCGGCGAGCTGAGTGAGATGTCGGCCGGCCTGGGACCCGAGGCCGCACGAGGCCGACAGTGGCGCAGTTTCGGTGAATACCTCGAGGTGCTGGCTGGCAGCCCGCTGGGGGTCAATGTGGCGGCCTTTGTCGGGCACGGTACGGTGCACCGCGCGGTGCTGGGAGAAGCGCTGCATGCCGGCGAGGTGGAGGATATCGCCCGGATGAAGCGACTCGTGGAAGAGGCTCTGGACGAGGGGGCAGCCGGGCTGTCTAGCGGGCTGGAGTACTGGCCTGGCATCCTCTCGTCGCCCGAGCACCTGGTGCCCCTGTGCGAGGCAGCAGCCCAGCGCGGCAAGCTTTATTCGACGCATGTGCGCAACCGCGACCGTCACTACGACCTCGGCTTTGGTGAAGCGATCTCGGCCGCGCGGCAATCTGGTGCGCGGCTGCAGATCTCGCACATCCAGACCAAGTTCGGTGCTCCATCCTATGCTGGTGAGCATACCCTGGAGTTGATCGCCGCAGCACGCCGGCATGGCATGGACATCGCGTTCGACGTGATTCCGCACGACTGGAACAACACCAGCGTGATCGCGATCCTGCCCAAATGGGTGCGAGAAGGCGGCACACGGGCCACGCTTGAGCGCCTGAAAGATCCGGCCGTCCGGCAGAAGGTCAAGGACAACCCCGCACCGATGCTGCTGATCGTCAAGGCCGCGCAGTGGGGCAAGGTGAAGCTGCTGAACGCACGTGCTAACCGGGCACTGATCGGCATGGACTTTGCCGAAATAGGGCGCCAACGAGGGGTGGACCCCTATGACGCGGCAATGGACATGCTGATCGAGGAAGGCGACGACGCGACCCGCCTGATGTGGGCCACGCAGAGCTTCACCGAAAGCCAGATAGAGATGTTCATGCGCGACAGCGCCTGCGCCGTCATCTCTGACACGGCGGCACTTGCACCGGATGGCGTGCTGGCCGACCAGCTTTTCTCGCTCAGCGGTTATGGCTGGGCCGCTCGCTTCTTGCAGCACTACGTGCGTGACCGACAGGTGCTGTCCCTGGCCGAAGCCATCCGGCGTATCACCTCGCTGCCGGCAGCGCGCTTAGGGCTTGGCGACCGCGGCCGCTTGAAGGTGGGTCACTGGGCTGATGTCACGGTGTTTAA
>RGQD01000515.1 GCA_010030205.1 Betaproteobacteria bacterium
TTGGTGTTCACCGCCGGCAGGCCCTGGCGCCAATGCCGCGATCAGTTGCTGGCCGCCTATCCCGCTGAAAAGCGCCAACGCCGGGAGCGCTTTGCCGAGGTGATGGCCGGCCAGGCGGATTATTCGGCGCCAGAGCTGGATTCTGAGTTGCCCGATTTGCGGCGCACCTTGGCGGCCTTGGGGGCCGCCGGTGACGGGGAACTGGGGCCGGATCAGTTTTTGGAGCTGCTGCGGCAGAAGGCCCGTCAGCTCCAGCAAGGCCTGCAAGCGCAGCAGGGAGCCGCTGATTTGGCGGCGGCGATTCGCCAGGAGTTGGGGCGCGCCTCCTGAGGGTTGTCGGCGCCCTTCAGGCGTTGCCTGGGTATCGGGCCACCCGCACTTTCTGGGCCCAGCCCAGGGCCCGCAGCACTTTGATGTGTTGCCAGGTGATATCGAATTCGAACCAGCGCAGGCCATGGCGCGCTGAATGGGGATAGGCGTGGTGGTTGTTGTGCCAGCCCTCGCCGAAGCTCAAGATGGCCACCCACCAGCAATTGCGCGAGAGGTCGGGCGAATCGAAATTGCGGTAGCCCAAGGCATGGGTGGCGGAATTCACCAGCCATGTCACGTGATACACGAGCACCAGGCGCAAGGGAATCGCCCACAGCACCAGGCCCAGGCCGCCCCCATGGACCCCGGTCCGTTGGCCTAGCCAATACAGACCTGCGGCCAAGGGAAGTTGGAGAAGCAGGAACCACCGATCCAGCCAGCGGTAGAAGGGATCCCGTTGCAGATCGCCGGTGAGTCGGGCCACATGCTGCAGCGCCGGAATCTCGGCGTTGCGGGACTTTGCAAACGCCAGCGCTTCATTCAACTCGCGGTTGTGCGCCGGCGTCAGGTGAACAACCCAGTCGTCGCGCTGCTGCATCTGCGCGCCCTGCCAGGCGCTTGGGTGGGGGGCAGCATGGGACATGGTTTTCATCGTGGCATCCCGGTGGACGGGTGAAGGATTTCAGCGCAGGTCGAAGCCCTGGGCCCGAACAAAGCGGCCCCAGTCGTCGCGCTGCGATGCGCTGTACTGGTGCAGCCGTTCCGTCGACCAGGCCCTGGGCGGCGCGGCGCCGCCAGACTGCTCGGCGCGAGCGGCGATGTAGCGCGCATCGAAGTCGTCGACGGCCGGGTCGTCATCGACGGCGCCGATGCGGTCGGTGTGGAAGGTGGCTGCCAGCGGCAACCTGGGGTTCAAGGCTGTTGGCGCCGCCGGGTAGCCTATGCACAGGCCGGCGACCGGGACGACCCGCTCAGGCAAGGCCAGGATCTGCGCCAGCTTATCGGCCTGGTTGCGCAGCAGGCTGATGGGGCAGCTCACCAGGCCTACCGCAGCCGCCGCGTTGATGAAGTTCATCATCACCAGCGACGCATCGACCGTGGCGTTGAAGAAACTGTCGAGGTGGTCGTTCGAGAAAGCTTGGCCCGCGCGCTCGAACAAGCGCTTGAAGCGCCGGCCGTTGCCGCAGAACACCAGCAGCGCCGGCGCGTCAGCGAGCCAGGGCATGCTGGGCGTCAGCGCCGTCAGCGCGGCGCGCTGCGCGGTATCGCGCACGTCGACGATGTCGGCCTGCTGCAGGTAGCTCTTGGTCGGCGCGCACAGCGCGCAGGCCGCCAGCAGACGCGTCAATTCGGGCGGCACGGCGGTGTCCGCCCAGCGCCGCTGCGACGATTGCTCGACGATGCGCAGCAAGCTGTCCAAGCCGGGCAGATCGGCCGGCACGTCAACAGCGCTGCCGAAGCGCTTGGCGAGCGCGTCTTGCAGCTGGGTCTCAAGCTTGTTCATGGTGTCTCGACTGAAAAAGGCGTGGAGCTGCAGTGCTTTGTTTCATTGCGGATCAGCCAGGGATTCGAACTTGCAGGTCGGTGAAGCCGCGGACGAAATTCGATCGGACCCGCTTGGCCGGCCCGACGACCTCGATCACTGGGAAGCGCTTCAGGATCTCTTGCCACAGGATCGCCAGCTGCATCTCCGCCAGCCTGTTGCCGACACAGCGGTGGATGCCGAAACCGAACGACAAGTGCTGGCGAGGCCGCGCGCGGTCGATGATGAAGCGGTCGGGGTCCTGGATCACGCGCTCGTCGCGGTTGCCCGACAGGTACCACATGACGACCTTGTCGCCCTTGCTGATGCGCTTGCCACCCAGTTCGGCATCGGCCACCGCGGTGCGGCGCATGTGGGCTAGCGGCGTCTGCCAGCGGATGATCTCGGGCACCAGCGAATCCACCAGCGCCGGGTTGGCACGCAGCTTCGCGTACTGGTCGGGGTGGTCGTGCAGCGCCAGCAGCCCACCGGTCATCGAGTTGCGCGTGGTGTCGTTGCCGCCGACGATCAGCAGC
>RGQD01000516.1 GCA_010030205.1 Betaproteobacteria bacterium
GATGATCTCGGCGTGGATCTCCTGGCGGCCCAGCTTCGTGCCCTCGTACTGCAGGATCTGCTTCTGGAACGATGGCGCGAGGTTCTTGATGTTGGCGTACGTGCTGGCGCGCGTGACCACCACGTCGTCGCCGTCGCGGTCGATCAGCGCCATCACCACGTCCTTGGGCTTTGGCGTGGTCGACGCGATCAGCTTGGTGTGGGTGCCCAGGCGGATGCCGAACTGGATCATGTCCCAGCTCTCCTGCAGGTACTCCCAGGCCGCGAGCTCGTCGAGCCAGCCGCCGTGGAACTGCGGACCCCGGAACCGCTCGGGCTCCGATGCCGGTATCCCTTTGATCAGCGTGCCGTTGGTCAGCGTGAGCTCGTGCAGCGTCGAGTTGTACTTCGCCACCAGCACCGGCGGGATGACCGCCAGCAGGCCGCTGTCGCCCTCGTAGCAGGTGCTGCGCAGGTCGGAGCTGGTGGGCGCCGACACCAGCCAGCGGGTGTTGGGCTGCTCCCAGGCCCACCAGCCCAGTGTCTCGGCGGCTGCCCGGGTCTTGCCGGCGCCTCTTCCCGCACAAAGCAACCAGCAATTCCACCAGTCCCCCGGCGGCTCGATCTGGTGCTTGTGCGCTTTCATGAGCCAGCGCGCGCGCCAGTCGAACGCCGCCCGCTGCGCTGCGGGTAGCTGCGAGTACTGCTTGAGGACCGCCGGGTCTTCGAGCAGCTCCAGCATTACGCGGCGCCCTTAATTTTTTCCAGCGAGCGCAAGCCACCGAGCCCGAGCATGCCGAGCATGAGCTCCCAGAGGTTGTTGTCGATGCCCGGCAGCGCCGGCCATGCGTGCCCGGACACGATGCCGGCCCATTGCAGTAGGGGCCGCGCAATGTACTGGCAGGCCAGCGCCGCCGCGCAGACCCAGCCTATCGCTGGGCGCCAACCTGAAGTGAACGCGCTCGGGCTGGCCGCCTCGGCCTTGTTGGTGTCGAGCTGGCCCTGGACGATCGCCACCTGGGCAGCGAGCTGCGCCGCCTCGGCTGCGCTCTTGTCCGGCCAGATGCGGGCGATCGCTGCGGTGGCGAGCTCGATGCCGGCGGTCAGCGGATCTACTGCCACTTGTCGGTCTCCATCTGCGTCGCCAGCCGCATCGCCCTGGCGGGCGTCTGCTTCGCCCAGGTGCTGTCGAGCATGTCCAGCGCGGCCTCGCCGTACTGGCCGTCCTCAACGCTGCCCAGGGTCCTGTGGAAGGCCAGCAGGCCCTTGGTGCCCATCTGGAAGGCCATGTTCACCAGGACCGCTCTACGGGGCTCTGAGAGCCTCGCAGCCCACGGCAGGGCTCGCAGGACCTCGGCGGTCTTGGCCTTGATGTCGTTGTCCAACAAGTAGTCGATCTCTTCGTTCGACAGGCCGCCGCCCTTGCGTGCGTCGATCAGGCGCCCGACGCCGATCGTCCAGTACCCGAGCGAATCCTGGTAGGCGCAGGACTCGGTGCCCTCGTCGCGCCGGAGCTGCTCGGTGAGCGTCACTTGTCGGCCTTGCCGTCGAGCCGGTCGAAGATCTTACCCAACATCTCCTTGATCTCTTTCAGATCTGATCGGTAGTCGTCGCGCGTCACGTAAGTTTTGGGCAGCTCCACCGACAACTTGGCAAGGTCGGCCTTCAACTCTTTCACCGCCGACCAGAGCTCGCGGGCAAACCATCCTGTGACTGCGGACGTGATCCCCAGGCCGATGTCGATCAGGTGCTGGGAGTCCATTTAATCCTCTGATTGGCGCTTGAGCGCCATGTTCTTGAGCAGCTCGCCGAATATGTCGAAGCTCACCACGTGCTCGACCTTCGAGTCGTCCACCGTCACATTCTGACGCGAACCGTACTTCTTGGGGTCCCAGCAGGCGAGCAGGCGCAGGCGGACGTCCGTCTGATTCTTGCGCCACGAGATACTGCCCGGGTCGTAGCGTTTATTGCCCAGGTCGTCGTGGACCTCCAACGGCTGAGTATCAATCAGCCGCATGCAATCCTGCGCAATGATCTCGTATCCAGTATCCCGTGCGCGCGCGTACGCTATGGCGAACTCTGGGTCTTCGCGCTGCCATTCGCCGATCGTCGCAGCGTTTGGGTGCCCCGGCAGTGCGCACCATTGCGCCAGCGGTTTGCTGGACGCGATCCAGGCCGCGACATCGAGCTTGAGCTCGGCCTTGTTGGGAAAATTGCTTATGCCCTTCGGGCGTCCTCGTGTAGCCATGCGCGCGAGTCTACCCCAGCGAGCTGCGTGGCGGCAACCGGCCTTGAGTTTTCCGGGCTGCTGGAAAACTCAGGCCTCATTGCTCGGTCGAGTTTTCCAGGCTGCTGGAAAACTCAAGGCTCATTCCTCGGTCCAGTC
>RGQD01000517.1 GCA_010030205.1 Betaproteobacteria bacterium
TTGGTGCCGGTGTCCTCGGCGCAGGGCTTGGTCGTCAGCCAAGGGCTGAACCTCAAGCTGGTGAGCCGGCCGATCAAAGGCCTGACCCTGGCCGCGGCCTACAAGTTTGACGAGCGTGACAACCGCACGCCGGTCAACACTTTCGGCTATTACGACGCTGGCGAACTCAAGAGTGGCACCTCGGTGTTTGCGGCCTATTTCCCTGGCCTGGGCAGCAATGCCAACCTCAATGCCAACCGCCCTTACAGCAAGCGGCTGAACCAGTTCAACCTGGACGCCGACTACGCGCTGGCCCGCGGCCAGGCCATCAAGGCGGGTGCCGAACTGCAGAAGATGGACCGCTATTGCAGCGGCACCTGGATTGCCTGTGTCGATGCCAACAACAGCAGCGAGGCCACGCTGCGCGCGGAGTGGCGTCTGAACGCGCTGGAAAACCTGGGCGCGCGAATCGGTTTGTCCCGCGCGCACCGCAGCGTCGATTACAACGAGAACGCCTTCCTGGCCCTGGTGCCAGCGGCCAATCTGTCACCTACCGGCGCGCCCGGCGGGTCGACAGCTTATGGCACGCTGACCGCGCTGGGCCTGACGGGTTACGGCCCGCAGCTGGGTCTGAACCCGCTGCCGACGGCCGGGTCGGCGCAGGCCTTCGTCTTTGCCAACAACAACGCGCTGTCCAACTCGCTGTACGGCAACCAGAACCGCATCAGCGAATTGCCCGGGATGCGCCGCTTCAACCTGGCCGACCGCAACCGCGACAAGCTGCGCAGCAGCCGTTCGGTCTATGGCTTGACCAGCGCCCGCAGCCTGGCCGTCAACCTTGACGGCACCTGGAACCCCGACGACAACACCGCGCTGACGCTGTACGCGACCTCCGAAGACCAGCGTTCGCGCAGCGTTGGCAATACCTATACCGCCAACAGCACGGCAGCCAACGTGGGTGGATTCACAGCGATCTCGGGCGGCTGTTTCGCCACCATCGCGCTGCGCAATGCGAGCAACAAGGTCGATCCCTGCCTGGACTGGCAGGCTGACATGCGCGACCGCGTCGACACGCTGGGCCTGAGTTTTGCGCGCAAGAACCTGGTCGGCGGCAAGCTCGACCTGCAAGGCGGCATCAGCTTCAGCCAGGCGCGCTCGGACATCGGCATGAACGGCGGCAACTATGCCAACAACCCCTTGGCGGTGGCAGGCGCTGCGGCAGGGACCATCGCGGCCTATTACATCCCGGCCACGGCGCTGCCCACGGTCAAGACCGACATCACGGCCTTGCGCTTGAGCGGTCGCTACACGCTGACCAAGGAGCAAGCGGTGCGCATCGGCTACAGCTGGCAACACCTCGTGGCGCAGGACTGGGCCTATGACGGTCTTCAGGCCGGCGGCCTGAGCGGCGTGCTGCCCACCAACGAGAAGGTGCCGACCTACAACGTGCACACCTTGGCGGTGTCCTACCAGTACAGCTGGCGCTAAACCCTCGCGCCAGCGACCCGAAAGAGAACTGTATGAGCCAGGACACCCCCGGATTCATCCGTCGCTGCTGGACGGCCCTGCGCCGGCCCAGCGCGAAGTGGTCGATGCTGGTTTTGCTGGTCGTCGGTTTTGGCGGGGGCATTATTTTCTGGGGCGGTTTCCACACCGCGCTGGAGGCGACCAACACGATGGAGTTCTGCATCTCTTGCCATGAAATGCGCGACAACGTCTACGGCGAGTACCGCGAGACCATCCACTACACCAACCGGGTCGGTGTGCGGGCGATTTGCTCGGACTGCCACGTGCCGCACGAATGGGGGCCCAAGATGGTGCGAAAGGCCAAGGCCGCTTTGGAGATCTGGGGCAAGCTGACGGGCTCGATCGACACTCAAGAGAAGTTCGAGGCCAAGCGCATGACGTTGGCCAGCCACGAATGGGAGCGGATGAAGGCCAATGGTTCGCAGGAATGCCGCAACTGCCACAGCTTCGACGCGATGAGCGGTCAGATCCAGAAGCAGAGCGTTTACAAGAAGCACATGGCTGCCAAAGACGCCGGCAAGACCTGTATCGACTGTCACAAGGGCATCGCCCACCACCTGCCCAAGGAGTACAAGGACGACGACGAGTGAGTGCGTTCGTCCGACGCGTACTGGCCGGCAGCGGCTAAGGGTACAGACCTCGCTCCTGCCGAGCCATCAGGATGCGCTCGCAGGCCACGGCGAACGCAGCGGTGCGCAGGCTGATGTGGTGCTGGTCGGCTTGGTCCCAGATCTTGCCGAGCGCGCCGATCAGGACCTGGTCGAGCTTGACGTTGATCTCGTCTTCGGTCCAGAAGAAGGACGAGAAGTCCTGCACCCACTCGAAGTAGCTCACGGTCACGCCGCCGGC